>NZ_JBFAJY010000056.1:0-35999 GCF_040655445.1 Streptomyces sp. NPDC050423
TGTCGCAATCCACACCGAACCCGGAAGGCCCTCACTCGTTCAAGATCCCCAAGCCGTGGGATCCGTCACCAACCTCCATGGACAGAACACCTAGGGCGTGTTTCGGCGCGAGCGGATGGTCATGCCGGGGCGCCGGCGGTGGACCGTGAGGTAGGACAGACCGTCCGCGCCTGCCGTGATGCGGCGCGTCGAACCGTGCGGCAGCCAGAACAGCCCACTCGCGGCGAGCTGTTCGACACTCTCGGTCCCCTCCAGGGTGCCGTGACCGGCGACGACCAGCAGAAGTACGTCGAGATCGGGCTCGGTGTGCGTCTCGACCCGCTGACCGGGCGGCAGGTGAACGACGTTGGCGTCGAGCTGGCGCCCCGGCTCCGCGAGCCTCCAGCGCGCACCCGCAGATGACGGGCCGTCACCGGATAGCCCCGCGACGGCGGCGACGTCGCACAGCAGGCTCGGTGCCGGGCCGGGCGGGCTCCCCGCACCGGCTGCGCCGCCCGCCGGTCCCGGACGGCCAGGGTGTACGTCACGCATCCGCCGTCACCCTTCCGATCCGGACCCGCCAGACGTCGGGACCGGACTCGACGTAGTCCCAGGTGTGCGTGCCGGGGTGGGCGGCCTCGAACTCGCGGCGCAACGGCTTGGGGTCGTGGTTGTTGACCAGGGTGAAGGCCTCCCCCGGGCCGAGCCGGCCGAAGCGGGCGAAGATCCGCGGGTGCCTGCGTCCGTGCGGGATCTCACGGACGTCGATGACCGCGGGGGTGTCCAGCCGGCCGCCGTCCAGCAGGGTGCTCATGTCCGCGACGAGGGCCGGCAGGTCCGCGCCGGGCAGCGTGGCGAGCGCGGGCAGCAGAACCGTCTCCTCGACCTCCAGATGGACCGCCAGTACGGCCTCGACCGCCCGCGCGAGCGGCACGGCGGCCGCGGCGTCGCCGGTGGCGGCGACTGTGTCGATACGGGCGTCGAGCGCGGCGAGGCCGCCGCGCAGGGCCCGTACGAGCAGGCGCGTGTCACCGGCGCCGGAGGCGGCGGCGTACAGCGTCCCGTCGGCGGCGGCCAGGTGGCGGCGCAGCTCGCCGGTGCAGAAGCCGGTCAGTTCCGCGTGTACGGAGTCCCCGTACCCCGCGGCCGGTTCGGGCCCGGTGAACGCGGCGAGTCCGGCGAGCAGTTCCCGGTGTCCGCGGTGGATCGCGGTCCGGGCACGGACAGCGGGGTCGGTCTCGGTGGCCTCGATGTGGATGTCGTCTGACGGTGCCATGACTGAGTGCTCCTGTCGCCTTCCGGAACTCGGATCACGATTATTACATGTACAATTTGGAAAAATTATTCCTCCGGCAGCGCGTCGCCGCCCCGGAGCCGGAAAGGGTGACCGACATGACCCGTGACGACACGGCTGCGCCGCAGACACCGCGGCGCCGGGCAGTCCTCGACGCGCTGCGCGCCTCCGACAGCCCGCTGGGCGTCACCGAGGTGGCCGGACAGCTCGGCGTCCACCCCAACACGGTGCGTTTCCACCTGGACGCCCTCGTGACGGAGGGTGCCGTCGAGTGCAGTCGGCAGGAGTCCTCCGGGCGGGGGCGTCCCCGCACGGTCTACGCCCCCCGGCCCGGAATGGACCGCGGCGGGATCCGGGGCTACCACCTGCTCGCCCGGATGCTCGTCAGTGAGCTGGCCGCGTCCGGCGCGGACGCCGGGGTGAAGGCCACCCGGACCGGCCGCGCCTGGGGAAAGCATCTGATCGACCGGGTGCCCCCGTTTCGCCGGCCGGCCCACGGCGAGTCCGTCGCCCGGCTGACCGCGATGCTCACCGACCTCGGTTTCGCTCCCGAAGCATCGGGGGACGACGAGGCGGCGCCCGACCTGATCCGGCTGCACCACTGCCCCTTCCTCGAACTCGCGGAGGAGTACGGGCCGATCGTCTGCCCGCTCCATCTCGGGCTGATGCAGGGTGCGTTGACGGAGCTGGACGCCCCCGTCCGGGCCACCCGGCTCGAACCGTTCGCCGAACCCGACGTCTGCCTGGCCCACCTCGCCCCGGCCGGCGCCGCACCCGAGGAAGCAGCATCGCCACGATGAACGCGGAAGCAGCAGCCACGGCAGGGGCCGTGACCTTCGTGTGGCTCGGGATGGTGCTGGCGATCTCGTTCATCGAGGCGCCACTGAAGTTCCGGGCGCCAGGGGTGACCATCCCCATCGGGCTCGGCATCGGCCGGCTCGTCTTCCGTGCACTCAACCTCGCCGAAGCCGCCCTGGCGCTGGTGCTGATCGCCGCGGTGGCCGTCGGCACACCCACGGTGGCCGTCGTCGTCCTCACCGCGGTCGCCGTGTGCGTACTGGCCGCCCAGCTCGCGGTCGTCCGCCCCCGGCTGAACCGGCACTCCGACCGCGTCCTGGCCGGCGAGGACCTTCCGCGCTCGACGACGCATCTGTACTACATCGCGCTGGAGGCCGCCAAGGTCCTCGCCCTGGTCTCCCTCGGCGCCGCGCTCCTGACCGTCTGACAGTCGGGGCGGCTCACTGGGAGTCGAGGGTATGCGTGCAGATCGGGAGCGTGGGGGCAGCGCGTCAACCGACGGCGCGCCGACGGTAGCCGGTCCTTACGGTGCCGGACGCGGGGCACGGCGTACCGCGAGAACCGCCAGGTCATCCTGCTGCACTCCGGCGGTGAAGTTCCGCACGTCGTCGACGAGTGAACCGATCAGCCGGCCGGCGGTGATGTCGACGCGGCCGCCGAAACGCGCCTCCAGCGGATAGAAGGCGCCGTCGCGCGAACGGGCCTCGGTCAGGCCGTCGGTGCACAGCAGCAGTGTGGCCCCGGCGGGGAAGGCGAACCATGCCACCGTGCGTGGTTCATCGACCAGATCGGCCAGGCCCAGCGGTACGTGTTCCTCCCCTGCGCCGACGGCGGTGACGACGCCCTCGTGCAGCAGGTAGGGCGGGATGTGGCCGCAGCCGACGAACTGGGTGTCGGTACCCGCGTCCACCCCCAGGACGAGGGCGGTGACGAACCGTTCGGGCTCACCGCGCTGTCCGGCGTAGTCGTTGTGCCGGACGACCGCCGCTTCCAGCGCGTCGACGAGCGCGGTCACCGTCGGCTCCCGGTGGGCGGCTTCCCTGAACGCCCCCACCACGTCTATGGCCATCCCGATGGCGGCCAGCCCCTTCCCCTGGACATCACCGATGAGGACCCGGGTCCCCCACGCGGTGGCCGCCACGTCGTAGATGTCGCCCCCGACCAGCTTGTCCTCCTGCAGGGGCTCGTACACGCCGTCCACCAGGACATCGTCGGTGAGCAGCGGCAACGGCCGCAGGATCTGCCTCTGCATCGCCGCGGCGGTGGACCGCAGCCGCACCATGGCGCCCTCACGCGTGACGCGCACCCGGGTGCCGTAGACGGCCAGCGCGCCGAAGCCGACGGCGAACAGCGTCAGGATCACCCGGTCGAGGATCCGCTCCCCGGGCTGGAAGACCACCGGCGCGACGACGACGAGGCTCACCCAGGCGGAGACCAGCGCCGTCTGGCGCGGGCTGCACAGGGCGGCGGCGAACGCCGGCAGGAACACCAGCAGCCCGAGAAGGAGCACCGCGGTCCCGGTCAGCAGACCGAGGACGACCACAACGGCCGTCGCCGCCATGGTCGCCAGGAAGACATCGCGGGTGGCAGGTGTCCGGATGGCGGTGGTGTCGTCGTGGTCGGTCGGACCTGGTGCCGAGGACATCGCTGCACGCAGCGGACGGAACATGCGGGCATCCTCCAGCGGCGATGTGGTCGCGCATGCACGTGCCGCCCACGGCAGCGGACCCGGGGCATCGATCGTCCATTCCCGCCGGGGGTCCGTAGGGAGGCTGGCCGCCACCCCGCTGAAGTGCGCCCGCACGAGTGGCGCCCGGACTGCTCCTGCGGCCGCACGCGGAGGGCGTGGCGGTCCGCTGTCGTGGGGACCGCCCGGCCGGGGGTGCGGTGCGGATCCCGCCCGTCGTAGGCGCGGGATGGTCTGCGTGACCGCGTCGTGGTGGGAGTCGGTGAGAGCGACCTTCAGCATGACCTGCTGACCGGTGGCGCCGGTGTGGTCGACGACGGCCGTCCACTTGCCGCCCTGCTGCTCGGTCGGCGCCTGGGTCCAGGTGGCACCGCCGTCGTAGGAGTAGGCCGGCGAGGCCGCGGTGATCGCGCCCGGGGTGTACGCGGCGTGGCCCTCGGCCGAGAGGCCGATCTTGATGCCGCCGCGCGCGGGCAGCGTGTTCATACCGTCCGCCGGCAGGTCGTACGCCGGGGAGAGGAACGGCAGGCCGCGGGAGTGGACGTCCGGCTCCAGGCGGGAGCGGAAGCTCCAGGTGGTGGTGACCGAGGTGGAGCGCAGCCAGGACTTGTCCGAGGTGGGGATCTTGTCCAGGTTCTGGGTGAGCTCGTACGCGGAGTCCTCGGCCGGGATCCTGAACACGCCGTACGGGTACGCGGTGGTGGCGATCTGCTCACCGTTGCGCTTCGGCGCGAGGTTGCCGAGGTCGCCGAACGACCCGCCGTAGGACCAGTGGTCACCGGAGCCGTCGACCCACAGGGCGTTCTGGAAGCCGACTGACCGGATCCAGCGATGAGGCGCCGGCCGCGGGCTTGCCGTCGCGGTCGATGACCTTGACGCGAAGGGCACCTTCTGGTGGACCGCCGCGTACACGTCGAGGACGCCGGCGCCGGTCCGGTCGGCGCCGGCGACCTTGCCGCCGGTGCGGGCGGAGGAGACCAGCGCGGCCTTGACCTGCTGCGCGCGGTCCAGTCCGGGTGGGCCCGGCGGACGACTGCTGCCGCGCCCGCGACGTGCGGGGTGGCCATGGAGGTGCCCGACATCGACTGGTAGGCGTAGCCGCCACGCCCGCCCGCCGCGGCCGCCGAGATGTCGACGCCGGGTGCGGCAGTCTCGGGCTTGAGGGTGTGGGTGACGGCCACCCCGGACTCCGTCATGTCCAGCGGCACCACGGCGCGCTCGCGGTCCGAGGTGCCGGTGTCCTCGCGCGGCACGGCGGTGGGCTCGCCGACCAGGAAGACGAGCAGCTCCCGCTGCGCCCCGCGCTGGAGCCGAAGGAACCGGTGGGCGATCTGCTCCACACCCACGACCACCTCCACGACACCGCCGGCCGTGCGCGCGGCGGTGGTGCGGTACTGCTCGGTCAGCTTGGAGAACGCGGTCTCGGCCAGGTGCAGGGCGTTGCGGTGCCGCGCGCGGGGCCGGTCCGACGTCATTCCGCGCATTGGAAACGAGCGATCAGCTCCAAGTACCGCGCTGTCGGCCGCAACACCCACCACCGGACCCACAGGACCGCCGCCCACATCAAGCTCAACCCATTGGCAAGCCCACCAGACGGCTATCCGAACGGCATTGTCACCAGGCCGCGCCGTCACCGCCCTCCTCGGCGACCCAGCGCCCCAGGGCGACCAGTGTGGCCTCCGCGCTGTCCGCCATGTGCGCGAGCAGCGCGTCCAGCTCTGAGCGGGTGGTGCCCAGCACCGGATCCAGGCCCAGCAGCTGCCAGGACTGCTCCGCGACGGTGCCGGTTCCGAGCGGGCGGAAGGTCCAGCACCATCGGACGAGCCCCTCCACGACGAAGGCGAACGTCTCGCCGGGCTCGGCGCTCAGCACCTGTGAGCGGCTGGTCCACTCGCGGTCGCCACGCCGGTTGCGTCCGCTGAACCAGGCCCCGGCCCGCGGGCCGGCTCCGGCGTCGTAACTCACCTCGCTCGCGCTCGGACTCCAGGTGCCGATCATCGATACCTCGCTCACCAGGTCGTAGACCCGTGAGGGGGTGGCCGCGATCCAGGCCTTTCTGGTGAAGCGGAAGTCCTCCGGGTCGAGGTGCTGGAGTGCGGTGCGGTCCGGGGTGGTGGTGATGCTCATGGAATCTCCCTGGGCAGGGGCGCGGCAGACGCCGGCCACCAGTAGTGACGTTCCGTCAGCGACGGTGGTGGATACGAGCGGTGAGCAGGTTGGGGTCCTGCCCGGTGAGGTAGGCGGCCGAGGTCACGTACACGGTGTTGCCTCGCACGGCGACGGCCGTGGGGTTCTGCAGGCCGTCCTGGGGACCGAGCACGATGGTGTGGGTACCGTCGGGCTCGATCAGGGCCACCTCTTCGGTCTGGTCGAGGGCGGCGAGGATCCGGTCGCTGTGGCCGATGAAGGCGAAGTCGTCGATTCCGGCGAGCTGTTCGGCCCTGATCCGGGCGGGGCCCGCCGTGCCGTTCCTCTTCACCGGGTAACGGACCACGGTGCCCTTGTCGAGGTTGGACACCCAGACGGCACCGTTGTGCACCTTCAGGCCGTTGGCGCCGAGGAAGACGGTCGGGGCGAGCTCGGGGCCGTCCGCCCAGACCGTCGCGGTGCCGCCGCCGGCCGGTACGCGCCAGATGACGCCGCGGACCGAGTCGGTGATGTAGAGCCGGCCGGAGTCCAGCGCCAGTCCGTTGGGCAGGCCGTCGGCCGGCAGCGCGGCGATCCGCTCCGGGGT
Organism: Streptomyces sp. NPDC050423; assembly: GCF_040655445.1. Lineage (NCBI taxonomy): Bacteria > Bacillati > Actinomycetota > Actinomycetes > Kitasatosporales > Streptomycetaceae > Streptomyces > Streptomyces sp. NPDC050423. The sequence continues at coordinate 6,493 of NZ_JBFAJY010000056.1, forward strand.
GCCGCCGGGCCTGAGCCGCCAGACGCCGGTGAGGTCGGCGGTACCCGTGGCGTACAGGAAGTACAGCGTGCCGTGCGCGTCCCTGACCAGGCCGGTGACCAGGGGGAAGCCGAGCGCCGGGGTGTGCACGCCGTCGTCGGCCGGCGCGGGCAGGGTCGCCAGCACCCGTACCTTGCCGTTGCGGGTGACCTGGGCGATCTGCCGTGCGGCGGAGAAGGACAGATCGACGCTGCCGTCGGGTTCCAGGACGATGTTCTCCGGCATCTGCTTGCCGTCCAGGTCGAAGTGCTGGGTGATGCGGGCGTGTGACAACGGCGCCGTGGCAGCCGTTGCCGAACCGGGCAGGCCGACAGCGAGGGAGGCGGCGAGGGAGGCGGTCGCGATGGCGGCGACCAGTACGTTCCGTGCGGACTTCGCTGACATGTTGCTTCCTTGCGTAGTGGACGGTGGTGGGGTGCGAGGCGGCCCTGTCGCTCGGCGACGGCGGTTCGCTCGTGGCCCCAACTCTGTGTCCGGCCGGCGTGGGCAACCAGCCCCGGTTCTGCCTATCCCTGGCAGGGGCAGGCTGCGGGCGGCCCCGCACTGGATACTCGGGGCCATGGACGCACACGGACAGCTCGGGGCCTTTCTCCAGGCGCGACGGGCCCAGTTGCAGCCCCAGGACGTCGGGCTGCCGACCTACGGGGACCGCCGGCGGGTTCCGGGGCTCCGGCGTGAGGAGCTGGCCCTGCTGGCGGGCGTCAGCGCCTCGTACTACACGCGTCTGGAGCAGGGCGCCTCCTGCCACGCCTCCGCCGAGGTGCTGGACGCGATCTCCCGGGCCCTGTGCCTGGAGGAGACGGAGCGGCTGCACCTGCACGACCTGGCCACCGCCTGCCGGCACCGGGTCACGGCCCGCCGTCCCCCGGCCGAGCGGCCGGGCCCGGCCGTGCGCGAACTGGTGCGGTCGCTGGAGGAGGTGCCCGTCGTGGTGACCGGGCGGCGCAGCGACGTACTGGCCTGGAACACGGCGGGGCACGCGCTGCTGGCCGGGCATGTGGACCCGACGGGCCCGGAGCGCCCGGCGGACCGGCCGAACATGGCGCAGCTGGTCTTCCTGGACGCCCACATCCGGGAGCTCTACGTCGACTGGACGGCGAAGGCCAGAGCCGTGGTCGGCAATCTGCGCCTGGTCGCGGGGAGGCACCCGCAGGACGCCCGGCTGACGCAGCTCATCGGTGAACTGACGACCCGTAGCCCGGAGTTCGCGCGCATGTGGGCGGACCACCGGGTACGGGCGTGCGACACCGCCGAGTACGAGCTACGGCACCCGCTCGTCGGCTCCCTGACGGTCACGCAGCAGACGCTGACCGTGCCGTCCGAACCCGAGCAGTCCCTGGTCATGGTGACCGCCGCCCCCGGCTCGGCCTCCCAGGCCGCGCTGAAACTCCTCGTCCAGGCCACCCGCGACCGGGGCGGGGATGTGGACAGGGGGCGGCGCGCCGCCACGACGGACTTCAGCGCTCCCGGTACTGATCGGCGACGGCCGTGAACGCCGCCTTCGGCTCCCACGGCAGCCCGGGGAAGGTGACCCCGAGGCGGTCCTCGTACACCTTGACGATGCCGTAGCCGGCCCGGTCCAGGTCCTCCCGGGGGTCGCCGTCGGGGCGGTGCACATGGTCGTACAGGGCGAAGGTGAACACGAAGGCGCTGTCGACGCCTCCGGCCTCGAAGACCTCCAGCAGCTCACGCAGGTACGCGGCCTGGCCGGCCTCGTCGCGGGCGTATTCACCGTTCAGCCGGACAGGGGCGGCGTCCTCGCCGTACTCGACGATCTCCAGCCCCTCCGCGCCCCGGTCCCCCGCGCCCCGGTAGCCGGCCGAACCGAACTCCGTGATCGCGGCCGGCTTCCCCTGCGCCACGAGGTCACGGACTCCGTCGGCGAACCGGTCGGCGGTTTCGGCGGACCTGTAGAGGTCCAGGGACACGATGTCGAAGGGCGCCCAGTCGACACGTTCGAACGGCACGGCGGCGTAGGTGACCTTCCCGCCGAAGCGCTCGCGGACGAGCGCCACGGCCTGGCCGAGGAAGTCGTTGACGTGTGCGCTCACCGCGCCCAGGTGCTCGCGCGCGAAGTAACGGGACCCCGGCCACGCCGGACTGAGCCGCACCCCACCATCCCGGTCACCGACTGGGGTTCACCGGCGGAACCGGCGGAACAGGCGGAACCGGCGGAACAGGCGGAACCGGCGGAACCGGCGGCCAGGGAACGTCGGCCAGGAGGGGGACGATCGTCTCCTCCTCGTAGTCGAGATGCGCGTTCAGCTCGGCCGACATCCGCGCCAACTCGCCCCGGAAGCGCACTGGTTCCGCGATCCCGATACCGGCGAGCAGCTCCACGAGCGCCGCCTGAATCCGTGCGACGGTGCGGTGCTCGTCCGCAAGCCGGGCGAAGGTGTCACCCAGGTGCGGGTGGTAGCGGGCGATCCCGGGGAACAGGTGCCCGTCCTCGCTGGTGTGGTGGAACTCCAGGGCCTGGCAGAACGCCAGGCAACGCTGCCGGATCTGCAACCCGAGGCTGGGCGCCGGCGGCTCACCGGGCCCCCGACGGTCCGCGCGCTCGGCGAAGTGGGCCTCCACCTCGGCCGCCACCTCACGCAGTTGGCCGCGCAGCCAGGTGTGAACCTCCATGACCTTGTCAGCCAGGGTGCGGACCTCTCCGGGTCCCTGCCACCCATCGGGATCGGCGCGCTCCAGCACGACGACGGGCAGGACCCGGGTGGTCCGGGCCTGGTAGTCGCCGTACCCGGGGGCAATCCGCACGGCGTGCGCGAACAGTTCGTCGCGCCTGTCCCCCTCGGCCGGAACCGCGAGGGCCTGGAAGGTGCGGGTCCCGATCTCCACCCGCACCACCGGGTGGGCGAGCAGGTTGTGGTACCAGCCGGGGTGGCTCGGGGCGCCGAGGCTGGATCCGACGAGCAGGATCAGCCCGCCGTGGCGGACGTACCCGAGGGGCGTGGTCCGCTGGGCCCCCGACCTCGCGCCGGTGGTGGTCAGCAGGAGGAGATCGGCGCCCGCGAAGGGGCCACCGACCTTCCCGTCGTTGGCGCGGAACTCCTCGATGATCGTTTCATTGAAAGACGTGGGCATACGGATGCGTATCTCCGGGAGCTTCAGTGATTCCGCAGTGACTGCGGGTCATGGCGTGTGGTGAGGTGCCCAGGACGAAGCGACCGCACGGCCTCGCGCCGGACACGGCGGCACGGGGGGCGAGGGGGTGCGGTTGCGTTACGTCAGGTACAGGGCGCGGAGTATGAACTCATGACGGACCCTTGAGTGAAGGGTGCTCACCCGATCACCGGCCGGCCCACTGCTCTTTGACCGGCGTCACGCGACACCGCGTCCATTACACGCACCCGCCGACCGCCTGTCAACGCGATTCCATTCAGCGCTGCATTGACCACGATGACCGTGGCCGGGGAAGGCGGACGGAGCACCGCAGAAGCACGCGGGCCGCACCATCACCCAGGGTTATCCACAAGCGCGTACGCCTCCGCGCCATCCGAGGAATCGTGGCTCCATGACCACGGCAGATATCACCACACCGCCCCGGAGGACGCGGGCGCGACAGCGAGCAGCCGACGTACGGGAGTTGGCGGAACTCGCACCGGATGGGGTCCTCTTCACCGCCAGGGCCGTCGCAGCGGGCTGGACACGGCGGCAGCTCTCCCACCGACTCCGGTACGAGCAATGGCAGCCCATCCAGCGAGGCGCCTGGGCCGCCCCGGGGCTCAGGATCGACTGGTTCATCCGGGCCTGGGTCTTGCAGACCCTCCAGCCGAACCTCGTGTGCAGCCACCGCACCGCGGCGGCTCTTCACCGCCTGGAGCTTCTGCGCGACAGCCCGGTCCGCGCCGCCGAGACCGAGTTCACCGACCCGCGCCCCGGCCCGTACCGCGGGCGTCCCGGAACCCGTATCCACCGGCTCCCCCTCTCCCCCGCCGACCGAGCCGTTCGACGAGGGCTCCACGTCACGTCCCCGGTCCGCACGGTCGGTGACCTGATGCGGCACCTCCCCCGTGACGAGGCGGTCGTCCTCGCGGACTCCGCCCTCTCCGCACGCCGGGTCGGGGGAACCCGCCGCCCCGCACTCATCCGGCTCCGGGCGCTCCACGCCGAACTCGCGAGCCCCCGGAACGGCGCGGCTCACGCCCGGGGCCTCCTCCCCCTCCTCGACCCCCGCTCAGGCTCCCCCGCCGAAACGGTCGCCCGCCTCCTGATCCACGACGCCGGACTCCGCCCCGAGACACAGGCGACCCTCCGCACACCGGATCACCGCTGCCTCCGCCCGGACTTCTTCTTCCGGGCCGAGGGCCTCGTCGTAGAGGTCGAGGGCTACGCCTTTCACGGCACCCGTGAGGCGCACGCCGAGGACGTCCGCCGATTCAACGATCTCCAGGGCTGCCCGGAGGTCCGCCGGATCCTCCGCTTCACGGCAACGGAGATCTACCGCCACCCGGAGAGGGTCGTCGCCCAGATCGCCGCGTCGCTCCAGTCCCTCCGCGTGAGCCGGAGTTGGGAGTGATACGGACATTCGCCGTACGCCCGAGGCCGTCCGGTACGGCCCCCGCGCGCCTATACCTCTCCCGATTGGCCTTCCCCGTTTTGCTCGACGACGACGCAGGTCAACGAGGCAGGGAGACCCAGGATTTGGTCCCCTGCTGCGACTGCGACGCCTCGCACACACCCCACTCGCCTCCCCAGTCGTCCACGACAGCGGCCAGCAGCCAGAGCGCCCGCCGCCGCCGCTCTTCGCAGAGTGCGGCGAGGTCCGGTTCGACGTGGTGCGGGTGCTGGTCCCAGACGAGGAGGCGAACGGCGTCGTCGCGGTGCCGCAGGGATACGTAGAGCTCCCTGCCGGGGCTCATCCTGGCGGTCACCGCGATGAGTTCGGACGCGGCATGTGTGGTCGGCCAGGCGAACCGGACGAGCCCGTGCGCTTCCAGCGCGGCGGCGATCGCGGTGCGCCCGATGTACGCGCTGCGGATCTCGCCGGGGAGCGTGAAGCTCAACGTGAGCCCGCGCTCCCGCCCGCTCGCGGTGCGTCCTTTCGGGCGCAGGTAGGGGTGCGGGCGTGGCGGCGTCCACGTCTCGGCGACGGCGGCCGGGCAGAGTGCGGTGAGCGGAGATGAGTGCATGGCTGACTCCCCTGATTCGGGTGGCGAGTTGGCGGTGTCCCTCGTTCGCGTCGATGCGCACAAGTGGCTCGCGTCGAGTCCGATGAGCAGTGGCCTGTCTCCCTGGCGCGGCGCCCCCTCCCAGGGCAGGAGACAGCGGGCAGCACCGCGCGATGCACTTCCGGCTCATCGGAACGTGAGCTGTGCGTCACCGAATGTAGCTCAAGCGTGACACTAGTGTCGTGCAGTTGGAGGCAATTGCCTCTAACTGGCTGGACTCACATGCCGGTGCAACGGCAGACTGGAGCCACCCGCGAGAAGAGAGAGCCATGCCCAGCAGTTCCACGCCGACTGAACGACAGAGACGGCTCGGTGCCGAGCTGCGCAAGATGCGTCTGGCTGCCGAGGCCACCACGTCCTATGCGGCGGGGCTGTTGGGCATAGACCGAACCAAGATCTCCAACATGGAGTCCGGGGTCCGCCCGGTCGCACCGGCACGCGTGCGCACGCTTGCCTGCAACTTTGCTTGCGCGGATCGGCCGTACGTCGATGCCCTCGTAAAGATGGCCGAGCAGCGGAATCGCGGCTGGTGGGAGGAGTACCGGGGCAAGCTGCCATCAGGACTGCTGGACATCGCCGAACTCGAATGGCATGCCGTCCGCATCCGAACCGCGCAGACGGTCCATCTCCCCGGTCTGTTGCATACAGACGACTATGCCCGCGCGGTCTTCGGCGCCGTTTTGCCCGCGCTGTCACGGCTGGAAGTCGAGTTGCGGGTAGCCCATCGCATGGACCGGCAACAGATCCTCGACCGTGAACCGGCGGTCGACTACGTCGGATACGTGCACGAGGCCGCGCTGCGCATGCAGTTCGGCGGACGAGGCGTCACCCGGGAGCAGTTGCTCCACCTCTGCCACGCATCCGAGCGCGAGCACATCGATGTCCGAGTGATTCCGGTCGAGCGAGGAGCATTCCCAGGGGCGGGACACGCGCTGCTCTACGCCCATGGCGTCGTGCCCCAACTCGACACCGTGCAACTGGATTCCGCCCATCGGCCCGAGTTCATGCACGCGGAAGCCCAACTCACCAAGTACCGGGCGCATCTGGACTGGATGGAAGCTGAATCACTCTCCACCGCCGCCTCCCGGGATTTCATACACGCCATCTCACGACAACTCTAAGGACGGCCGGCATGAACGGGATCGACTGGGAAGCGCCCTTCTGCGGCGAGGGAAACAACTGCTTCAGGCTCGGGACAGACGCTGAAGGAAACGGCTACATCACCGTCCTCGGCTCCGAGGACCACTTCCTCACCGACACCCGCGAGGCGCTCCAGCAGCTCATCCTCGATATCAAGGCCGGCAAGGCCGACCACCTGCTGTGACACAGCACGCGGGCCTGGCACCGGTCACGGTGCCAGGCAGGGTCTCGCCGCTCGTGGCCGGAGAGCCCTGTCTCACGAACGCGTCGTTTCCCAGGGCGAGACAGGGGCGTCGATTCGCTCACCGGCAGCGTCCACCGCGTCGGACGGCGCTCGGCCCCGCCGAGAGCGCAGGCCGAAGGCGCTGATGACAGCCGCGACGACGGCTGCCGCGAACGGGACAAGCAGACCGGCCCGGTAGCCGTCCAGCAGGGCGGCAGGAGTCTCCCCGTGCGTGGCGGCCACGCTGACGGCGGTGACCGCGGCGAGTCCGAGGGCGGCGCCGAACTGGAAGGCGGTGTAGAGGAGGCCGCCCGCGAGCCCCTGCTCCTCCTCCGCGACCCCGTCCGTGGCAGCGATGGTGAGCGGGCCGTACGCCAGGGAGAACGCGAGACCGAGGATGAGCAGGCTCGGGAACATCGCCGCGTAACTCCAGTCCGCTCCCACCGGGAGGAACAGCCCGTAGGAGATCACCGCGAGCAGGAGGCCCCCGAAGATCACCCTGGCGTTGCCGAAGCGATTGACCAGCCGTGGAGTGAGAGTCGGTGAAAGGACCGCGTCGACGCCGATGACCAGCATCGCGAAGCTCGTCCGCAACGTTGACCAACCAAGCAACTCCTGGAGATACAGCACCACCAGGAACTGGAAACCGAAGAACCCGGCGGCGAACAGCATCGCCGCAAGGTTGGCCCGCACCAGGGAGCCGTTGCGGAAGATGCCCATGCGTACCAGGGGCTCGGCAGACCGCCGTTCGATGACGAGGAAGGCCGCGAGGAACACCAGTCCGGCCAGCAACGTGCCGGCGCTGGCGGTGATCCCCGCGTGGGCCGCACGCTCGACGCCGAGCACGATCAGCACCAGGGCAGCGGTGACGGTGAGCGCGCCGGCAGCGTCGACGCGCTCACCGGATCTGTCGGGGCGCGCCGACTTGGGGACGAACACGAGGGCCGCCACGAGGATGAGGAAGGAGAGCATGACCGGGGCGAAGAAGACCCACCGCCAGCCGACGGCAGTGAGCAGCCCGCCGGCGACCAGGCCGATCGTGAAGCCGCCTGCAGCGGTGCCCGAGTAGATGAGCAGTGCCTTGTTCCGCTCCGGCCCCTCGGCAAAGCCTGTGGTGATGATGGACAGACCTGCCGGAGTCATGAAGGCCGCGGCGACGCCTGTGATGAACCGCGCGGCAATCAGCGTCCACCCCTCGGTGGCAAAGCCGCCGAGCCCGGAGAACAGCAGGAAGACAGTGAGCCAGAATACGAACATCTGACGGCGTCCGAACAGATCGGCCGCCCGGCCGCCGAGGAACATGAAGCCGCCGTAGCCGAGTACGTAGGCGCTCATGACCCACTGCAGCTCACCGGTGGAAAGTCCGAGGTCGGCGCGGATCGACGGCAGCGCCACATTGAGCATGGCCACATCGATGCCTTCGAGGAAGATCGCGCCGCACAGCACGAGCAGGATGCCCCACTTGTGTGTGCTCAGGCCGCCCGAAGTTTTCAAGGCACTCATGCCGATGAACTCCTTCCGGAGTGGTGTGAGTTGGTGGTGCCTCAAGCCTTCGTCACAGCCCGGCCGGGAACAACGGCGGTGATCGCAACGTTCGGAAAGCCGGGCTTACCGATCCATGCCCACGCGCATCCCGGAGACGTCGTGGACCAGAACGAACTCGACTGCTTTCTCGCACTTGCCGAAGAACTGCACTTCGGCCGCACCGCCACCCGCCTGCATCTCTCCCGCGCCCGGGTGAGTCAACTCATTCAGAAGCTGGAACGCCGCGTCGGAGCACCTCTGTTCACGCGCACGAGCCGACGTGTGGCCCTCACCGGCCTCGGCAGCCGCCTCCGTGACGACCTCGAACCGCACTACCGTGGCATCGAGAACGCCCTGGCGCGTGCCGTCGCCTCGGCGCGCGGCATCGAAGGAGTCCTGCACGTCGGCTTCTCCACGTCCCTGGCCGGAGAGATGGTGATGAAGACGGCCGAGAAGCTGCGCACCACCCATCCCGAACTCGCCGTCGAGGTATGCGAGGTGCCGTTCTCCGACCCGTTCGGAATGCTACGAAGGGGAGATTTCGACCTCCAGCTGACGGACTTCCCCGTGCACGAGGACGACCTGACCCGGGGGGCCACACTCCTGGCCGAGGGCAGGGTGCTGGCTGTCCCGGCCGGGCATCCCCTGGCCGGACGGAACACGGTGACGCTTGAGGACCTGGCCCGCGTGCCGTTGCTGACGATCGCGGGCGACATCCCGGAGTACTGGCTGGAGCATCAACTGCCGACGCGCACACCCAGTGGCAGGCCGATCCAGCAGGGGCCGTCCGTCACCAACTTCCAGGAGGCACTGACGCTCGTGGCCGGCGGCAAGGGCGTCCTGCTGGCAGGAGCCCACATCGCCCTGTACCACGGCCGTCCCGGCATCGCCTACGTCCCGGTGGAGGAAGACAAGCCCCTCGGATACGGTCTGATGTGGCGGTCCGACGGCTGCAACCGGGCGATAGAACTCTTCGGTCGCACAGCACGCGAGATCGCACGGGACATGGCTCCGGCCGATTCCGGGGCACGCTCAGGCTCTCGGCGTGGATTGCGTCGAGCGCCAACGGCGTAGGCGGTCCGGACACTCCGATCGCGGACATGGCTTTCGAAAAGATCGTCCATGCACTGCTCCCCCTCTGGAGCAATGCAGCTCGGTACCGAGAGTTCACGTGAAGCATGGAGGCTCTGCTCACGTCGACCGTCACGGCACCCGCGTAACCTGCGGGTCTCACGGCGGCGGCACAAATGCCGCCGCCGTGCAGAGCTCGCTGAGATTAGGCAGCGAGCCCTGAGACCCCACAACAGGCCCCTATGCAGGTCCGGTCAGGAGGAGCTGCCGCGCGGGAAGGAGACCTCCACGCGGCGGTTCTTCTTCCGGCCCTCTTCCGTGGCGTTGCTGGCGATCGGGTACTGCTCGCCGTAGCCGCGGATCTCGAACGTGATGGACGAGCCCACCTGCTTCTCCAGCACCCCGTGCACGGCTTCGGCACGCTGCTTGGAGAGCACGTCACCGTGTGCCGATGAGCCGAGGTTGTCGGTGAAGCCGAAGACGCGCACCTTCGAGGCGTTCTGCTTCTTGATCTCGGCGGCGATGGCCGCGATGCGGGAGTTGGCGGCGGAGCTCAGCTTGGCGCTGTCCTTACCGAAGAGCACCTCGGACTGGAGCGCGAACTTGATGTCCGCGTTCGTGTCCTCGCGACGTTCGTCGCCGCCTTCGTCCTCGACGACCTGGATGATGTCGAGGACCTTGCCCGGCGCGAGGGTGCCGCCGTCCGGCATCTTGAGGTCCGGGTCGTTGCTGTCCAGCTTCACGGGCGGCTCGGACGAGGCCTCCGTGCCCGGAGGAACGCTCGGGCCGTCGTCCGCCAGGGCTGTTGTCGCACCGAACACCGTGGTTCCGGCCAGCAGTACTGCGACAGCTACGGCCCGACCTGCGAGACCGCTTCGCCTGTGCCGTGTGTGGATGCTGTTCATATTGGCCATCACTCAGAGATCTTCAGCGAGGCGGTGGCGAACGTCGGTAGCGTGAAATCGACTTCGGTGCTTGTCTCCGGCGGCGCCGGGAACTGCATGAAGACAGAGACGGACTTTCCAGGCTGAATTGCCGACAGTCCAGTGGTGCAGAGGCACCGTCCATCCGTGTCCCGGAGAATGTAGTAACGCTTCTTGCCGACCTTGTCGACAAGGGTCGCACCGGCTACGGAGTTGGGATTCTTCGCCAGGACGGCACTCTCAGTACCCGCCCACTGGCCGCCGCTGCGAATGCCGTCTCCGCCGTTCTTAATCACGCCACTGACGGTCACGAAGCCGCCACTGTCACGCTTGACTTCGTTGACGACGAGTGTCAGCCCATCACGCCCGTTGACCTGAGCCAGCTTGGCATTCTGGTCCACCTGATCCCCAGCAGCAGTGTCTTCTTTCGCCCCCTTGTCCCCATCCGAGGGCTTGGCGGACGACGATCCCGGATCCTTTGCGGTTCCGCCGTCGTCACCACCGCACCCGGTGACGACCAGGGCCAGAACAGCTGCCATAGAGGCAGCCGCCACTACCCTTCGGGATTTCGTGGTGCGCCGAATGCTCATGGGTTCAGATTCCTTTACTCGTCGTTCGCTGTCAGTCGTCGATCAAGTGCACGGCAAAGATGGTCTTGGCCACGTCCGCCCACAGCTCCGGATGGGCAGGGTCGATATCAAGACCGCCCCCGGCACAATCAAGAGTGGAGATCGGCAGATCCGGCTTGTCGTCCTTGTCGCCCTCGTCATCGGAGCCGGGGTCGGGGTCAGCACTCGGCACGTCCTTGAGCTTCGGCGAACACCGGAACTCGATCACGGCAGTGGCCGTGGCCGTGGCGTGCTTGGTCTTCGTGCTGGGGATCACCGAGGAGCCCACCGTGTAACGGGTCTTGACGCTGACCGTGACCTTGTCCTGGAGGAATCCCTCGTCCCAGCGGCAACGAGGCCGGCGGACGGGGTCATCGGTGTAGAGGTCCGAACGATTGGCGGATGCAAGTTGCTGCGCGTCCGAACATCCAGCTCTGAAGTACCGATGATTCGCCAAGAACTCGGTGAGACCGTCCGGTGTCCGCAGAGCGGCGAGGAACGGCACTCCGAGGTCCTTCCGGGCTTCCTGAGCGGCAGCGAGAGCGGCAGCGTCCGCAGCACCCTGGGCGCCATTACGTGTGGCGGAGGCCTGACCGACAGCAAAGAAAGCGAACGCGAGGAAGAGCAGGCCCGCCACCATCACAATGTAGATGGGGAAGGCCTGCCCTCGGTCGCTTTGGCGACGATCGATCACGAGCCAGCAGTGATGGAGTCCACCAGGCCGGTGATACGAGTCGTGATCGCGCCGCCGATGCCCGAGGCCACCATGCCACCGATGATCGCGACGACCACCAGGATGATGCCGAGGTACTCGAAGGCCGTCTGGCCGCGGTCCGCGGTCTCGTAGCGCTTCTGGATCTTCGAGATGGCGGTGTTGGCCCAGCCGTTGACGCGGACGGCAGACTTCAGGGTGATGTTCGACATGGTGTTCCCCTCCAGATTCGGCCGACCGACTGCCGGCCGACTCGCACGTTCCTTCGTTCTCGCTCCCGTAACCGGCTTCCTCCTGGCCGGTGCCGTTTGCGATATGAGAAACATACGGCGGAACACCATGCCCACCAGAGGGCCCCAGGGCCCATTCCCGGGCCCAATCCAGCAGTTGGGCCCTGGGCTTCGCGGGCTGGGCCCCCTGGACCGAGCCCACCACGTCTCGTTCGTTCCCCCGGTCAGCCATGACTACCTGTCCCCCTGTGCACCAGGAACCGCAGCCGACGCCGTGCCGAGCCAGCGGGCGATGGCCTCGCTGCGGCTGCCGCTGTGCAGTTTGGTGAAGATGCGGTTGATGTGGTTCTTGACCGTCTTCTCGCTGATGAAGCACGTGGCGGCGATCTGCCGATTGCTCATGCCGGACGCGATCAGCTCCATGACCTCCACCTCCCGTGAACTCAGCCCGTACTGCCGCCTGTCAGGAGGCGCGCCGACAGCCCCGGACACCGAAGACTGTCCCACACCTGGTTGCAGATGCGAAAGACCCTGGGATTGTCCTACCGGTCGCGTCCCAGGTGGGGCCACTTCGGGAAAGGGCAAATGTGCATACGCATCGTACTGCTGCAACGGCCCGGGGCCGTGACCGTCGTAACCGGGCTGCTGGTAGGGAACGCCGGAGGTCAGCGCCGCGCCCAGGCCCTCCGGGAGCGGGCCGCCCGGCGATCCGGGCCCCTGCCGCATGTGGGCCAGGAGTGCGTTCGCCGCTGTGGCGGTGAAGTGGGCCCGGCCGCTCTTCGTGTCACGTACGGCCTGCACGAGCTGGTCCGCCGTGAACTCCCCGTGGACCAGATAGCCGCCCGCGCCCAGCCGGAGCGCCTCGTGGACGATCTCGTTCTCCCGGCTGTAGGTCAGCATCATCACCGGCGCGACCCGGACCAGGTGGGGCAGGGCGGAGATGCCGTCGACACCCGGCATCCGGACGTCGAGCAGTACGACGTCCGGGCGGTGCCGCACGGCCATGTCGTAGGCCTCCCGGCCGTCCGCGGCCTCTGCGACGACGTCGATGTCGTCGCGGCCGGAGAGCAGGACGCTCAGGCCCGCCCGGACCACGGGGTTGTCGTCGGCGACGACGACCCGCAGCGGGCCGGGGGCGGGAACGTCGGGGGCGGAGGGGAAGGCGGGCATGGCTCCGGATGCCGCGGTCTGCTGGGGGACGGGGAACCCTGGGGAACTGGATTCGGAATTGATGGGCGTGGCATGCGGGGACGTGTGCTGGGAGGCGTGGTGCGTTGCGGCCCAGTTCTGGCCCGATGCGCGCGAGACGTCGTCCGGCATTCTGCGACCTCCTCTCAAGATCTGTGGGGGGGGGACGGTGTGGAGCGGGTCAGTTGAACTGCTGTGCGGGTGGTGCTTGGGACAGGGCCGCCATCGGTAGCTCCAGGCGTACTTCGGTGCCCGTGGCCGCCTTGCCCTTGCCGATCCGGATGCGTGCGCCGATGGACGCGGCGCGTTCGACCATGCCGACCAGCCCGAAGTGGCCGGCCCGCTTGAGGTCGTCGAGCGTGGTGCCCGCGGGGAGGCCCTGCCCGTCGTCGTACACGCTGATCCGCAGGACCTCGCCCTTCACCCCCGCGAGGACGACGAGGTACGTGGGATGGGCGTGGCGGCCGGCGTTCTCCATCGCCTCGGACGCGATGGTGAGCAGTTGCCGGGCCACCACCTGGGGAACGGGCGGGACGGGGGTCTCGTTGAGCAGCCGGAATCCGGCGGTGAGGCCGTGCCGGCGGGTGAAGTCGTCGGCGCGGGCGCGGAGTTCCTCCACCACGTCCACGCCGCCGTCGAGTCCCGACTCGCGTCGCAGGTCCGAGAGCAGCTCACGTGACTCGGCCGCCGCGCGGCGGGCGGACCGGGCGACGAGCTCGGCCTGGTGCTTGACGGTCAACGGGTCCATCCGGTCGGACGAGCCGGCCAGTCCGTCGGCCGCCAGTGCCAGACCGTGGAGGGTCTTGGCCACGGAGTCGTGCATCTCCCGTGCCAGCCGGGTGCGTTCGCGCTCCACGGCCTCGCTCACGGCCAGCCGTGCCCGGGTCTCGGTGAGAGCCTGGCTCGCTGTTCCGAAGCGGAGCAGCAGGTTGCGCAGGGTCACGCCGACCGCGCCGGCGATCACGCAGAACCCGGGCAGGAGGAGCGCGGTGGCGGTGCCTGCCTCCAGCTTCGTGTCGGTGCCGTACACCCCGAAGATGATCAGCGTCTGTATCGCGGCGAAGACCGCCGCGCCCCGCCACCCGTACACGAGCCCGGCGAGCAGCGGCGTACAGACCGTGACGTACGCCAGGGTCGATTCCGGCGTCGCGGTGATCAGCAGCAGCGCGCCGAACAACGCGTCGACGCCGAGCAGCCAGCGGTGGCGCAGGAAGACCGGGCCGAAGCGCTCCCAGTCCCGGAACAGGACGTAGGAGCCCATGAAGGTGACGAGGATGGCCGCGCCGATCAGCCAGGTCGCGACGCCGGGTGCCGTGCGGGCGATGGCGAACGGTGTCGCCATGGCCGTCATCGCGAGACGGAACCCGAAGACCTGACGGCACATGGCCTGGAGCGCGTTGAGCTGGATCGCAAAGGCCGGCTGGGCACCCGGATTGGCCAGCGCCTGGCGCACCTCGCTCGTCAGTCCCGGTTGTGAGTCGCTGAGTTGGAATGCCATGCGCCTGTCACCTCCCCCTGCTCGTGATGCTCATCATCCCCGTCACGCGTGTCATCCGCCGAGGAACGAGAAGTCGACGTTGGCCCCGTACACGAATCCGACCGTCAGCAGCACCAGGGTGCCCGGAAGCAGGAAGGAGGTGACCGCGAAGGTCGCCTTCGGGACGGCCTTGGCCGCCTTCCGTCGGGCGTTCTGGGCATCCGTGCGGCGCATGTCGTTGGCGATCTGGATCAGCGTCTCGACGATCGGCGCACCCAGTTCCTCGCCCTGCTGGAGTGTCGTCACGAACATCGCCACCTGCTCCGAGTCGTTCCGCTTGCGGAGCTCCTCGAAGGCCTGACGGCGGCTGACGCCCATGTCCATCTGGCGCAGGGTGATGCGGAGTTCGTCGGCCCACGGGCCCTCGTACTTCTCCGCGACGCGTTCCAGCGCCTGGCGGAAACCGAGGCCCGCCGACACGACGACCGCGAGGACGTCGAGGAAGTCGGGGAGCGTGCGCTCGATGTGGTCCTTGCGGACCCGGATGGCCGACCAGATGCCGACCTCGACCCAGAAGGCGCCGAAGCCGAGCAGCAGGATGGCGAAGAAGAGCTGGCCGCGCATGAGCATCGACAGGGCGCCGAACCCGCCGAGCGCCCCGTAGACGGCCCGGCGGGCGGCGTACCGGTCGATGGTGAGCCCGCCGGGGTTACCGGCCATGTCGATCTGACGGCGCTTCTTGTTGACCGACTTGGGGCCCATCATCCTGAGCACGGCGGGGGCCCACCGCATGCCCATCCGGTCGATGCCGGAGCCGACCGCGCTGGTGCGGGTGGAGCCGACCTCCAGGGCGATGGCGAGATCGCCGGGGAGCTTGGCGTCGGCCCGGTACATCCGGATGCCGGCGATCACTCCGTAAACAGCGAGACCTACAACGAGTGCGAGCAACAGGTCCATGTCCGCTCCTCCCCTCAGACGTCGATACGGGACAGGCGGCGGATCACTATGAACCCGATCGCGTACAGGATGAGCGAGACGATGACTGCGGCCTGGCCGACCAGGGCGCCGGTCATGCGGTCGAGTGCGCCCGGCATGACGGCGTTCATCAGGAGCATCGCGCCGAAGCCGAAGCCCGGAACGGCGTACGCCGTGACGGTCACCTGCGACAGCTGGGTCTTGACCTCGCGCCGGGTCTCCTTGCGCTCCTCCAGCGTCTCGGTGAGGTTGCGCAGGGAGCTGACGACCGTACCGCCGGCCCGGTTGGACAGGACGAGGGTCGTGACGAGGACGACGAGTTCGCGGGACGGCAGCCGCTCGGTCAGCTCGCTCAGAGCGTCGTCGAGCGACTCGCCGACGCCGAGGCGGCGGGCGACCCGGGCGAGCTCTTCACCGGCCGGGGCCTCCAGCTCGTCCGCCGCCATCGCCAGCGCGGTCCGCAGCGCCAGTCCGGCCTGGGTGGCGTTGGCGAGGATGCGGGAGAGCTCGGGGAGCTGGTTGATGAAGCGGTCGGTGCGCTTGGTCCGCTGCCAGTTCAGGAAGGCGTTGGTGCCCCAGAGCCCGATCAGAGCGGCCACGGGACCGAAGAAGTTGGCCAGGATCGACGAGGCCGTGAGCCAGAGCCCCGCCATGGCGACCAGGGCGTAGACGAAGAACTCGCCCGGGGTGATCTCCAGCCCGGTGGCCGCGAGCTTGAGCTCGATCCTGCGCCCCAGGCCGGTCTTGCGGAGCCTGCGGTCGATACCTCGGAAGCGGCGGTGGCGTCCTACGGTCTCTATCTGGCCGGTGTGCGAGAGGCGGTCGACGAGGGCGTCGCGGTCGGCCTTGCCACCGGAGTACGCGTGCAGGCCCATGACGCCGAGCACGCAGCAGATGAGCGTGACGCCGATCGTGAGAAGGGGGAGATTGGTCATGGCGCGGTACCTACTTGGCCTCTCGGGTGGCGAGCTGTTCGTCGGACGAGGCGACGCCGAACGCCTGGGGAATGGGCTGACTGGCCATGTAGAGGCGCTCGGCGATCTTGCGCGGAAGCGGAAGGTACTGGAACTGGCCGTAGATCCGACCGTCGGCGGCCATCGGCTGAGGGATGAAGCGGGCCACGCTGACGATGCGGTAGTGGTCCCGGCCGTGCGAGTCGAGGATCGCGATCTCCGTGATCTTTCGACCACCGTCGGCGAACCGGGTGAGCTGGACGATCACGTCGACCGCGCTGTTGATCTGGTCGTGCAGGGCCTCGAAGGGGATCTTGATCTCGGACATCGAGGCGAGGGTCTGCAGACGCATCAGCGCGTCCTCGGCGTTGTTCGCGTGAACGGTCGCGAGGGACCCGTCGTGACCGGTCGACATCGCCTGGAGCATGTCGAGCGATTCACCGCCACGGACCTCACCGACGACGATGCGGTCGGGGCGCATACGCAGGGAGTTGCGGACCAGGTCGCGGATGCTGATCTGGCCCTTGCCCTCGACGTTCGCCGGGCGGGACTCCAGCCGGATGACGTGGTTCTGCTGGAGCTGGAGCTCGGCGGAGTCCTCGATGGTGACGATGCGCTCGTTGTTCGGGATCAGTCCGGACAGCGCGTTGAGCAGGGTCGTCTTACCCGTGCCGGTGGCACCGGAGACGATGATGTTGAGCTTGGCCTGGACGAGGCCCGAGAGCAGGATCAGCATCTGCTCGTCCAGCGAGCCGAACTCGATCATCTCCTGGAGGGTGAAGGCCCTCGGGAACCGTCGGATGGTGAGCGTCGCACCGGTCAGCGAGAGCGGCGGAATGATCACGTTGACACGCTCACCGCTGGGGAGACGGGCGTCCACCATCGGGTTCGCCTCGTCCACCCGCCGGTTGACGGTCGACACGATGCGCTCGATGGTCTGCATCAGCTGCTCGTGCGAGCCGAAGCGCATCGGGAGCTGTTCGACCTTGCCGCTGCGCTCGACGAAGATCTGGTCCGGTCCGTTCACCATGATTTCGGTGATGGACGCGTCTTCGAGAAGGGGTTCCAGGATGCCGAGGCCGAGGGCCTCGTCGACGACCCGGCGGATCAGCTGCGAGCGTTCGAGGGTCGAGAGGACCGGCCCTTCGCGGCTGATGATGTGCCCGAGTACGCGCTCCAGGCGGGCCCGCCGGTCGGCGGCGGCCAGCGAGGACATCTCCGCGAGGTCGATCTCCTCGAGCAGCTTGGCCCGGTAGGAGGCGACCATGTGGCCGTCCTCCCGCCCCCCACCGTGCTCCTCGGGGGCGGTGATGCGTGCCCGCAGGCTCATTTTGCTGACTCCTAGGTCCGGCGTGCCGGTGGTGCGGTGTGGGGGGACGCGGTCACTTGCGGGGCATGGTGGAGCTGCGCTCGGCGTAACCGAAGGCGTCCTGCATCCACGGGATGATCGAGGGGACCTTGACTCTGGCGGTGTAGGTCACCGTGCCGTCGCCGGAGTGGTGGCGGAAGGTGGTGTGGTTCTGCTTGGTGAGCCAGTCGCTCATGGCGGACCTGCCCGCCTGTTCCGGCCACAGCTCCGGCCGGTCCTGACCGGCCGTACGCGCTGCCGCGCGGGCACCGGTGCCCGCCTGGTTGGTGGCGTACGCGGCGATGCCCAGCTGGATGGCGCAGAGGCCGACCAGCAGCAGCAGGGGGATGAACCCCATGTACTCGATGGCGACCTGGCCTCGGTCGCGAGCGGACCTTCGCTTGTTCGCGGTCATGGGTCAGCGCTCCTTCGCCGAGGCTGCGTTGCCTTTGATCGTCGGGCCGAAGTCGAGGATGCCGGGTACGAGGACGGGTACGTCGAGGTTGACCGTGGCCCGGTAGAGGCCACGTTCAGGCGTGCACTTGATGTTGTCGGTCTGCCAGGCGTCGGGCAGGTCCTTCTTCGCCGCCCGCATGCAGGCGGCCTCCGAGTTCCACTGTGCGCCGTTCCCCGCCCGCGCCGCCACGTCCGCCGCGTTGCCGGCCAGGCTGAACGTGTAGCCGATCAGGGCGCACTGCCAGAGCGCGACCAGCAGCAGGATGATCAGTGGCGTGACCCCGACGAATTCGATCGCGGTCTGTCCGCGGTCGCGGTCACGCCTCCTGCCTATGCCTGTTTCCGCCATCTCCATGGTTGCCATGGATCAACCTGCCCCCTCAGTCGGTCTTGCCACGGCCCGTGGAGTCGCCGCGCCTGCGCGGGCGGCCGATCGAGCCTCGGTCGTTTCGTTCCTTGGACCCGCTCTCGGCCCGGTCCGGTGTCTTCACCAGACCGAGCTCGCCCGCCAGAGCCCAGAGTGCCTGCTTCACGATGCTCTTCGAGTCGAGTTCGTGCATACGGCCCGCATCGACGGCGCTCTGAAGTTCCTTGAAGTTAGCGGGAATTGCCGTACTCGCGATTTTGGTGCCGGTGATCTTCTGGATCAGCGGCGGCTGGATCTCGGTGTTGCGGTTGTACCGGTTGACGAGGGTCGTCGTCTCCTCCGCCTTGCGGATCTGGAGCCGGTCCCACATCCGTACGATGCGCTTCGCGCCGCGCACCGCGACCACGTCCGGGGTCGTGACCAGCAGCGCGGTGTCGGCCATCTCGATGGCCGCGGCGTTGGCACCGTTCATCTGGCCGCCGCAGTCGATGACCACGATCTCGTACCGCGAGCGCAGTGCGCTGACGATCTGCCGGGCCGCCCGGTCGCTGACCTCTTCGCCGCGCTCGCCCTCGCCGGGTGCGAGGAGCAGCGCGATTCCGGTGCTGTGGCTGAACACCGCGTCGGACAGGACGCGCGGCGAGATGTCGCTGATCGCCGCGAGGTCGACGATGGACCGGCGGAACTGCACGTCCAGGTACGAGGCGATGTCCCCGGACTGGAGATCCATGTCGACCAGCGCGACGGTCCGGCCTGAGGCCTGGGCGGCGAGGGCCAGCTGCACGGCGGCCACCGTCGCGCCGACCCCGCCCTTGGCGCCGCTGACCGTCACGACGGTGCCGCCGGGCCCGGTGAAGACGTCCCCGCCGGAGCCGAGGTGCCGGCGTACGCCGACGGACCACTGGGCGGCGGACTGGACCCGGTTGACGAGTTCCTCGTAGCTCAGCGGCAGCGTGACCAGGCCACGGGCGCCGGAGTCCATCGCCGCGGAGAACAGGCCGGGGCTCGCGTCGGCGGTGATGAGCACGACCCCGACGGCGGGGAAGCGCAGGGATACCTCCCGGATCAGTTCCAGGGCCGGCACCGGACCGATCCGCTCGTGGACCAGCACGACCTCGGGCAGCTCGTCGAGCGACTCGCCCGCGAGGCGGGCGAGCGTGTCGATGAGCTGTGTCGAGTCACCGACCGGAGCCGCCGGCTCCGCGTCGGGGAGCTGGCTGAGCAGAGTGGTGACGGATCTGGCCGCGTCGGCGTCACCGACGGCCGGGAGGATCCTCGTGGTCATCCAATCCTCACTTGTCCTTGTCGAGCGTGTAGGTGCGGTCGCCCGGTCGGATGGAGCTGTCGCTGCCACTGGCGATGAGCGCGAGGCGTACGTGCATCGCGAACGACTCCGCGTACGCGATGCGCTGGGTGTCGAGCGTGTTCAGCGCGAAGGTGATCGGAACGGCTTCGGTGGCCTGGCTGCCCTTGCCGTCGCTGCTCGGGTCCAGGGCGGTCAGCTTGCCGACCTCCAGCACCTTCGCGTTGGAGACGATGACCTTGGACTGCGCACGGCCGTCCTGGCCCTCGCCCGCGAAGGTCGCGTAGACGTTGACCGTGGCGCCAGGGGTGATCTTGCCCGCGACGCCGGTGGCGGCGTCGATCATGATCGCGATCTCCTGCTCACCGGGCTGCAGGGCGGGGCGCGACTCCATCATGTCGGACTGGAGGAGCGAGCCCTCCTTGAGTGTGGTGAGGGCGATCTTGCCGTTGACCTCGGAGAGGTCGGTCACCGCGTTGGTCGAGAGCCACCGCTTCGGCATCGAGACCTTCTCGAACTTGTCCGGAGTCAAGTTGGTGAAGGGTGCGACGTTGCTCTTCAGCTTGTAGGCCGAGACCTCGGGGCCGACCTTCGAGTTGACGTCGCTGATCACCGAGAGCACTCCGGCGAAGGCGCCGAAGGCGCACAGGACCGAGAGGAGCAGGAGTATCACGCCGCGGCGCTGGCGGGAGTTCATGGGCCGGACAACCTCGTTCGGGTCGGATGCGTGGGGCAGCGGACAGAAGAATGCGCGGGGGGTGTGGGTGCTGTTCGGGCTGTTCGGGCTGTTGTCTGGAGAGCGGGCTGAGCCGGGTGTGCGGCACGGACAGTGTCCGGACCGCGAGGGCGTCCGCGGAGGAGGAATCCGCGGTTGCTACGACCGTGGCGGTGCAGGCGCTCCATGGTTCAGGACACCGGACGACGGCATTCGGTTCTCGGTGGCGGGAAGCGGTGAGGAACAGAACCCGCATCGGTCGCCGATCAGCTCCATTCCGCACCAGTGACAGGTCTCTCGTCTTACTGAGGACACGAGTTGGTACAGGACGGAGATATCCGGAAGATAGGCGGCGAATTCGATCAACTTCCCGGTTCCCCACCATCGGGAGGAATCGGCGGGAAGCGTTGCATCCTGAATCGCCTGGACCTTCCAGGCGGGCGCCAGCGTCTGCTGTACCCACTCGGACTGCAACTGCCCCTTCGCGACCAGCAGATGCGTACCGAACTCCGGACCCGCCAGGGGCTCCGCCGTCGGGCCGATCTTGATCAGCTGGGGGTTCGGTCCCGCGAGTACCGCGAACTGGGAGCCGGGCACCCAGGACTTGGCGTGCGTCTTCAGGCTGACGGGGACGCGGTCGAGCTTGGTCACCGAGCTCATCAGGGCGCCCGCGTGGATGTAATGGGACAGAAGCCGCGCAGAGGAGGCAACCACTCCGGGGCTGAAGTCGCAGATGGACAGCTGCCGCAACTGCCGCACCAGCACCGCGACGCCCAGTGGCGGCAGATCCACCTTGAGCAGCGCGATGCGATCGCTCTCCAGCACGGACCGAACGGCGTGAAGTCGCCGTTCGTGCGCGAGTGCGATGCCCGTCGGATACACGGCGATCACGTACCCGTGCTGCTCCAGCAGCACGTGCATGTCACCGATCGCCAGGTCCATCGCCTGGGCATCGGGCGCCTGCAGCAGGGCCGCTGTCGGCGTCTGCTGATCGGTCGGCGGTAGGACCAGATCAGCACTGGTCACTGCTATTGCGGTCGGCACGCTGTTCCCCGTTCGGCTCCGGCCGGCGTCGCCAAGACGTCGGCCGCAATCGCTCCTGCTCCGTGCTTCTGCCTCAGCTTCTGCTCCAGCACTTTAACCGCGTCCTACACGGCAGAGAACACCCAGCGGAACCCGGTACGGCAACACCCCTGCATCAGCCACCCGGCACCCCCGTACGAAATCGGACCAAACCGATAGTTGTTAACTTCTGCACCACTGCGGAGGGTTACTGCCAGACATTCCCATTTTCCGTCCGCTGAAATTCATTTACCCACGTCAATGCAGATTTTGGCATGTTCGCGCCGTGACTGGATGGCCGAAAACGGTTACCGACAGGCCATGTTGCCCACATCACCCGCGAGTGGACATCCGCCCCGGACCGCCGGTTGCCGCCCACGCACGGACGACGTGTGCACGCGCCGTGCAGACCCTGTGCAGATAGCGCGCGGACGGCGCACCGACTGTTCGTGCGCGGCCCGCGTGACGCACCCGGGGCGACGGCTCGTGTACCCGTCGCTGCCAGAGGTCTTGACAACTCGATTGGTCTGGACCAGTTTATCGGCCAGCGGTGGCCACCGTTCCTCGATTCCACACCCCCGACATCCCCGTGTCGCTCCCCCGCCATTTACCAACTCCCCCACGGAGGCAGCAAGTGGAACGTTCCCCCGTCACCAGCCGCAGACGGCGCCGCACCCGCCAGGGACTGGGCGCCGCCGTGGCGGTCGTCGCCGCGGGCGCCCTGAGCGTCACCGGTCTCGTCAGCAGCGCGCAGGCCGCCGACATCAACGTTGCCAAGAACGCGGGCTTCGAGTCCGGTCTCGCCAACTGGACCTGTTCCGGTGGCTCCGGCGCCATCGTCTCCTCCCCCGTGCACGGCGGCACCTCGGCACTCAAGGCGACCCCGGCCGGCCAGGACAACGCCCAGTGCACGCAGACCGTGGCCGTGAAGCCCAACTCGACCTACGCGCTCAGCTCCTGGGTCCAGGGCGGGTACGCCTACCTGGGCGTCAGCGGTACCGGAACCACCGACGTGTCCACCTGGACCCCCGACTCCAGCGGCTGGTCCCAGCTCTCGACCGGCTTCAAGACCGGGGCGAGCACCACCTCGGTCACCGTGTACACGCACGGCTGGTACGGCCAGGCGGCCTACTTCGTCGACGACGTCTCGGTCAGCGGCCCCGACGGCGGCGGCGGCACCGACCCCGGCCCGTCGATCCCCGCCGCCCCGGCCGGTCTCGCGGTCGGCGCGACCACGTCGTCCTCCGTCTCCCTGTCCTGGGGCGCGGTGTCCGGCGCGACCGGCTACACCGTCTACAAGGACGGCGCGAAGGCGACCACCGCCACCGGCAACTCGGCGACCGTCACCGGGCTCGCGGCCGACACCGCGTACCAGTTCACGGTGACCGCCACCAACGCGGCCGGTGAGTCCGTCAAGTCCTCGTCCGTCAGTGGCCGTACGGCCGTCGGGGGCGGCGGCACCGACCCGGGTGGCCCGTCCACCTCGGTGCCCAGGCACGCGGTCACCGGCTACTGGCAGAACTTCAACAACGGCGCGACCGTGCAGAAGCTCAGCGACGTGCCCGCGAACTACGACATCATCGCGGTCTCCTTCGCCGACGCCACGAGCACGCCCGGTGCCGTCACCTTCAACCTGGACTCGGCGGGTCTCAACGGCTACACCGTCGACCAGTTCAAGGCCGACATCAAGGCGAAGCAGGCGGCCGGGAAGAACGTCATCATCTCGGTCGGCGGCGAGAAGGGCTCGGTCTCGGTCAACAGCGACGCGTCCGCGACCAACTTCGCCAACTCCGTCTACTCGCTCATCCAGGAGTACGGCTTCAACGGTGTCGACATCGACCTGGAGAACGGCGTCAACTCCACCTACATGACGAAGGCGCTGCGCTCGCTGTCGCAGAAGGCGGGCTCCGGTCTCGTCATCACGATGGCACCGCAGACCATCGACATGCAGTCCACCGCCGGTGAGTACTTCAAGACGGCACTCGGCATCAAGGACATCCTGACCGTCGTCAACATGCAGTACTACAACAGCGGTTCGATGCTCGGCTGCGACGGCAAGGTCTACTCGCAGGGTTCGGTGGACTTCCTCACCGCGCTGGCCTGCATCCAGTTGGAGGGCGGCCTCGACCCGTCGCAGGTCGGCCTCGGCGTCCCCGCCTCCACCAGTGGCGCGGGCAGCGGCTACGTGTCCCCCTCGGTCGTGAACGCGGCCCTGGACTGCCTGGCCAAGGGCACCGGCTGCGGCACCTTCAAGCCGTCGAAGACCTACCCCGGGGTGCGCGGCGCGATGACCTGGTCGACCAACTGGGACGCCAAGTCGGGCAACGCCTGGTCGAACGCGGTCGGCCCGCACGTGCACGGCCTGCCGTAACCGTCCGCGGTCCGGCATCCGAGGACCAGCGTCCATGACCAGCAGCGCCGCCGCTCCCCCGGCGGCGCTGCTGCGTGTCAGGGGCCGTCACGCTCGCTAGATCACCAGGCTCAGCAGCGCCGCGACCACGAAGCCCGCCACCGACAGGACCGTCTCCAGCACCGTCCAGGACTTCAGGGTGTCGCGCTCCGAGATGCCGAAGTACTTCGACACCATCCAGAAGCCGCCGTCGTTGACGTGCGAGGCGATGATCGAACCGGCCGAGATCGCCATGATGATCAGCGCCAGGTGCGGCTGCGACATGCCCTGGCCCTCGACCAGCGGGACGACGATGCCCGCGGTGGTGACGATGGCGACCGTCGCGGAACCCTGGGCGATGCGCAGCACCGCGGAGATCAGCCAGGCCAGCAGGATGACCGGCAGGCCGACGTCGTTGAACGTGTCCGCGAGCGCGTCCGCGATCCCGCTGCTCTTGAGCACGGCGCCGAAGATCCCGCCCGCGCCGACGACCAGCAGGATGTTGCCGACCGGCTTGAGGGAGGAGGTCGACACCGACTCCAGGGACTTGCGCGACCAGCCGCGCCGGATGCCGAGCAGGTAGTACGCGAGCAGCAGCGCGATCGTCAGGGCGACGAACGGGTTGCCGAAGAACTCGACGACCGAGCGGAGCGTGGAGGGGTCCAGCGCGATGGAGGAGAACGTCGCGGCGAGGATCAGCACCAGCGGGGTGCCGATGATCGTGAGTACGGTGCCGAGCCCGACCGGGGCCTCGTGCGGGGTGACTCCGGCGGCGCGCTGCTCGGCGACGACGGCGGCCTTGGCCTCCGCGGCGGCCTCGACCATGTCCTGCGGGACCTCGACGAAGATCCGCTTCCCGATCCAGGCGGCGTATCCCCAGGCGGCCAGTACGGACGGGATGCCGACGACGGCGCCCATCAGGATGACCCAGCCCAGGGAGACGTGGAAGAGGCCGGCGGCGGCGACCGGGCCGGGGTGCGGCGGCAGGAACGCGTGGGTCATGGACAGACCCGCCAGCAGCGGCATCGCGTACAGCAGGATCGACTTGCCGGAGCGCTTCGCGGCGGCGTACACGATCGGCGCGAGGACGAAGATGCCGACGTCGAAGAAGACCGGGATACCGAAGATCAGACCGGTCAGACCCATGGCGAGCGGGGCGCGCTTCTCACCGAAGAGGTTCAGCAGCCGGGCGCTCAGCACCTCGGCTCCGCCGGAGACCTCGAGGATCGCGCCGAGCATCGTGCCGAGGCCGATGATGATCGCGACATGGCCGAGGATGCCGCCCATGCCGGATTCGATGACGGAGACGGCGGCGGACTTCTGCACCGTGCCGAACAGCTCCGTGACGGAGAGTCCGGCGCCCAGGCCGACGGCTATGGAGACGGCGAGCAGCGCGACGAACGGCTGCAGCCTGACCTTGATGATCAGGAAGAGGAGGAGGGCGATTCCGAGTACGGCGACGGTCAGCAGACCGGCCGTGCCGTCTATCAGGAGGAGGAGTCCACCGGTGTGGGGCGGTGTCCCGACCGGTGGGGGGCTCGCGGCGAGCAGCATGGGTAACTCCGTTGTCGGCCATGAGGCTTCGGGCATGGGGCGTGGGGCTTCGGGCATGGGAGGAGCGCGGCACGGCGCCCCGGTGGTGCGGGGCGCCGTGCCGTACGGCGTGGTGCGGGGCGCGGCTGGGGCCGGTGTCAGCCGAGGACCGCGAGGGCGTCGATCTCGATGAGCAGGCCCTTGGGCAGTCCGACGTAGACCGTCGTACGGGCGGCGGGGGCGGCCTTGAGGTTCTGCTCGCCGAAGTAGGTGTTGTAGATCTCGTTCATCTCGGCGAAGTGGTCGACGTCGGTGAGGTAGACGCGCATCATCATCACGTCGTCCCAGCTCGCGCCGCCCTCCTCCAGGATCGCCTTGACGTTGGCGAAGGTCTGGAGGGTCTGCTCGCGCAGGGTGGGACCGGCCGGGGTCGGTGCCTGGCCCTCCACGGCGGGCAGGAAGCCGACCTGGCCGGCGACCTGGAGGATGTTCCCCTTCTTCACTCCGTGCGAGAACCTCGCGGGCGGGGTGGTGTGGGTGCTCGGGGTGAGTGCGGTCTTGTCGGTCATCGCTGATCAGGCTTTCTTGGGTCGGGTGGTGCCGGAGTACTCCCGGCTGATGGTGTCGGCGGTGCGCCGGACCAGCGGGAGCAGGGTGAGGAGTTCCTCCGCCGTGACGACCACGTTCGGTGCGGAGACCGACATGGCGGCGACGACGCGCCCGTCGGCGCCGCGGATGGGGGCGCCGACGCAGTTGATGGACTCCTCGTGGCCGCCGAGGTCGGTGGCCCAGCCCTGTTCGCGTACGGCGGCGAGTTCCTTGAGGAACGCGCCGGCGCCGGGGGTCGAACGGGACGTGTACATGGGGTAGTCGAGCTTCTCGGCGACGGCGCGCCGTTCCGGCTCGGTCAGGTCGGCGAGCAGCAGCTTGGCCACGGCGGCGACGGTGATCGCGACGGGTTTGCCGATCCGGGAGTACATCCGTACCGGGTAGCGGCTCTCGACCTTGTCGATGTAGAGGACCTCGTTCTCCTCGTACACCGCGAGATGGATGGTGTGTCCGCAGTTCTCGTTGAGTTCGGCGAGGTGCGGGTGGGCGATCTCCCGGACGTCGAGGTTCTCGACGGCCTCCTGGGCGAGCGCGAAGAGCCGGGCACCGAGGCGGTAGCGCTGGTCCTGCTGGCGGTAGACGAGTCCGTGCTCGTGGAGCGTACGGAGCAGCCGCAGCGCGGTGGACTTGTGGACGCCGAGCCGCTCGGCCACCTGTCCGAGGTCGGCGGGTCCCTGCGCGAGCAGCGGCAGGATGCTCAGCGCCCGGTCGACGGTCTGACTCATGTACTGCGTACCTCCGTGTCGTCCCCCGTCCAGCCGGGGCCGAGACGCAGTCTCCCCCAGGCGGCGTCGTCGAGGGCCGCGAGGTGGTCGGCCCGGTCGCGGGCGGGCGGGTCGGTGAGGTCGCCGGGGACGGTGAGGACGGCGGCGGCCATCAGGTGACCGTGCCGGGCGCGGTCGCGGACGGGCAGTCCGCGCAGGGTGGCGGAGAGGAATCCGGCCGCGAAGGCGTCACCGGCGCCGACGGGCGCGACGACGTCGACGCGGAGGGCGGGGACGTCGGTGACGGTGTCGGGCTGAGAGTCGGTCCCTCGGGCTCCGGGGCGGGAGAAGACGGTGGCCCCGTCCGCGCCCCGCTTCACGACGAGCACGGCCGGTTCCGGCAGGGCCTCGCGGATCGCCTCGGCCCCGGCCGTGATCCCCCACGCCTCCTCCGCCTCGTCCTCCCCGACGAACACGAGGTCCGCGCCGCGGGCGAGTTCCAGCAGGACGCCGGGGGTGGCGTCGCCGCCCCGCCACAGTCCCGGCCGGTGGTTGACGTCGAAGGAGACGAGCGGGCGGGCGGGCCGCGGGGCCGTCAGCTCGCGCAGCAGCGCCAGGCAGTCGGCGGAGAGCGCGGCCGTGATGCCGGACAGGTGCAGGATCCGGCCGGCGAGCAGGGCCTCGCGGGGGACGTTGGCGGGCGACATCGCGGAGGCCGCGGATCCGGCCCGGTAGTACGCCACCTCGTGGACGTCGGCCGCGCGGTCCGTCGCCGTGCGGAAGTAGATGCCCGTGGGCCGGGCGGGGTCGCGCCGCACCGCGGAGGTGTCGACGCCGTAGGCGGAGATCGCGTCGACGAGGTGGTCGCCGAAGCCGTCCGCCCCGACCCGGCTCACCCAGGCCGCCCGGTGCCCCGCCCTGGCGAGCGCGCAGGCGACGTTGGACTCGGCGCCCCCGATCCCCCGGCCGAAGGACGGTACGTCGGCGAGGCGTCCCGGCTGCGAGGGCAGGAACGTCACCATGGACTCGCCGAGGCACACGACATCAGTGGTCGCGGCGTCGGCGGCGGTCCTGGCCGGGGTTCCGGACACTCGGGGGCTCCTCTTGGTCTGGGGGCGGCACCGGCTCTCACCATTGACCGGGCATCGGCTCGGATGTTAGACAACCCTGAGCGATATACGCAATGGGTGTTGCATATGTTGCAACGCAATACAGTACAGGCGACTCACAGACGCCTGGCAGGCGACTGACAGAGCCTGGACACGACCTATTTCGATCGAGGAGGCACCCATGGCTGCCGACCGTCCCGTGGCCGGACTGGCCGGACTGACCGGACTCGCCGACGAGCGGGTCGACCACCGGTTCAAGGCGCTCCCGCCCGACGCGGAGGGGCTGACCGTCGGTGCGCTGGCCGCCGAGCGGCGCAACCTCTTCACCGGCGGGTTCACCACCCCGGTGCTCGCCCTGTCGGCCGAGTCCGTCGAGCACAACCTCACCCTGCTGGAGACGTACGCGGAGCGCCACGGTCTCGCGTTCGCCCCGCACGGCAAGACGTCGATGTCCCCGCAGCTGTTCGCCCGCCAGCTGGAGCGCGGCGCGTGGGGCATCACCGCGGCGGTGCCCCATCAGGCGCGGGTCTACCGGGCGTACGGGATCCAGCGGATCTTCCTCGCCAACGAGCTCGTCGACGCCGCCGCGCTGCGGTGGCTCGTGGGCGAGCTGGACGCCGACCCCGGCTTCCGGTTCGTCTGCTACGTCGACTCGGTGCGCGGCGTCGAGCTGATGGACGAGGCCCTGCGGGCGGCCCGCGCCTCCCGCCCGGTCGACGTCGTCGTGGAGCTCGGCGCGGGCGAGGGCGCCCGCACGGGTGCCCGTACCGAGGCCGACTGCTCCGCGGTCGCCGACGCGGTGGCCGCGGCCGGAAGCCTGCGCCTGGTGGGCTTGGCCGGTTACGAGGGCGAGGTGCCGGAGGCGTCCGGCGAGCGGGTGCGGGACTGGCTGCGCCGGCTCGTCGCACTGGCCGTGGCCTTCGACGCTGAGGGGCGGTTCGCGGCGCTGGACGCCGATGAGCCGGTCGTGATCAGTGCGGGCGGCAGCGCGTGGTTCGACGCGGTGGCGGACGTGTTCGCCGGGATCCCTGAACTGTCGCGCCCCGTACTCAAGTTGCTCCGCTCGGGGGCGTACGTCTCGCACGACGACGGCCACTACCGCGATGTGACGCCGTTCAACCGGGTCCCCGAGGAGGGCGCGCTGCAGCCCGCCTTCCGGCTGTGGGCGCAGGTCGTCTCCCGCCCGGCCCCCGGGCAGGCGTTCCTCAACGCGGGCAAGCGGGACGCTGCGTACGACCTCGACCTGCCGGAGGCACAGGTCGTGCGGTCGGGCCGGGACGGCTCCGTGCGGGACGCCACGGGAATCGAGGTCACCAAGCTGTCGGACCAGCACGCGTGGGTGGAGACCGGGGAGGGGACCGGGCTGGAGGTCGGGGACTGGGTCGGGATGGGCCTTTCGCACCCGTGCACCAGCTTCGACAAGTGGCAGCTGATCCCGCTGGTGCGGGCGGACGGGACGGTCACGGACTACATCCGCACGTTCTTCTGATCCCGCACCCGAGCCCCTCCGGCGATTGAGGAGCGGGGTGGGGGGGGGGGGGCCCCCCCCCCCCCCCCCCCCCCCCCCCCCCCCCCCCCCCCGCCCCCCCCCCGCGGGGGGCGGGGGGGCCCCCGCCGCGCCCCCCCCCCCCCCCCCCCCCCGGGGTGGGGAGAAGAATGACACCCACCCCCC
>NZ_JBFAJY010000057.1:0-34844 GCF_040655445.1 Streptomyces sp. NPDC050423
GTGGGGGGGGGGGGGGGGGGGGGGGGGGGGGGGGGTTTGGGGGTGGGGGGGGTGGTGGGGGGGGGGGTGGTGGGGTGGGGCGTGGTGCTTGCGGGGGGGGTCGTTGTCGTGTTTGGTGTGGGGGGGGTTGGGGGGGGGCGTCCCACGAACCCGCACCCCCCCCCTGCTGGGGGGGGCGGGGCGGCGTACGTCCGGGCGTTCTCAGACCCGCGGCCGCAGGCGCGCTGCCACCTGGCGCTCCACCTCCGGCGGCAGCTCCTCCGGTTCCGCCCGCTGCGCCGGCTTCCACCCCGTGACGGGCGAGCAGGCGTGGTAGCCCCTGAGCCGCGCGAGCGGAGCGAGCGCGCCGTACAGGGCGCGCTGCAGCGGCCAGGGGCGGCCGGTGAACCGCAGCACGTCGGAGAACTCCCGCAGGGTCAGGGAGGTCTGCATCAGGTTCGGCTTCCCCTGGTCGTCGCTCCGGCCCTCCTCCGCCAGGCCGAAGAGCTCGCGGAGCAGCAGGACCTCGAACCGTTCCGCCCGGTTGGTGAACTCGACGATCGCCAGGGTCTCTTCGTCGTCGCTCGCGCTGTAGAAGCGGTGCGACGTGCCCGGCGGGACCGCCACCGTCTGCCCGGTCCTGTCCAGAATGACGTCCCGGTCGGCCATGCTGACCCGGAGCCGGCCGCGGACGAGCGTGAACCGCTCCTCGCTCGCCGGGTGGAGGTGGTAGTCGGCGGCGAAACCACCGGGAGCGACGTACAGGTCCAGTACCGACCGGGCGCCGCCGGTGTCGGCGGCGGCCGTACGGACGACGATCTTCTGACGGCACGGGGGGTTGTAGTAGACCTCACCGGCACTCACGGCCATGTTCCCTCTCCTTGCTGCGTTCTGCGCGGTGGGAACACCGGTCCGGTGTTCCCGTGTCCCGTCCGCACCCACCGGACCGAGGGGGTTCAGGAGGCCATCTTGGTGCCGCAGATGATCCCGTGGACGGGGATCACATCCGGCGGCATGGTGCTGATGTCCTGCGAGATCGCCTTGGTGACCTTGAAGCCGCAGGCTTCCATCCACTGCTCGTACGTGGAGATCTTCTGCGGTCCGCCCTGGGCCATGGTGCAGCCGAGCATGTACGCCGGGAAGAAGTCCACCGAGTTCGAGACCTTCACGTCCTCGGGGTGGATGGGCACCAGGACGTAGACCTGTCCGCCGACCTCCAGCGCGTCATGGGCGCTCTGGAAGATGCGGTAGACGTTCTCCTTGTCGAACATGTCCAGGAAGTGCTTGATCATGACGGTGTCGAAGCCCTTGGGAAGGCCCTGGAACACGTCACCGCCGATGAACGAGCAGTTCTCCTCCACGCCGTGCTTGCGGAAGTTCTCCCGGGCCTCGGCCTCCTTCTCCGGGAAGTCGAAGCACGTCACCTGGAGGTTCTCGGCACCCTTGGCGCCCTTGTGGCGGTAGGCGAGGATCGCGCCGAGACCGGTGTTCCCGGCCAGGTCCAGGATCTTGGCGTCCTCGGCGACGTCCAGCTGGTCGTAGAACCACGGGTCGATGAAGTCGGTGACCTGGTCCATCATGGCGCCCCAGGACGCCTGGAGTTCGGGGTGCCGCGTGCTCGCCTCGTAGAAGTTGCCGTCGAAGTCGAAGAGTTCCTTGAGGCCGACGACGGTACCGGTCCTGACACTGTCGGACAGGTGGTAGAGCTGTCGCAGGCAGACCTCTTTGACCATGTTCATCCACGGGATGACCCGCGCGAGGTCCTCGTCCGTCAGGTCTCGCAGGCCGTCCAGGGCATAGGTGGACGCGGTCTCGTCGAAGGAGACGAAGTCCTCCTTCACCATCAGGTGCAGCAGCTGTTCGGCGGCGGCGGGGGTCACGCCGGCCTTCTCCGCTATCTGAGCCGCGGTCAGCCCGCCGCTCCTGTCCTCCTTGAGCGAATCGACGATTCCCAGTTCGAAACAGCTGAGCAGGTTCATGAACCTGAGCGGGCCCAGGGTGTATTCACGGAACTTGGTGAGTACGGCGTCCTGCGAGCTCATCGGTCTCCTTCGTTGGCCTGTCCGGTTTCCTGGCCTGTCCGGCGTCGTTCGGGGCAAGCGTCGGGTGTGCCAAACGTAGGAGCCGGACAGGTGCCGGGCACTCCGGAACTTGCGGCCGAACCGGGAACGCCGTGTGACGGCGCTCCGAAGCATCCGACAGGCAGGGGCGAGAGTGACGGCACGACCTGCGGCGACGGGAGCCGCGCAACCCTCCGAGCCCATCCGGTGTTCTGAACGGCGATGGACGAAACGGCCGAACACCTGACGGAGCGGCTGGCAGTGGACCTCGACGACGGCTTCACGGAGCTGGTACGCCTCCACGCCAGGGCGGTCCACGCGTTCCTGTTCCGGGTCACAGGGTCAGCCGTCGAAGCGGAGGACCTGGGACAGGACACCTTCCTGCGCGCCTACACGGCCCTGCGGGGCTACTCCCCGTCCCGCCGGCGGGACTTACGGTGCCGCGCCTGGCTGATGACCATCGCGGCCAACGTCTGGCGCAACCAGATCCGTACCAACGTCCGCCACCCGGTGTCGCCGGCCCCGGTCGAGAACTCCGCCGAGACCTGGGCCGACGAGAGCCCCGGCCCGGAGGAACGGGCCTCCACCGCCGACGACCGGGGCCGGCTGGTCTCGGCGCTGACCGAACTCCCGGAGAAGTCCCGGGTCGCGGTGGTGCTGCGGCACGTCGTCGGGATGAGCTACGGGGAGATCGCCGAGGTCCAGGGATGCCCGGTGGGCACCGTCAAGGCGCAGGTCTCCCGCGGGGTCGGTAGTCTGCGGGAGCTGCTGAAAGCCGGCGATCCACCCCCGAGGGAGGCGCTGAAGTGAGTCAGAACGACAACACGGGCCCCGCGCCCCGGGGCCACTCCCTGGAGGACGCCCTGGCCGGCCTCACGTCACCCGGCCCGGTGGATCTGGCACTGCGCATTCTGCGGCACGTCGGGATCTCCCACGAGCGGTACGACGCCTATGTCCTGCTGGACACCGGCGCGGGCGGCCTGTACGCGGCGTACAGCCCCACCGCGGTCACCGGCTCCGCACTGGAGTCGATGGTGGTCAGCCCCGAGATGTTCGAGGAGATCCACTGGCAGCGGACCGGACGCACCGCCATCCGCTCCACCATGCCCTTCCCCGGGCTGCGCCCCGCCCTGCGGACCGGACGCGCCAAGTCACTGCCCGTCGACCTCACCGGCCTCGACGCCCATGAGCGCGCCGTACTGGAGGCCGTCAGGACCGTGCCGAAGGGCCAGTTGCGGCCGGTCGGCTGGATCGCGCGGGAGGCGGACGTGGTGGACATGCCGGACGTCAACGGCTTCGTCGCCAGGACCCTGGCGCGGAACCCGCTGACACTGCTGATCCCCTGCCACCGGGTCACCTACGACGACGGCACCCCGTGCGACGGCGCGTACACCCCGGCCACCGGCAGGGCGCTGCGATCCGCGGAGGGGATCGACATGCTGCGGCTGGCGGAGCTGTCCCGGCGCGGCGGCGTCCTGCTCGGCAGCGACACCACCTACATCTACTGCCATCCGACCTGTGCCCACGCCCGCCGGATCACCCCTCCCCACCAGCGGCCCTTCCGCACCGCCGCCGAGGCCAGGGGCGCCGGTTACCGCGCCTGCCGGAGCTGCCGGCCGGCCTCCGTCTGAGGACAGTCCGGCACGGTGCGCCGTCTTGTACGGCGCACGACGCGCTGTCCGGCAGGACGTACGAACGCGGGGAGGGCAACCCTTCCCGGCGCGCCGGTGTTCCGCTCTGTGCGGTGAGCGGTCGCCCGCCGCCCGGCACGACGCACGGGAAGGGACATCCGACATGCGCGACGAACTCGACGACGAGCCCCGCTGGTGGGGCTCCGAACTGCTGGCGCGTCATCCCGCCGACGCGCTGTGGGCGCGGGCCGCCTCCGAGGTGACCTACGAACGGCTGCGTGTGCAGGTCACCTCACTGCGGCGGCTCTTCGAGGCGTACGGTGTGCGGCCCGGAGCCACCGTGGCGATCCAGGGCGCGCAGAGCTTCACCCAGCTGTGGTCGCTCCTCGCGCTGTGGTCGCGGGGGGCCCAGGTCCTGCTCATGGGCCCGGAGATCCGGGGCAGGGAGCTGGAGCGGCTCCTGGACCACTGCCGGCCGCAGTTCTACGTCGCCTTCGGCGACGGCGGCCCCCGGGACCGGACCTTCCACGACGAGGCCGAACTCCTCGTCCGCAAACTGCGCGGCGGACAGCGGGCGGTGACCGACCACTGCCTCATCCACTTCACCTCCGGCAGCACCGGCTTCGCCAAGGCGGTCGCCCGCACCCCGCAGTCGCTGCTCGCCGAACTGGCCGCCTTCCGGCGGATGGGTGGCATGCCGGGCGCGGGTTCGAACGTCATGCTGCTGGGCCCGGTCGCCCACTCCTTCAACCTCGTCGGCGGCGTCCTGCACAACATGGACGCCGGGGCGGTCAGCGTCTTCCCGACACGGGCCTCGCGGCCCGCGCTGCTGCGGACCGCGATCAGGGCCGGCGTGGACACCGTGCTGGGCCGCCCGGACCACTTCGCCGCCCTGGTGCGGGGGGAACGCTCGGTGCGGCTGCCCGCGCTGCGGCATGCCGTCTCCGGTGGCGACCGGATGGACGGACGAGTCCACGCCCGGTTCGCCGAACGCTTCGGGGTACGCATCGGCCAGGCGTACGGCACCACGGAGACCGGCATCGTCGCCGCCGACCCCACCGGCTGGTTCGCCCCGGGGTCGGTGGGCATGGTCGCTCCGGGGGTACGGATCAGGATCGTCGAGGGTGAGCTCCAGGTCCGCATGGCCGGCACCCCGTACCTGGGGCCTCAGGAGACGCCCGCCCGGTTCCTGCCCGACGGCGATCCGGACGGACCGGGCTGGTTCTGCACCCGGGACCGGGCGATCCGCGATCCGTCCAGCGGTGCGCTGCGCATCATGGACCGCATCGATCCGCCGGCCGACCGGCGCCAGTTGACGCGCGGCATCGACCACGTCCTGCTCTCGGACCGGACGGCGTCCCGCTCGCTCACCCGCAGCGGGGCACCCGCCGACTGACCGAAGAGCGGCGGACCGCGGGTGACAAGGGGCAGGGGCAGGGGCAGGCGATGCAACCGAATGGCGCGGCAGGTGTTCTTCCAGATAGCCAGGATTCGTTCACCTCTCACAAGGAGACGTCGCGTTGACCCACACTCTGACGGGGATGACAGCGGTCGTCACCGGGGCCGGCAGCGGCATCGGGCGGGCGACGGCACACGCCTTCGCCGACCGGGGCGCCAATGTCCTGGCCGTCGGCCGGACCCGGGAGAAGCTGGTCGCCACGGCCGGGGACAGGTCCTCCATCGTTCCGCTGAGCGCCGACGTCACGGGAAGGACGTCGCCCACCGCCATCATCGAAGCCGCGCTGGAGACGTTCGGCGGTATCGATGTCCTGGTGCACAGCGCGGGGAGCCTGCGGCGGACACCGCTGGGGACGATCTGCGCCGACGACTTCGACCGCTTCATGGCCGTCAACCTGCGCGCCCCGCTGCTGCTCACCCAGGCCGCGATGGCGCCGCTGACCCGGTCGCGCGGCACCATCGTCAACGTCAGTGCGTCCTTCGGGCAGCGCGGATGGCCAGGGCTGTCGCTGTACGGCGCGGCCAAGGCCGGCCTCGACTGCTTCACCCGAACGTGGGCGGGCGAACTCGCCGACCGCGGAATCCGCGTCGTGTCCGTGGCGCCCGGTCCCGTCGAGACACCGATCCTGGAGAACAACGCACTGGACGACCGGGCCGTGACCACCATCCACCGGTTGCACGAGCTGCTCCCGCTGGCCCGGCTGGGGAGCGCCGAGGAGGTCGCCTGGTGGATCGTCAACTTCGCCGAACCGCTGGCCGCCTACACCACCGGCGCCATCCTCCCGGTCGACGGAGGATACGGTGCCGTATGAACCGGAATGCACATTCCCGCCACATTCTCACGTGGTTCCCGAGGAATCCCTCGTACCGCCCTTCTGGCACCCTCTTCAGGCAGGGTCTAGCCTGAATTGAGAATTGTGTACTGCAATTTCTGAACCGGAATACCCGGTTCGATCCCGAGATCCGAGACGAGATTCAGACGCAGCCTGCCGAACACATCGAGCGCACGGACCCGGTCCCCCGACATACTGAGGGCACGCATGTACTGGCAATGCAGTCCTTCGTGCAGCGGATGCTCGAAAACTGGAACGGCGAGATCAGCGATGGCCTCGTGGTACATCCCCAGCCTGATCTTGACGTCGGAAAGATCCTCGAGCACCCCGAGTTTCGACTCCTCCAGTTCACGCCGCTGCGCCTCCAGCGCGGCCCTCGTCGTCACGTCCACGAAAGCGGGGCCGCGCCAGATCGCGAGGGCACGGCTGAGGATGGTCAGCCCCTCCGCGTCGTCCCCCCGCCGGATCATCCCGCGGCCGTCGACGACCAGGCTCCGGTAGGCGCCGTAGTCGAACTGCGCCAATCTGTCGCTGAACACGTATCCGCCCGGCCTGGTCATCAGCAACTCACGTGCCACCGCCCGCGCAGACAGGCCGGTGAATCGCTGGAGCACCTTGCGGGACTGGAAGATGTAGGTCTGAATATTGCGCAGCGCGCTCACGGGTGGATCGTCCTCCCAGACCTCGCGCACCAGGGACGAGACGGGGACGACCCGGCCGGCGTTGGCCAGCAGGACGGCGAACACGGTGCGGGGTTTCGGCGCCAGCTCCACCTGGTTCACCGTGTCATCGAGAGAGACGCGCAGAGGACCTAACACTCCTATATTCATCAACACTTCACAATTCCTTCAGGCCGACTTTTCCTGTAGAAACATGAGAGATAATGAGACACGCCGAGCGTCCACGCGTGCAGTGGTCAGTGCATTACCGTACCGCGTCGGCCACGCCCCCTGTCAAGATACGACAGAATCAAGCTTGCACCGCCAGAAATTATCGCTATTCCTTACCCCACTCTTTACCCCCACCATGCAACCATCAGGTGTTCAGCGGTGTTGCGGCGTTCCGCATCACAATGCAGTGAAGAACATACTTCGTCCGAATTGCCGATAACTCTTCCGCCTGGCTGGGACACCTCTGTCGTGGGCCGGAAAGCGCACATCAATCCGGCCGGTTCCGTACGGTCGGCAGACGCCTCGGACATCCCCCGCAGGCGCGGTCGAAACAGTCGGGGGGCGCCTCGCGGTCCCGGCCGGGGCTCAGAAGCAGTCGCCGTACCAGTGGACCGCGCCGGGCGCCGTGACCGTGGCCCGCACCGACTCGGCCGCCACGTGCAACGGCCGTGCCATCCCCACGTGTTCGGTGACCTGCCGGGCGTCGGCCAGCAGGGTGGGGAGCGCGGCCCGCACGCCGGGACCGTCGGGAATCCGGACCCGGACCCGGGTCAGCCCCGCCGCTCGGCCCCGGGCGCCGACGGCGGCGAACAGCGACCCCAGGCACGCGTCCGCGCCCGCGAACTCGCGCACCTCCACGCGGTCCCCCTCGTACCCGGCCACCACCCAGCCGGCGAGCGCGCCGGAAACGGGGTCCTCCGCCACCAGCGACCGGTCGGCCGGGCCGTACCAGGCGGGGACCCTCACCGCCCAGTCCTGCGGCGCCCGCAGCGAGCTGAGCGGCCGCTTCGCGTTGTACGCGTGGTGCATCGCGGCGACCTCCACGGCGTCCCGCGCGGTGGCGTCACGGACCCGGAACGCCCCGGCAGCGGACGAGGGGGCGAGCGTCCCCTCGGTGTACGTGCTTGCGAACTCCTGCCACCCCGAGCCCCGGTAGACACCCGGCGTCCCGGTGAACAGCAGGGACCAGGCGCACTGTTCGGCCGTCATGGTGCGCTCCGCCGCCACCAGCAGCCGGCGCACCAGGCCCTGTCCCCTGGCCTCGGGGCGGGTCGCCACACTGCCGATGCCGCCGACGCGCCGCGGGGTGCCGTCCGCGTCCCGGATGAGCCTCGGCACATAGACGACGACCGCGTCGATCCCCTCCCCCACATCGTTCTGCGCGACGAACGTGTGCCGGTGGCGGTCCGGGTCGAGCGCGTGCAGGGCGACGAGGTGCGGGGACACGAAACACCGCTTCCACAGGGCCGACAGCCCTGGCTCGTCGGCCGCCGTGGCGGTGCGGACGGTGGCGCTCACAGGATCAGGTTCCCGTCCGTGCGCACCCGGTCGCCGCCCTCGGGCATCGCCTCGCGCCGCGTACCGTCCTCCACGCACGCGGTGTGCAGGACCGAGTCCAGGGCGTCCGGGGCGAGGTGGAGGACTCCGCCGGTGAAGCGGCTCCCGGTCGCCGCGTAGTGGTTGGTGCCGTCCGCGATACGGACATGCGCGGTGTCCGCCCCGGAGGCGGTGCTGCTGAGGCCGGTGAGGTCCCAGGCCGTGCTCCCGGAACCGGCCGCCCGGCCGAGCAGCGCCTTGGCCTTGTTGCCGCCGGTGAGCCGGGTGCCTCCGGTGACGGTGATCCGCTGGTCGCGCACGGCACTGAGTTCGATGCCGGTGTCGTGGTACGTACCGCCGTCCAGCCGCAGGTCCGCCGACCCCACCGAGAGCGGGGCCGCGTCGTCGGCGCCTGTGACGGTGCAGTCGGTGAGGTGCACGGGGCCCGCACCGCGCAGGACGACGCC
Source organism: Streptomyces sp. NPDC050423 (assembly GCF_040655445.1). Lineage (NCBI taxonomy): Bacteria > Bacillati > Actinomycetota > Actinomycetes > Kitasatosporales > Streptomycetaceae > Streptomyces > Streptomyces sp. NPDC050423. Next base: position 8,636 of record NZ_JBFAJY010000057.1, read on the forward strand.
ATCGACGCCCTTGAACGTGCAGCGCACGAAGTGGACGGGCGCGGTGACCGGGGTCTGGATGAGGACGGCGCCCGCGGGCGGTTCGAAGGAGCAGTCGCTGATGGTGGTCGGCCGGGTGGAGCGGTCCGAGCGCTGGGCGACGGCGAAGCTCTTCGCGGTGCAGCCGCGCACCTGGGCCCCGTCGGCGTTCACGGTGAGGGTGCCGGCCTGGTCGAAGGTGGGGCGCGCGATCACCGTGACGTCTTCGAGGGTCAGATCGGTGATCTTCGTATTGGCGGTGAACCAGGAGCAGACATGTCTGCGTACGGTGATCCGCTTGGCGGAAATACCCCACTGGGCACCCGAGTTGGCTATATCCATCAGCCCGGAGTTGCCGTCGAAGAGCAGATCGTGCTCGTACTGGCCGTGGGTGGTGAAGGGGTTGCCGCCCGCGTCGTCGCCGTCGCCGTGGCAGTTCACGACGGTGCAGTAGGCGGAGGCGGTGAGGTCGTTGAGGTGGCGCACATTGCTGGTCGTGCAGTCCGCGACCCGGCCGTACAGGCAGTAGATCTGCTGGGTGAGGTAGCCCGCGCCTCCGTACTCGACGGTGGGCGGGTTCTTCAGCGAGCAGTCCTCGGTACGGAAGCGGGTGCACCAGCGGCGCATGACGACCGGCCAGAAGGTGCCGGCGGCGTGGATGCCGGAGACGTCGCAGCCGACGGCGTACTCGAAGCTGACGGGGTGGGAGCCGGTGTACTCGTCGGGGCCGGCGCCCTCGAAGAGCATGTTGCGGATGTGGGTGTTGCGGACCGGCTCGACGCGGGTCCAGGTGAGCGTGCGGCCCGCGGCCAGTTCCCAGCCGTTGAGGTAGCCGATCCGGATGTGGCCCGCGTCGATGATCTCGGTGACCTCGACCAGCTTCTGGAGCTCGCGCTCGTCACCGCCGCCGCCCTCGACCGGGTCGACCTGCACCGACCACCACTGACCCACCGCGAAAGCCTTCGCGTCCGGGACCGGGAAGGCGTCGGTGAGCTCGATGACCTTGCCGGACAGCGCGTGCTTGACGGTGGTGTCGGTGACGGTGCCGCGGAAGGAGAGGACGGCGCCGAAGGGGTTGTCGTGGGTGTTCTTCTCGATGCCTGTGGTGCGGATGTGGTGGCCGCCGAAGTCGAGTTCGATGTCGGAGCGGTTGAAGAGGTGGCGTCGGGTGAACAGGAGGTCGGTGTGGGCTTCGATGCGGTGGACGGTGTTGTCGTTGACCATGGCGTCGAGTGCGGCGTCGGCGGGGGTCTTGGCGTCGTGGTGGCCGAAGGTGCGGAAGTCGAGGGTGCCGGTGTGGAGCTGGTGCCAGCGGCCGGCCCTGGCTCCGGTGGGGGCTATGACGGTGCCGCCGTTGTGGGCGGTGGTGGACTTCTTGTTCCAGCGCAGGGCCATGGCGCCGCCGTCGCCGGGGGTGTGGTAGCCGGCCAGCAGGATCTGGGTGCCGTCGGCGAGCGGCTTGGTGTTCAGGGCCCGCAGCGCGGCGACGGTGTCCAGGTTCAGGACGTCGCCGGTGTGTGCGGGGGCGGCCTGGGCCGGGGCGGTGGCCACGGCCGAACCGGCCATGACCAGACCGGCGAGACCCGAAGCCCGCAGCACATTGCGACGGGACGATGCGTGGGCGGACATGGAGGTGCTCCTCGCGTGGTCGGTGCGTACTCGATGGGACTCGAAGGGAACCGGCTGCCGCCCGGTCGCGGTCAGATCGTGTTGCGGTACGGCGGCATGAAGCGCATCCGCGGCATCTGGTCGGCCAGCACCCCGCCGTCCACGACGATCCGCGCCCCGGTGAGGTATGCCCCGGCGTCCGAGGCGAGCAGCAACAGGGCGCCCACGCACTCGTCGGGCCGCGCGTACCGGCCGAGCGGGATGCGCTGCCGGTAGGCGGATTCGAAGGCCTCCCGGTCGAAGGGGAATTCGCCGTCGATGGGGGTCTCGACCATGCCGGGGGCGAGGGTGTTGGCGGTGATGCCGTGCGGGGCGAGCTCGACCGCCAGGGTCTCGGTGAGCAGTTGGGCGGCGGCCTTGGAGGCGTTGTAGTGCGCCAGTCCGGCCTCGGCCACCAGGGCGTTCTTCGAGGTGATGGTGATGATGCGGCCGGCGACGGAGTCCGCCGTCATGTGTTCGGCGATGCGCTGGCTGAGGAAGAACACCGCGTCCACGTTGACCCGCATGATGTGCGACCAGCTGGCCGGGGTGATCTCGTTGAAGCGTTCCAGCGCCGCCGTGCCCGCGTTGTTGACCAGGATGTGCAGCGGCCCGGTCTCGGCGCGTACGGCGTCGACGAAGCCCGGCAGCGCCTCGACGTCCGCGAGGTCCTGGCCGTAGGTGCGGCAGCGCCGCCCGAGGGCCTCGACCTCCGCCGCGGTCTCGGCCACGCCCTCGGCGCCCGGCAGGTCGACGAGCACCAGATCGGCACCCGCCTCGGCGAGCCCGACGGCGAAGGACCGGCCCAGACCCCGGGCGGCCCCGGTCACGACCGCGGTGCGGCCGGTGAGGTCGAAGCGGTCGGTTCCGCGGGGCGGGACGGCTGCGGTCATGGCGGGGATCCTCCAGGCGGAGACGTACGGAACCGAATGGCGCGGATGCGGAGCCGAATGGTGCGGGTACAGAACCGAATGGTGCGGGTACAGAGCGAAAGGGTCCGGACCGCCGCGCGGGGACACTTGGGTGGTGCGCGGCGGCCCGGCTGCCGGCCGGCGCCCGTGGACAGGGGGGTGAACCCGGGCACCGTACCGGCGGTTCGGGGGAACGGCCCGGTCAGCCGTTCAGGCCCAGCAGATCGAGTGAGGGCCGGTGGATGATGTCCTCGATCGCGTCCGCGTCCAGCGGCGGCAGCCCCGGAATGCCGGGGATGCGGGCGATCTCCCGCAGCCCCTTCACCGAGTCGTCGACCGTGGTGAACGGGTAGTCGCTGCCGAACAGCACCTTGTGGAAGACCCCGTAGTCCTGGACCAGCCGGAGGCTGTGCCAGAGCTGGAAGGGCCGGTAGTGCAGGGCGCTGAGGTCGGCGTACACGTGCGGATGCTTGCGGATGACCGCGATGCACTCGCCCTCGAAGGGGTGGCCGAGGTGGGCCAGGACCATCCGCAGCTCGGGATGGCGGATGGCGACGGCGTCCAGGTGGCGGGGCATCGCCCACTCCAGCGGTGCGCTGGACACGAAGGTCGTGCCGGTGTGCACCAGGAGCGGCAGCCCGTGCCGTTCGGCGTACGCGTACAGCTCGTCGTACTCCTCCGCGGCCGGGTCGAAGCCCGCGTACATCGGCATCAGCTTGATGCCGCGCAGGCCCAGCTCCTGGTGGCCGTAGCGCAGTTCCTCCTGCCAGCCGGGCTGGGTGGGGTCGAGCGCCAGGTAGCCGATGAGCCGGTCGGGATGTTCTCCGGCGTACGCGGCCACGGCGGCGTCGTCCACCCAGAGCCCGCTGCGCCGCGCCTTGCCGCCGACGACGATCGTGCGGGTGGACTCGGGTGCGGTGGCGGCGTACTCCTCCCACTTCACCGTGAGGTCGACCTCGCCCGCGTGGGCGCGGGCGGAGTCGGAGCTGAACGGGTCGGTGAAGTCGTGGCTGTGCCGGAAGAGGTGGGAGTGGACGTCGACGATCATGTGCGGTTCCGCTTCTCCCAGCCGTCCGCGAACATGTTCCAGAAGCGGTGGCTGGGCGGGTGTTCCTCGAATACCTCGTCGACGAGTTCGACACCGAGCCCCGGGGAGGTCGGCAGGCCGATCCGGCCGCCCTCCATCGGAAGGGTGCCCCTCAGGGCGTCGAAGACGAACGGCTCCAGGAGCCCGTCGAAGGTTTCGAGAATCTTGAAGTTGGGGATTCCGAGCGCCGCGTGCACCGAGACGGTGGTGCAGAGCGGGGAGTTGGAGTTGTGCGGGGCCACGAGCATGCCGTGGGTGTCGGCGATCGCGGCGAGCTTCCTGACCTCGGTGAAGCCGCCGGCCATGGAGAGGTCGGGCTGGATGATGTCGACGGCGTTGGTGGCGAAGAGCTGCTTGTACTCGTAGCGGTTGTGGAAGTGCTCACCGCCGGAGATGGGGAACGCCGCGCGCTGACGCAGTTCCGCGTACCGCTCGATGTGGGTCCAGGGCATCGGCTCCTCGAACCAGCCGATGTCGAAGGGCTCCAGCTCCCGCACCAGCCGGGCGGCGGTCGGCATGGCGAACCGGGCGTGGCCCTCGATGAAGAGGTCGATGTCGGGTCCGACGGCCTCCCGGACGGCGGCCACCAGGCCGATGGAGCGGCGCAGCTCGGCGCGCTCCAGCTCGTGCAGGCCGGGGCCGAACGGGTCGAACTTGAGGGCGGTGAAGCCCTTCGCGACCGTCTCCTTCGCCTTGACGGCGAAGGCCTCGGGCTCGCGTTCCCCGGTGTACCAGCCGTTGGCGTAGACGCGGACGTCGTCCCGGCAGGCGCCGCCGGTCAGCCGGTAGGCGGGGACACCGAGCGCCTTGCCCATCAGGTCGTACATCGCCTGGTCGAGGCCGGACAGGGCGATGCCGCCCATGTCGCCGCCGCGCAGGAAGTCGCCCTGGTAGACGCGGAGCCAGAGTTCCTCGATGTCGAAGGGGTCGGCTCCGATCAGGTGCCGCCCGGCGATGGCCTCGGTGAGCGTGCAGACCTCGCTCACCCGGTAGGGGTGGGTGATCTCACCGATGCCGGACAGGCCCTCGTCGGTGTGGACCCGGACATAGCCGAAGTCGCGCCAGGAGGTGCCGAGCATCAGGGTCTCGACGCGGCTGATCCGTCCGGCGGGGCCCTGCGGACGGGTGCGGTTGACGGTCAGCATCAGCGGGTCGCCCCGCCCATGGTGGAGGTGTTCTCCAGGTCGCGGGCGCCCCCGTCGGCGAGGACGGCCTTCACCGCGGCCTCGGTGCCCTCGACGAGGCGGTCCACGTCGGCGTCGGTGTGCGCGTAGCTGATGTGGCTGCGCTTGAGGTTGAGCGGCAGCTCGAACAGGCCGTGCTCCAGGAGTTTGCGGCGGTAGCCGACGAACAGCGAGGCGTCGTTGTTCAGCAGGTCCGCGTAGGTGCGGGGCGCCTCGCCCGGCATGAAGTAGCTGACGAAGACGGAGCCGTAGCCGGTGACGACGGCGGGGACGCCGAGGCGCTCGTACAGTCCGGTCAGTTCGCTGCGGACGCGGTCGCCGAGCCGGAAGACGTGGTCGTGGACCGGCTCCTCGCGGAGCTTGCGCAGGGTGGCGAGGGCGGCGGCGACGACGGAGGGGTGGCCGTTGTACGTGCCGGCGAAGAAGGCCGGGGCGCCGGGGCGGGTGGAGAAGAGGTCCATCAGGTCGGCGCGGCCGCCGATCGCGCCGACGGGGGCGCCGTTGGCGATGGCCTTGCCGAGGGTGGTGAGGTCGGGGGTGACGCCGGAGATCTGCTGCCAGCCGCCGAGGGCGTGGCGGAAGCCGGTGATGACCTCGTCGAAGATCAGGACGCTGCCGGCCTTCGTGGTCTCCTCGCGCAGCGTGGTGAGGAACTCCTGGTACGGCAGGAGGGCGCCGACGTTGTGCGGGACGGGCTCGACGATGACGGCGGCGATGTCGGAGCCGTGCTCGGCGAAGGTGCGCCGGACGGCCTCGCTGTCGTTGAACGGCAGGACGAGGGTGGCTTCGAGGACCTCGGGCAGGATGCCGGTCGAGATCGGGTCGTGGCCGCCGACCTTCGCGGGCGCTGAGATGACGTTGAGGCTGACCGAGTCGTGCCAGCCGTGGTAGCAGCCCTGGAACTTGACGACGAGGCGGCGGCCGGTGGCGGCGCGGGAGACCCGCAGCGCGTGGAACGTGGCCTCGCTGCCGGTGCTGGTGAGCAGCACCTTCTCGATCGAGGGGATCAGTTCGGTGAGCTGTTCGGCGAGGAGGACCTCGCCCTCGGTGACGCCGACACCCATGTGACCGAGGGTGGCGCCGGCCTCCGCGGTGGCGCGGGCCACGTCGGGGTCGTTGTGGCCGAGCAGCGGCGGGCCGAACGCCGAGTGGAAGTCGGTGTACTCGCGTCCGTCGGCGGTACGGAACCGTGCGCCGTCGGTTCCGGTGACGACCAGGTCGGTCAGTCCGGGAACGCTGCGCTGACCGCTGTTCACGCCGCCGGGTACGACCTGGCGGGCGCGTTCGGCGAGTCGGGCTCCGGATTCGTTGCCTACCGGGCCTGAACTCATGGTGCTTGCTCCTTGCGTCGAGAGTCGTCGGTTTTCGCGGGCCCTGCCCGGCCCGTGAGTCCCTGGCGCCATCCGCCCGGCAGTCGCCGCAGGAAGAGGTGATCCGTGGTGCTCGGTACTGCGTTTCGTTTTTTCAGAACACTGTTCTGTAGAGCAGAACAGTGCCTGGATATTACGTCCGCCCTCGGAGCCGGTCAACCCCCTTTCGGCCACCCGAGGCCCTGATTCCGGGCTTTCCTTGGCTCCGACGTACGTTCCTGGACCCCAAAGGCACTAGACTGTTCTGCTATGACGAACAGTGCTGCCCCTGAAGAACCGAAGTACTGGGTCAAGAGCGTGGCCAGGGCAGCCGACATCCTCGAAGCTCTCGCCGCCCCCTCGCAGGGGAACGGCCTGAGCGTCACCGAGGTCGGCCAGGTCTGCTCCATCTCCAAGAGCGCCGCATTCGGCATGCTCCAGACCCTGCGCGCCTACGGCCTCGTCTCGGACGACGGCGAGGGCATGAACCGGCGCTACCGGCTCGGCATGAGCCTGGCCAGGCTCGGCGACCGGGCCAGGTCCCAGGTCTCGTTGCGCGGGGTCGCCCACCCCGTCCTGCGCGAACTCACCCGGAACACCGGCATGGCCTCCAGGCTCGCCGTGCCCGAGGACGGCCACGCGGTCGTGGTGGACCAGGTCGAGCTCGACCAGCGCGTCCGGCTCGATCTGCGGATGGGCCAGCGCGAGCTGCCGCACTGCACGGGCCTGGGCAAGGCACTGCTCTCGGCGGTGCCGCCGGGCGAGGCGGCCTCGATCATCGAGCGGTTCGGGCTGCCCCGGCGCACATCCCGCACGATCACCGACCCGGCGACCTTCCTGTCCCATCTGCGCGACATCGCCCGGGTCGGCTACGCCCTGGACGACGAGGAGGACGCCGAGGGCATCATCTGCATCGGCGCACCGGTCTTCGACGACCGCTCGGTGTGTGCCGGGGCCGTCTCCATCACCGGTCTCAAGCTCGGCCTGCCGGCCTGGCGCTACCAGGAACTGGGCGGCCAGGTGCGGGACTCGGCCCGCCGGATCAGCGTCTCCCTGGGCTGGGTCGACGACCCGGAGGACGACACTTCGGACACCGCCGCGTCCCATTCCGACGAAATCGGGTCTTGACCGATCGGCACAACCCGCCGTAGGTTCCCTGCCAACCGCGGTGACACTCACCCGTCACCGCCGATTTACCCCTCCCGGTCCGATTCCGACGCCTGCCCACCGCGTCGTGAACATCCGACGGCCGGACCCTTTTCAGCCATCCGCCTCATGGCAGTCCACCGCAGGAACGCTCCCTCACTTGTCGCGCTTCTTGGAAGGCGAAGTCCGCATGAGCGTTCCGCATCACTCCACCCCTGCCTCGTCCCGTCGCAATGTGCTGCGGGCTTCGGGTCTCGCCGGTCTGGTCATGGCCGGTTCGGCAGTGGCCACCGCCCCGGCCCAGGCCGCCCCCGCACACACCGGCGACGTCCTGAACCTGGACACCGTCGCCGCGCTGCGGGCCCTGAACACCAAGCCGCTCGCCGACGGCACCCAGATCCTGCTGGCCGGCTACCACACCCCCGGCGACGGCGGCGCCATGGCCCTGCGCTGGAACAAGAAGTCCACCACCGCCCACAACGGCGGCACCGTCATAGCCCCCACCGGAGCCAGGGCCGGCCGCTGGCACCAGCTCCACACCGGCACCCTCGACTTCCGCACCTTCGGCCACCACAACGCCAAGACCCCCGCCGACGCCGCACTCGACGCCATGGTCAACGACAACACCGTCCACCGCATCGAAGCCCACACCGACCTCCTGTTCACCCGACGCCACCTCTTCAACCGCTCCGACATCGAACTCGACTTCGGCGGCCACCACATCCGCACCACAGGCATCGAGAAGAACACCCACGACAACCCCTTCGGCGCCGTCCTCTCCTTCCGCGGCACCGTCACCGACACCACCGTCAAACACAGCCTGAGTGCGGCGATGCCGGACCTGTCGGACCTCTTCGAGGTCGGTGACTCGTCGAAGTTCGCGGTCGGCCAGTGGTGGTCCGTGGAGATCAACGCCCTGTCGGGGCAGTACGAGAAGGAGATCCAGCGGCTCGTCCAGGTCACCGACGTCGTCGACGCCGCCCACATCCGGGTCAACTACCAGATCGGCTGGGACCTGGCCGCCGGCCGCACGCTGACCTGGACCCGGATCGAGCCCGTGGACCGCGCCCATGTGCGCAACATGGTCTTCGAGGGCTGGGGCGAGGACGAGATGACCGGCTCGCACCCGGTCGCCTACGAGTACGCGGTGCGCTGCGACGTCTCCGGGATCGAGGCCATCGGCACGTTCTGGCCGGTGGTGATGCGCCGCTGGTGCACGTACTACCGCACCGAGCAGTGCTCGCTGACCAACCCGAAGTCCGTCACCTACGGCGGCGCGGGCTACCTCACCCAGCAGATCTACTGCCTGTACGGGCACGTGGAGGACTGTCACACCTCCAACGCGCGCCACCTCAACGACTTCACGGCCTCGGCCTACTGCTACGTCACCAACTGCCACGGCGACGGTGACGACGAGGGCCCCTTCGTGACGCACGGGCAGTTCGAGCACGACCTCACGTACACCGGCAACTCCGGGCTGATGACCTTCGCCAACTCGGGCGCGGCCTGGGGCGGCCGGGCCAAGCGGATCACCGTGCGCCGGCACGCCTGCTCCTGGTTCGTGGCCCGCGTCAGGATCACCGATCTGACCCTTGAGGACGTCCTGGTCATCGGCAAGAAGTCCCTGGACGGCTCCGGAATGCTCTGGGTCAACGCGGACGGCGTGCAGATGCGGGGCTGTACGGCGACGGGTCCGCTGATCGTCTCCCGGGCCTCCGACCTGTCCGCCCGGCCCAACGTGATCGCCGACTCCTCCTTCGCCTTCACGGCGGGCGCGGAGATCACCCAGGCCAACGTCACCGCCCCGCTCACCCTCCAGCGCACCACGCTGAAGGGCGTCGACGGCGCGGTGTTCAACGGCACCGGGCCGCTCGTCGTCGACCAGTGCACGCTGACCGGCTCCGCGGACACCGCCCCGGTCTCGCTCGCCCACACCGACGTCACCGTCCTCGGCGGCGAACTCCGCGACACCGGTCTCAAGCTGACCTCGGCGAAGGACCAGCGGCTGCGCGTCGACGGAACGCGGCTGTCCGGCACCAACAAGGACGGCGCCCTGCTGGCCCGTACCGGCTCCGGACGCACCGTCGACTGGCAGCTCGGCGGCCTCGACTCGACCGCGCCCGAGGGCACCGCCCATGTGCTGCTCACCGAGGGCCCCAACCGCTACCGGGCCACCGGTTCCACCTTCACCGGCGGCCGGCTCGAACTGCGGCCCGCGGCGTTCGACGGCTCCAGCCATCTGCTGCACACCGGCTGCGTCGAGGACGGCACCGAGCGCACCGCGCTCCCGGACGAGAGCGACCGCGTCGCCCACACCGCAGCCACGCTGCGCTTCTGAACACCCCGCCCATCGAGTACCAGGGATTCCCCGTGTCCACGCATACCCCGATCACCGGCCGGCCCGTACGCGTCGCCCTCGTCGGCGCCGGCAACCGCGGTCTCACGTACGCCGAGTGGATCAAGGCGCACCCGGAGCGCGCCGAGCTCGTCGCCGTCGCCGATCCGCGCCCCGCGGCGCGGGCGTCCGCCGGCGCACCCGTCGAGTTCGACGACTGGCGGCCGCTCGTGGAGAACCGCATCGCCGACGCCGTCATCGTCGCCACCCAGGACCGCTTCCATGTGGAACCGGTGCTGGCCCTGGCCGAGGCCGGTTACGCGATCCTCGCCGAGAAGCCGCTCGCCCCGACCGAGGAGGAGACCCGGCGGATCGTCGAGGGGGTGGAGCGGGCCGGTGTGCTGTTCGCCGTCTGCCACGTCATGCGGTACACCCCGTACACCGACCTGGTGAAGGAGGTCGTGGACTCGGGGGTGCTCGGGCAGCTCGTCTCGCTCGACCATCTGGAGCCGGTCGGCTGGTGGCACTACGCCCACAGCTATGTGCGCGGGCCCTGGCGCAGCGAGAAGGACTCCTCCCCGATGCTGCTCGCCAAGTCCTGCCACGACCTGGACTGGATCACGTACGTCATGGGCGGCCGGATCGAGCAGGTCACCGGCTTCGGCGGGCTGAAGCACTTCCGGCCTTCGAGCGCCCCGGCCGGGTCCGCCGACCGCTGTCTCGACTGCGCGGTCGAGTCCGGCTGCCCGTACAGCGCGCTGAAGCTGTACATGCCGACGCTGCGGGAGAAGGGCGCGGTCTGGCCGGTCACCCATGTCACCGAGGCCTCCGACGAGGCCGGTCTCGTCCAGGCCCTGCGCGAGGGCCCGTACGGGGTCTGCGTCTACCGGAGCGACAACGACGTGGTGGACCACCAGGTCCTCGCCATGCGGTTGACGGACGGGGTGACCGCGACTTTCCAGATGGTCGCGTTCACCGAGCAGACCCACCGCCAGACCCGGATCTTCGGCTCGCACGGCTGGCTCATCGCTGACGGTGAGCGGGTCACGGTGCAGGACTTCCGCACCGGCGAGTCGACCGTCCACGAACTCGGCGCGTCCGGTTCGAACGCGGCCGACGGGCACGGCGGCGGAGACGCCGCGCTCGTCGAGGCGTTCGTCACCGCGGTCGCCACCGGTGACGCCGGGGCCGTCCGCTCCGGTCCCGCCACCTCGCTCGGCAGCCACCTCGCGGCGTTCGCCGCCGAACGCGCCCGGCACACCGGCACCGTCCAGACGGTCCCGGCCACGTGACACCCCTTCTTGCTCGCCTCACCCTCACGTCCTCGGAGGACCACCTCATGTCCCGTCTCCTCACCCGCCGTTCCAGAGTCCGTGCCCTCGCCGCCCCCGTTCTGGCCACCGCGCTCGCCGCCGGTGTGCTGGCCGGCTGTTCCGGCAGCGGCAGCGACAACACCGTGACCATGTGGACCTACCCGGTCATCTTCGACGAGGCCAAGAACAAGGCGTACTGGGACGGCCTGGTCAAGGCGTTCGAGAAGAAGCACGAAGGCGTCAAGGTGAAGGTGGAGACCTTCCCGTGGGCCAACCGCGACACCGCGCTGGCCACCGCGATCGCCTCCGGCAAGGGCCCCGACGCGGTCTACCTGATCCCGGACCAGCTGCCGAAGTACGCCAAGAGCATCGTCCCGGCCGACGACTACATGCCGGCCGCCGCCAAGTCGGACTACACGGACTTCGCGCTGAAGTCCGTCACGTACGACGGCAAGCCGATCGCCACCCCGATCCTGACCAGCGCCAACCCGCTGATCTGCGACAAGCGTGTGTTCGCCGCGATCGGCGAGAAGACCTACCCGTCGAGCTGGGCGGATCTGGAGGCACTGGCCCCGAAGCTGAAGAAGAAGGGCTACTACGCCACCAGCTACAGCGGTGACACCCAGCAGACACTGAACGTGACCTTCTACCCGCTGCTCTGGCAGGCCGGCGGCGACGTCTTCTCCGAGGACGGCAAGAACGTCACCTTCAACGACGCCGCCGGCGTCAAGGCCCTGACGTACCTGAAGAAGCTCGTCAACGACGGCTACACCGACCGTGACCTGGTCACGACCACCCCCAAGCTGGAGCAGACCCCGACCGCCAAGGGGAAGGTGGCCTGCACCTGGCAGAACACACCGGCAGACGTCGAGCCCTTCTGGGGCAAGGAGAACATCGTCGTCCAGCCGCCGCTGAAGGACACCACGTCGGTCGGTTACGGCACCGTGGGCGCGCTGGCGATGCTGAAGGGCGCCGACAGGAAGAACACCGGCGACTGGCTGAACTTCGTCGCCGAGTCGAAGAACGTGGCCGGACTGCAGAAGGCCGCCGGCTACTTCCCGGCCCGCAAGTCCGGCGGCGACCTGTACCCGGACGACGCCCTGCAGACGGCGGTCGGCGCCACGCTGCCGAGCATGGACGTGGGCCCGCTCCAGGACAAGGCGCGTGAGGTCCAGGGCGTGCTCGCCCCGGAGATCCAGGCGGCGCTGCTCGGCAAGAAGAGCCCGCAGGACGCGCTGAACGCCGCGCAGAAGGCCGCGCAGGCGATGCTCGGCCGCTGAACCGCCGCGGTGGCGGGGTCCGGCCGCACCCCGGACCCCGCCACCGCGGCCCCCAGGGGGCCACACCCCCTGATCCCCCGCAATTCCCCCCGTACCGCAAGGAGATCCCCGTGGCAGTCGTCGCGGAACCCACCCGCCGGGGCCGTCGCAGCGGGCCGCAGGCGCGCCGCGAGGCCCGGATCGGCCTGCTCTTCGTCCTCCCGTGTTTCCTGCTCTTCCTCGCCTTCCGGTTCGGTCCGGGCGTGGCCGGTGTGCTGATGAGCTTCACCGACTACTCCCTCACCGGTGGCGGGAGCTTCGTCGGGCTCGACAACTTCACCCGCCTGTGGGCCGACCCGCTGTTCTGGCAGGCGCTGAAGGTCACGGTCCTCTACACGGTGATCGCCGTGCCGGGCACGCTCGCCGCGTCGGTGTCCCTGGCCCTGATCACCCGCCGCGCGTTCCGCGGCGCCAAGTTCTTCCGTTCGGTGTTCTTCCTGCCGGTCGTCACCTCACTGGTGCTGGCCGCCACCGTCTTCGTCTGGATCTTCTCGACCGGCGGCCCGTGGTCCACCCTGATGGGCTGGTTCGGGATGTCCGAGGGCTCCTGGCTCTCCGACGACGTGCTGGTGCTGCCCGCGCTCGCGCTCGTCGGCATCTGGTCCCGCTTCGGATACGGGATGCTCATCCTGCTCGCCCGGATGCAGGACATCCCGCGCGAGCTGGAGGAGGCCGCGCTCACCGACGGGGCCGGCCCCTGGCAGCGGTTCCGCTACATCGTGCTGCCACAGCTCAAGCCCGCCCTGTTCTTCCTCGCCGTGATCGAGACGACCGCCTCGTTCCAGGTGTTCGACGCCGTCTACACCATGACGGGCGGCGGGCCCGCCAACGCCAGCTACACGCTCGTCTTCCAGCTCTACGACGCGGGCTTCAAGTACTTCGACCTGGGTTACGCCTCCGCCATCGGTGTCGCGCTCTTCGTGCTGACCGTGGTCGTCGCGGTGATCCAGCGGCTCGTGATCGGGAAGGACCAGTGACCATGACAGTGGCACCCGAAGACATGAAGGCCCCGCCCGCCCGCAAGGCATCGACGCCCCCGGACCGGGCCGAGCGCCGGGCGACGCGCAGACTGCGCAAGCTCTCCGAGCAGGACACCGTCCCGTACGGCATGCGCTCCACCCGGGCCGGCCGGATCGCCCGCGGCGCGCTGCTGACGCTCGCCGCGCTGGTGACGGTCTTCCCGTTCTACGCGATGGTCGTGCTCTCGCTGAAGCCGTCCGCCGCGGTCGACTTCCCCGGCAGTCTGCTGCCCTGGCCGCTGACCGGCGAGGCGTACGACACCGTCATGGGCGCCCAGGACGTGCCGCGCTGGCTGTTCAACACGCTGATGTACTCGGTCGTCTCGGTCGTCGGCGTGCTGCTGCTCGCCTCGCTCGCCGGGTACGCGTTCGCCAAGAAGCGCTTCCCGGGCCGGGAGGCGATGTTCTGGTCGTTCCTGTCGATGGTGATGGTCCCGTACCACGTGACGATGATCCCGACGTTCGCGATGATCGCGAAGCTCGGCGGCGTCGACACGTACTGGGGACTGATCGTGCCGACCCTGGCCAACGCCCAGGCGGTGTTCCTGATGCGGCAGTTCATCCAGGGACTGCCGGACGAACTCTTCGAGGCGGCCCGGCTCGACGGGTGCAGCGAGTGGCAGATCTTCTACCGGATCGTGCTGCCGCTGCTGAAGCCGATCCTCGCCACCCTCGGGGTCTTCGTCTTCCTCTGGCACTGGAACGACTTCCTGTGGCCACTGGTGATCGGCCAGTCCACCGACATGCGCACCCTCACCGTCGGAATCGCCTCGCTCCAGCAGCAGAACGTGCCGCTCAACGTGGTGCTCTCCGGCTCCGTCATCGCGTTCGTGCCCATCTTCGCCGCGTACATGGTGGGACAGCGCTACTTCACCGAGGGCGTCACCGCGTCCGGAATCAAGGGATAGCCAGGTATATGTTCACCGATGAGGCCGCACTCGAAGAGCGGCTCGCCACCCCCTCCCCCGCGCTCGTCGCCGACCTCGGCCGCCTCGAAGGCGATCTGCTGGTCCTCGGGGCGGGCGGCAAGATGGGCCCCAGCCTGTGCCGGCTGGCCCGCCGCGCGCTGGACGCCGCCGGCCGCACGGACGTGACCGTGTACGCGGTCTCCCGCTGGTCCGACCGGGCCGCCGCCGACGAGCTGGAGGCCGCCGGGGTCCGCACGGTCGCCTTCGACCTGATGGACCCGGCCGCCGATCCGACCCGGCTGCCCGATGCCGGGAACGTCGTCTTCATGGTCGGCGCCAAATTCGGCTCCGCCGGCGCGCCCTCGCTCGCCTGGGCGGTGAACGCCGCGATGCCGGACCGGGTGGCCCGCCGCTGGTCGGGATCGCGTATCACCGCGTTCTCCACCGGCAACGTGTACCCGCTGGTGCCGGTCTCCTCGGGCGGCTGCACCGAGACCGATCCGGTCGGCCCGGTCGGCGAGTACGCCATGTCGTGCCTGGGCCGGGAGCGGATCTTCGACCACGCGGCACTGACCCTCGGCACCAGGATCGCCAACATCCGCCTCAACTACGCCGTGGACCTGCGCTACGGCGTCCTCGCCGACATCGCGTACCGCGTACAGGCGGGCGAGCCTGTGGACGTGACGACCGGTCACGCCAACGTGGTGTGGCAGGGGTACGCCAACGAGGTCGCGCTGCGCTCGCTGCTGCACGCCACCGGCGGCGAGGCGTTCACCCTCAACCTCACCGGCCCGGAGACCGCTTCGGTGCGCCGCATCGCCCAGTGGTTCGGCGAGGAGTTCGACCGCGAGCCGGTCCTCGCCGGTACGGAGGCACCCACCGCCCTGCTCTCCGACGCGAGCCGCTGCCACGCGCTCTTCGGCTACCCGGACGTCGCACTGCGCACCCTCGTCGAATGGCAGGCCGACTGGCTGCGGCGCGGGCTGCCGCTGTCCGGCAAGCCCACCAAGTTCCAGGTACGCGACGGAAGGTTCTGATCCACTCCATGTCCACTCCCTCCCGCCCGTCCACCCCCGCTCTGGAACTGCTCGCCCGGGGCGCGGCGATACCCGCGCACCCGCTCGCGCTGCACGCGGACGGCACGTTCGACGAACGCCGGCAGCGCGCCCTCACCCGCTACTACCTGGCGTCCGGCGCGGGTGGCGCCGCCGTCGCCGTCCACACCACGCAGTTCGAGATCCGCGAGCCAGGGGTCGGCCTGTTCCGGCCGGTCCTGGAGCTCGCCGCCGAGACGATCGACGCCGAGGCCGGCCGCCCGTTCGTCAAGGTCGCCGGTGCCTGCGGCTACACCGCGCAGGCCGTCGCCGAGGCCACCACCGCCGCCGAGCTCGGCTACGACGCGGTGCTGCTCAGCCCGGCCGTGCCCGGTGCCGACGAGAAGGGGCTGCTGGAGCGGGCGCGGGCGGTCGGGGAAGTCCTTCCTGTCATCGGCTTCTACCTCCAGGAGGCCGTCGGCGGACGGTACTTGTCGCCGGGCTTCTGGTCCGCGTTCACCGACCTGCCGAACACGGCCGCCGTGAAGATCGCCCCGTTCGACCGCTACCGCACCGCCGATGTCGTACGGGCCGTGGCCGCCGCGGACCGGGCCGGCGAGGTGGCGCTCTACACCGGAAACGACGACGACATCATCGGCGACCTGCTCACCCCGTACACAACGGCGGACGGACCGCAACGCTGGTTCGCGGGCGGACTGCTCGGCCAGTGGGCGGTGTGGACGAGCTCAGCGGCGACCCTGCTCGACGACATCCGCCGGGCCCGCGCCGGGGACCACGAGGCGATGGTCCGCTGCCTGGCCCGCCGCACCGAGCTGACCGACGCCAACAGCGCGGTCTTCGACGTACGGGGCGCGTTCCGCGGCTGCATCGCCGGGGTGCACGAAGTGCTGCGCCGCCAGGGCCTGTTGGCGAACATCCGCTGCCTCGACCCGGCCGAGACGCTCTCCCCCGGACAGGCCGAGGAGATCACCCGGGTGGCCGCGGCCTACCCTTGGCTGACCGATGACACCTTCGTTGCGGAGCACCTCGATGCCTGGCTGTCCTGAATCCGCCGACCGCTCCTCCCGGGTGGTCGTCGCCGTACCGCCGCACCTGCGCGCCCAGTTCTTCACCGCCGAGGTGTGGCAGGAGCTGGAGCGGGCCGCGCGGCTGACGGTCATCGACGAGCACAGCGACCGGGCGGCGGTCGCGGCCGCGCTGCCCGGCGCGCGTGCGCTGATCACCTCCTGGCGGGCGCCCAAGGTGGACGCCGAACTGCTCGGCCACGCCGATCGGTTGGAGCTGGTGGCGCACACCGGATCGGCGGTCGCCCCCTATGTCACCGAGGACGTGTTCCGGCGGGGCGTCCTGGTCACCCAGGCCGGTGACGAGATGGCCCGCCCGGTCGCCGAGGTGGCGCTCGCCTTCACCCTCTCGCTGCTCCACCGCATCCAGCGCTTCGACCACGCCCTGCGCGGCGGGCAGGACTGGGCGGCGGCGAGCGAGGCACCGCCGCGCCACGAGATCCACGGCAGCGACATCGGGGTGATCGGCGCCTCCCGCACCGGGCGGGCCTACATCCGGATGGTGCGGGCGATGGGGGCACGGGTGCGCGTCACCGACCCGTTCCTGTCCGCTGCCGACGCCGAGGCGCTCGGCGTGGAGTCCGTACCGCTGGAGACACTGCTCTCCGGCAGCCGGATCGTGGCCGTGCACGCGCCGGTCACCGAGGAGACCCACCGGATGATCGGCGCCGAGCAGCTGGCACTGATGCCGGACGGCGCGGGCCTGGTGAACACCGCCAGGTCGTGGCTGGTCGACGAGGACGCGCTCCTGGCGGAACTGGCCACCGGCCGGCTGGACGCCGCCATCGACGTCTTCGACGCGGAACCGCTGCCCGCCGGCCACCCCTTCCGCTCCCTGCCGAACGTACTGCTCACCCCGCACCAGGCGGCCGGCAGCGTCGAGTGCCGGCAGCGGCTCGGCACCAGCGCCGTCAACGAGGTGCTGCGGCTGCTCGCCGGACGCCCCCCGGTCCACGCCGTCACCGCCGAGGCCCTCGTCAGGCTGCGCTGACCTTCCCCGTACCCGTAGCGCCCCCCGTACCCGTACCCGTCAGGAGATCCACCCGTCATGCGACTGATGCGCATAGGCGAGCCGGGCCATGAGCGCCCGGTCGTCGTCTGCCCCGAGGGCCGCCACTACGACCTGTCGGGCATCACCGACGACATCGACGGCGCGTTCCTCGCCGCGCTGGCCGAGAATCCGCACCTGATCCCCGCCGAGCCGAAGCTCTCGGAGACCGACATCACCGGGGAGCGGATCGGTGCCCCGGTGGCCCGGCCCTCCGCACTCCTGTGCATCGGCCAGAACTACGCCGCCCACGCGGCGGAGTCCGGTGCCGAGCCGCCCGAGCAGCCGATCCTCTTCTACAAGTCCCCGAACACGGTCGTCGGCCCGTACGACGACGTCCTCATCCCGCGCGGCTCGAAGAAGACCGACTGGGAGGTGGAGTTGGCCGTCGTCATCGGCCGCCGCGCCTCCTACCTGGACTCCCCCGCCGACGCCGCCGCCCACATCGCGGGCTACGCGGTGAGCAACGACGTCTCCGAGCGCGCCTTCCAGCTGGAGGACTCGGGCGGCCAGTGGTCCAAGGGCAAGAGCTGCGCCACGTTCAACCCGCTGGGCCCGGTCCTGGTGACGGCCGACGAGGTCGGTGACCCGCAGCGGCTGCGGCTGACCAGCCATGTCAACGGGGAGCCCCGGCAGGACTCCTCCACCGCGGACATGATCTTCAGCGTGGCGCATCTGGTGCACCATCTGTCGCAGTACCTGGTGCTGGAGCCCGGCGACGTCATCAACACCGGTACGCCGCAGGGCGTGGCCCTGTCCGGCCGCTTCCCCTACCTGGGCCCGGACGACGTGATGGAGGTCGAGATCTCCGGCCTGGGCCGGCAGCGCAGCGTCTGCCGGCCCGCGTAACCGCCCTCAGTCCTCCGGGAGTTCGACCGGGGCGATCTCGTCGAACACGTCGCCGGGGCCGGGGTTGGCCGCATCGGTCGCACCGCCGAACTGGGTCATCACGCCCCAGACGGCGTTCAGCGCGGTCTGGACGGCCCCCTCGGCCCAGCCGGCCGTCCAGGAGATGTCGTCGCCCGCCAGGAACAGGCCCCGCTTGTCGGCGGGCAGCCGGTCCTGCATGAAATGGGTGAACAGCCGCCGCTGGTAGCGGTAGTGGCCGGGCAGATTGGCCTTGAAAGCACCCATGAAACAGGGCTCGTTCTCCCAGGAGACCGTCACCGGACTGCCGATGATGTGCTTCCTGATGTCGACGCCCGGATAGATCTCACCGAGCGACTTCAGCATCACGTCCATGCGCTCGGTCGCCGAGAGCGGCAGCCACTTCAGGCTGTCGTCGCACCAGGTGTACGAGAGGCAGATGCTGGCCGGCTTGTCCGGGCCGTCGTCCAGGAGGTACGTGCCGCGCGTCATCCGGTCGGTGAGCGTCATCGACATGGTGTCGCGGCCGGTCATCGCGTCCTTGTCCAGCCAGAACGGCCGGTCGACGGGGACGAACAGCTTGGACGACTCCATGTAGTGGGTGCGCTCCATCGCCGTCCAGTGGTCGATCGGGAAGAGCGCGTCATCGCAGGCGATCTTGGAGAGCAGCAGCCAGGACTGCCCGGTGAAGACGGCCGCCCGGA
This sequence comes from Streptomyces sp. NPDC050423, assembly GCF_040655445.1. Lineage (NCBI taxonomy): Bacteria > Bacillati > Actinomycetota > Actinomycetes > Kitasatosporales > Streptomycetaceae > Streptomyces > Streptomyces sp. NPDC050423. The sequence goes on from NZ_JBFAJY010000057.1 coordinate 27,610, forward strand.
AGGTACGGATGTCCCCGGAGGCGTCGGTGACGGTGATCCGGTTCCCGGCGGTGCGGTTCAGCCGGGTCACCGCGGGACGCGGCTCCCCGTCGTGCAGCGAGGCCAGCGAGGTGCCGAGCGGCCAGTGGATGATCTTCTGCGGTTCGCGTTCCCAGAGGCGCAGCGGAAGCTGCTGGCTGCCGCCCACGATGGAGCGGTGGTGGTCGTCCGCCTCGGTGTAGACGACGCGCAGGATCTCCAGGATGGAGTTGGGGAAGTCGGTGTCCCAGCCTCCCGTTCCGAAGCCCACCTGCCCGAAGACCTCGCGGTGGCGGAAGGACTTGAAGGCCTCCGAGTCGCAGAGGAAGCCGTAGAAGGTCTGGTTGTCGAGCTTCTCGACGAGCCGGGCCCAGATCTCCCGGATCCGCGGCACATCGCGCTCGCGCATCGCCCGGTTCATGTCGGAGAAGTCGGCGCCCTCCTCCAGGCAGCTGTTCCAGGCGTCCATCACGTCCCGGTAGATCTGCGGGAGGTCGTCGATCGTCCGGGCGTAGTGCGACTCGCCCTTCAGGTCGACGACGGTCGAAGGGGTGGCCGGGGAGAGCGGGTTGGGGAACGGCTTCGTCTCCAGTGCGACCAGGTCGATGTAGTGCTGGAGCGCGGTCGAGGACGGCGGGAAGCGCATCGCGCCCATCTCCGCGGTGAGCGGCTGCCCGTCCACCGTGCAGCCGTCGAACTCGACGGTGCGCAGCCGTCCGCCGATCCGGTCGGCCTCGTACAGGACGGGCCTGAGCCCCATCTTCATCAGCTCGTAGGCGGTGATGATCCCGGAGAGCCCGCCGCCGATGACCGCGACCTCGCTGCCGTGCTCGGTCGCCGGTATCTGTCCGAGCCCAGCGGGATGCGCGAGGAAGTCGTCGTACGCGTAGGGGAAGTCCGGCCCGAACATGGTGATCGGCGGGGCTGCCTCGGTGTGCTGGACGGCGGTGGGCACCGTGGACGTCATGGGGTACGGACTCCTTGCGGGAAAGGTGAGTGAGCGGAGCGGCGGGGCAGCCTCTCAGCCGAGGGAGCCGTACAGACCGGGGCGGCGGTCGCGCAGATACGGGTTGGCGGCCCGGGACGCGGCCAGCAGGGCCGGGTCGACGTCCCCGAGGACGAGTTCGTCGCCGCGTCCGGCACGGGTGCGGACCGTGCCGTCGGGACCGGCCAGGCAGCTCAGCCCGACGAACTCGAACTCGCCTTCCGGGCCGGTCCGGTTGGCGTAGGCGACGTACAACTGGCTCTCGAACGCACGGACCGGGACGACGGACTCGGCGACGAACGGGAAGGGGTGCATCAACGCCGTGGGCACCAGCAGCAGATCGGCGCCGGCGAGGGCGTGCGCCCGCACGTTCTCCGGGAACTCGACGTCGTAGCAGATCAGGAGCCCGACGCGGACGCCGTCCAGCTCGGCCTGGACGACCGGCTGCTCGCCGGGGGTGAACCACTGCTCCTCGAAGCCGCCGAAGAGATGGGTCTTGCGGTAGTTCGCGAGCGCGGTGCCGTCGGGCCCGATGAGCTGGGCGGCGTTGTACAGGGTGTCGCCGTCCCGCTCCGGGTAGCCGTAGTGAACGGCGATCCCGTGCCGTACGGCGATCCCGGCGACGGCTCGCGCGGCGGGCCCGTCGGCGGCCTCGGCCAGCCGGGGCACGTCGTCCCCGATCGCGTACCCGGTCAGGAACATCTCGGGACAGACGAGCAGCCGGGCCCCGCCGGCGGCGGCGTCCCGTGCGGCGTCTTCGAGGACCTCGATGTTCCGGGCCACCGAGCCCGGATGTCCGGAGCTCTGGAGCAGGGCGGTGCGCAACGGCGGCATGGCAGACCTCGGGCGGTGCGGGCGGGGCGGGGACATATTGACGGTACGGTCCGCGATCACCCCTGGACAAGGCGCGACCGTTGCGCATGGACCGTCGATCCATTGCGTCCGACCGGCCGTACGCGACGATTCGTTGCGCGACGTGGCAAAACCCAGCCCGCCCGGCATTTGAGGACAAACCCGCCGCCCCAGGACCCGGCTACGCCGGCGACCCCGACGAGTACCGCCGCAACAGCGGCGAGAGCACCAGCACGGACTTCGTCCGCTCCACGTACGGCTCGCCCGCGATCCGCTCCAGCACCTGCTCGAAGTGGCGCATGTCCGCTGCGAACACCTGAACGATCGCGTCGGCGTCCCCGGTCACCGTGGAAGCCGACGCGACCTCCGGATACCGGGCGAGACCGTGTTTGATCGACTCCGGCGAGGTGTTGCGGCTGCAGTAGATCTCGATGAACCCCTCGGTCTCCCAGCCGAGCGCCGCCGGATCCACCCGTACGGTGAATCCCGTGATCGCGCCCTCGGCGCGCAGCCGGTCCACCCGGCGCTTCACCGCGGGCGCGGACAGCCCGATGATCGAGCCGATGTCGGCGTAGGAGCGACGGGCATCTTCGGCGAGGGCGTGGACGATGCGTTCGTCGAGGTCGTTCAGTCGCACGTCGTACGGATCACTTCTCTGCGATGGCGATGGCCGGGTGACGGCCATGGCGACGGCCGGTTCGGGGGCGGCGGTGCCGCCCCCGAAGTAGACCATGGGCCCGCCCGGCAGGGCGCGCTCACCGCAGGTGGAGCGGGGTCAGAACGGGAACCGCGAGCGCCCGTGCTGCACGGAGATCCACTTCTGGGTGGTGAAGGCGTCGAGCATCGAGTCGCCGTTCAGCCGCCCGAGACCGGAGCTCTTCTCGCCGCCGAAGGGAACGATCGGCTCGTCGTGGACGGTGCCGTCGTTGATGTGGATCATGCCGGTCCGGATCCGCTGCCCGACCCGGACACCGCGCTCGACGTTGCCGGTGTGCACCGCGCCGCTCAGCCCGTAGGGGGTGTCGTTGGCGATCCGGACAGCCTCGTCCTCACCGTCGAACGGCACGAGGAGTGCGACCGGGCCGAAGATCTCCTGGGACAGTACCGGCGAGTCGGCCGCCAGGCCGGTCAGCACGGAGGGGCTGACGAGATTGCCGTCGGCCCGCCCGTGCAGCAGCGCGGTCGCGCCGGCCTCCACGGTCTGGTCGACGAGTGCGGTGATCGCCTCGGCCTGGGTGGAGTTGATCAGCGGACCGATCTGGGTCGCCGGGTCGGCCGGGTCACCGACGCGCAGCGAGGCGACCTTGGCCACGAACTTCTCGGTGAACTCCTGCTCCACCGAACGGTCGACCAGGATCCGGTTGGCGGCCATGCAGACCTGCCCCTGGTGCACGTAACGGCTGAAGACCGCCGCGTCGACCGCGTAGTCCACATCGGCGTCATCGAGCACGATGAGCGCGCTGTTGCCGCCGAGTTCGAGCACGGAACGCTTGAGGTTCGTCGCGCACACGGTCGCGACGTGCCGCCCGACCTTGTCCGAGCCGGTGAAGGAGATGACCTGCGGAATGGGGTGCTCCAGCAGCGCGTCGCCGATCTCGGCGATGTCGGTGACCACCACGTTCAGGAGGCCGGCCGGCAGCCCGGCGTCCTCGAACACCTTCGCCACCAGGGTGCCGCCGCAGATCGGCGTGTTCTGGTGCGGCTTGAGCACCACGGCGTTGCCGAGCGCCAGCGCGGGGGCGACCGACTTCAGCGACAGCAGGAAGGGGAAGTTGAACGGGCTGATGACACCCACCACGCCGACGGGCACGCGGTACACCCGGTTCTCCTTGCCCTCGGTCGGGGAGGGCAGGATCTGCCCGGTCGACCGCAGCGCGAGGTGAATCGACTCGCGCAGGAACTCCTTGGCCAGATGCAGCTCGAAGGCAGCCTTCAGACGCGTGCCGCCGAGCTCCGCGACGATCGCGTCACCGATCTCGGCCTCGCGGTCCTCGACGATCCGCAGCGCCTTCTCCAGCACGGCGCGCCGGGCGTACGCGTTGGTGTCGCCCCACGCCTGCTGAGCCCTCTCGGCCGCCCGGTAGGCCTGGTCCACCTCGTCGGCCGTGGCGACCGTGATCGAGGCGAGCTTCTCCCCGTCGAAGGGGTTGAAGTCGATGATGTCCCAGGACCCCTTGCCCGGCCTCCACTCGCCGTCGATGTACTGATGGGCCAGGTCAGTGAAGAAGGACATGAGATCCCTTGTCGCAGAGAGGCGGGCAGCTGATTGGGATTCATATTACTTAATCTTCAAGCGAGTTGGAAAGCATGAAAGCGTTCACAGGTACCCGGATCCGGACTACTGAAACGGCCCGCGCAAGCCCCCGGGAAACGCCCGTCAGCTCCCTGAAAAACGCCCGTGCCCCTTCCGGGCACGAGCGGCCGGAAGGGGCACGGATGGTGCGGCGGTGCGGGATCAGTTCCAGCTGGCGTGCAGCGGCTTGCCCTCGGCGTATCCGGCGGCGCTCTGCACACCGACGACCGCCTTCTCGGCGAACTCCTCGAGGGAGGCCGCGCCGGCGTAGGTGCAGGAGGAGCGGACGCCCGCGATGATCGAGTCGACCAGGTCCTCGACGCCCGGACGCGACGGGTCCAGGAACATCCGCGAGGTGGAGATGCCCTCCTCGAAGAGCGCCTTGCGGGCCCGGTCGTACGCCGACTCGTCGGAGGTGCGGTTCTTCACGGCGCGCGCGGACGCCATGCCGAAGGACTCCTTGTAGAAGCGGCCGTCGGCGGACTGCTGGAGGTCGCCGGGCGACTCGTACGTCCCGGCGAACCAGGAGCCGATCATCACGTTGGACGCGCCCGCGGCGAGCGCCATGGCGACATCGCGCGGGTGGCGGACGCCGCCGTCCGCCCAGACGTGCTTGCCGTACTTCTTCGCCTCGGCGGCACACTCCAGGACCGCGGAGAACTGCGGCCGGCCCACACCGGTCATCATCCGGGTGGTGCACATGGCGCCGGGTCCGACCCCGACCTTGATGATGTCGGCGCCGGCGTCGATGAGGTCGCGCACGCCCTCGGCGGCGACGATGTTCCCCGCGACGATCGGCACCTGGGGGTCCAGCGCCCGGATCGCGCGGACCGCGCTGATCATGGACTCCTGGTGACCGTGCGCGGTGTCGACGACCAGGGTGTCGGCGCCGGCGTCGAGGAGCTGCTCGGCCTTGCCGGCCACGTCACCGTTGATCCCGACGGCGGCGGCGATCCGCAGCTTGCCGCCCGCGTCGGTGGCGGGGGTGTAGAGCGTCGCGCGCAGTGCCGCCTTCCGGGTGAGTATGCCGACGAGCCTGCCCTCCGCGTCGACCGCCGGGGCGAGCTTGCGGTTGGCACCGTCGAGCTTGTTGAACGCGTCGCGCGGGTCGATGTCCGCGTCGAGCAGCACCAGGTCCTTGGACATGACCTCGGAGAGCTGGGTGAAGCGGTCGACGCCGGTCAGGTCGTGGTCGGTGACCACACCGACGGGCCGCCGCTCGCTGTCGACGACGACGCCGGCGCCGTGGGCGCGCTTGTGCAGCAGGGACAGCGCGTCGGCGACCGTCTGGCCGGGGGCCAGCACGATGGGCGTGTCGAGCACGAGGTGGCGCGTCTTGACCCAGGTGATGACCTCGGTGACGACCTCGATCGGGATGTCCTGCGGGATCACGACGAGACCGCCGCGACGGGCGATCGTTTCGGCCATCCGGCGGCCCGCGATAGCCGTCATATTCGCGACAACGAGCGGGATGGTGGTGCCGGTGCCGTCGGGCGAGGACAGGTCGACCCCTTGGCGGGATCCGACCGCCGACCGGCCCGGGACCATGAAGACATCGTCGTACGTGAGGTCGTACGGGACCACGGGGGACTCTGTGTATCGACCGGTGCCGGGCTCAAGAAAACGCATAACACTCATATTTTCATACGAAATGGCGCAGGTCGTTTCCACGATGACACAACAAATGACTCCCGCACTCGTATGTTCCTCCGAGGAACAAGGTCGGGAGTCCCGGGCAAGTGGAACCTGCCTTACCCACAGACTCTACCCGCACGGCATCCCGGTCATTCGGGAGATCATCATCCCTGGACCTGGTGACAAGGGGTCAGGTAGCTTCAAACCCGCAGGTCCCGCGGGTCAGCCTGATGCCCCGGCGGAACAGGCGGAATGGTCACAACTTCCGTCATACACACGACCGGAGAGGATCACGACCCGCCCGTGGAGAGCGAACTGCCGGACATTTACTGCCCGTTCCCCCAGCACACGAACCCGCACGTCGGGCACGTACGCAAACACCTCGACTCCTGGACCCGCAACACCGGTCTGGTGCACCGGGATTCAGCCAGGGAGCGCTTCGAGCACGCGGACTTCGGGGCCTTCGTGGGCATGGTGTACCCGACCGCCGACAGTGAGAATCTGGACCTTGTCGCCGACTGGTTCGTCTGGCTGTTTCTCGTCGACGACCAGCTGGACGACGGCCACCTCGGCCGCAGCCCGGACCGGGTGCGGAGCGTGGTCGCCCTGATGCGGTCCGTGGCCGAAGGCGCGGGCACGCCGGCGGACGAGGAGCTGCCGGCCGCCGTCGTCGCCCTCGTCGATCTGTGGGAACGCACGGTGCCGGCCGCCGCACCGCAGTGGCGGCGGCGCTTCACCTATCACCTGATGACGTACCTCACGACCGCCACCACCTGGGAGGCCGGGAACCGGGCCGACGGCGTGGTTCCGCCCGAGGCGACGTACATCGAGAAGCGCCGGCACACCGGTGCGATACATGTCTGCATGGACCTGATAGAGATCGTGGCCGGCATCGAGGCGCCCGAGTCGATCCACAACGATCCCCGGTTCATCACCGCGCTGGAGGCCTCGTGCAACGTCGTGTGCTGGGCCAATGACGTGTACTCCTACGAGAAGGAGCAGGTCCTCGGCGAGATCCACAATCTCGTTCATCTGGTCCGGCACCACCGCGGGTACGGCAAGCAGCAGTCGCTCGAACACGTCTGCGCGGAGATCGCCGCCGAGACCGAGCGCTTCCTCACCGCGGAGGCCGAGCTGCTCACCGCCTATCCGCAGCTCGGCTGGATGCTGAAGCCGTATCTGGACGGGATGCGGAGCTGGATGCGCGGCAATCTCGACTGGTCCCGGCAGACGCCCCGGTACAACCCGGCTGACGTCAGCCAGTACAAGGAGCCGGAGCAGTATCTGGAGGCGACGGTCCTGGGCGTCCGGCAGGACTGACCCGGGCCTGCGGCGTCAAGGACGCGGGGGGTGCGGGCGGTGTCCGCGGGAAGCCGCCCGTGTGCGCGGCGACCAGGAGCAGTCCGGCGCTGTGCCCGTCCAGCACCTGGTCGGCCTCTCCGTACAGCCGCC
>NZ_JBFAJY010000058.1:0-34652 GCF_040655445.1 Streptomyces sp. NPDC050423
GCACCGCCCCCTCTCGTCACGAGAAGACCTGCCCATTTCCGCACCAACCCACGTCCCCACAGGTCAGGGCTTCCCTCGAAACGAGCCGCACCCATCACCGATCACCTGATGAGCAGTGTTCAGTCCGGGGACGCGAAGGTCGGCTCGATGCACGCTATGACCCCTGCGATTCTCGTCAGCAATTTCTCCAGAGATTGCTCCATAGCCGCCACGATGAACGTAACGTGCACGACCATGGAAGACCTCATACGCCCCCGGGCATGGGCGGAACGATCAACAGGTATGCCAGTGCTGCCAGGCGCAAGGTCGACCTGGCTCATCACTCTTCACACGCTGATCGAGGAGCTGTCTGCCAATAGAGAGCGGGCCTCAAGCGATCATGCGCCACTGCCTCGGGCCGGTGGACTGAACGGGCATCAGCTTCAGCGGCTCGTCCGCGCCGGACTGCTCTCTCGCGAGGGGTCGACGGTTATGCCCACTGCCGCTGCCGTCGCCTGGCATCAAAGTGGCGACCCAGCCGTGCTCGTGGAAGCGCTCCACTGCAACGTCAGGTTCGTGGGCGAAGCCATGGACGCCTTGTCCTCCGGGCCTCGTACACATGATCAGTTGCTGGAGCTGGCCCGCGACGAGTTCGACCTGCAGTGGGACACCGCGGCCCCTGTGCGCGACCGCACGGGTTGGCTCGCTGTCATAGGAATGGTTGACCTCTTCGACCGTCAGGTCCACCTGACAGAAGCAGGCCGACGCGTCCTTGCGGCCATGGAGCTGGGAAAGCCCGATCCCGACGAGACCGACAACGTCGTACAGCTCGCCCCCACACCCGGAGCCATCGCCAGGCTTGTCGAACAGCTCGACCAAACCGGCCTCAGGGAGAGGGCGGACGGCGCGAATCTCTATATTCCGGGAGTCGCTGCTAACGGCGGGGTCCTGGATGCACTGCAGGTGCTCACCGAGGCGGCCATTCCGTCGATCAGTGACGCGGACTTCGTGCGATCCGTACAGAGCACGTTCCCCAAGGCCCAAACTGTGGCCACGGCACGAACGGCCAAGGACACCCTGAAGGCGCTCGGACTGATTCAGCGGACGTCATCCGAGAGCTGGACCGCCACGCCGGCTGCCCTTGCTTGGGTCGAGTCTGGTGAACCGCTGGACCTTGCACGCACTGTTCACGCCGCGATCGCATTCTTCGGTGAGGTGCTGGGCGAGCTTGACCAGACGCTTCGACCCACGACCGGCACGATTACGGAACGCAGTTCGCTTTATCTCCCCAACCGCGGGAAGCCTCTGTCCCGCAGCGCGGTCAATACCCGTCTGAACCTGCTGGATGCCTGTGGGCTCGTCACCCGGCTCTCGCAGACCACTTACCGTACGACGGCTCTTGGGCGAGCGTTCAAGGAGTCGCTGCCCTGCTTCCAGCCGAACGACTCCGCGGGTTACGCACCGTCCGACGGAGCCACCGAAAACCACCACGGCGACAGCCCTACCGGCACCAATCACCAAACCAGTTTCCTGGGCTCGCACATCGCAGCGGAGCTGGAGGATGCCGCACGGGACAGCGCGAACCCCAAGCGCTTGGAGAAGGCCGCCGTCGTCGCGCTGGGCTACCTGGGCATGCCGGGCCAGCACGTGGGCGGCCCTGGAGCGGTGGACGGCCATGTGCGATTCGGTGTCGGTACGGACTCGCGGATCCTGGCCATCGAAGCGAAGACTTCGGCCACTGGTCCGGTCAGGGACCAGCCGTTGTTCGGGTTGTCGGAACATCGAGCGAGGGTCGGGGCTCATGTCCACCTCCTCATCGGGCCGGGCTTCGAACGTCGCATGCTCAAGGAAGCCGACGACGATCCCGCCATCGCCGTGATCGGCACCGGGCTGCTGGCCGAAGTCGTCCGTCATCAGGAGCAGACGCCGCTCACCCTGACCCAACTGGCGCCCCTCGTTGACCCAGCCCTGAAGGCAGCTCAGCGCGGCGACGCCTTGCGCGGGTACTGGGAGGCCCAGGACATGCGCAGCCGACTCGAGTACGCGCTGGTCGACATCTTGAATGCGGAAGCAGAGGACCCACTGGAAGAGGGTGGCTGGCTCGATCTCACGTCGATCCGACGCGAGCTTCGGACCCGTGAGTACCGCGTCGACGAGGGCACGGTCGTGGAAGCCCTCGACTTCCTGACTTCTTCCCGAATCGGCGTACTTCAACGCTTTGAGCAGCGTTACCGCTGCACGGCCAGCGTCCACACAGCAGGACAGCGCATCAGGGCCCTCGGATGCCAGTGGGCAGCAGCGACAGAACTCCATCGGCAAACGCGCTCAGGAGACGAGGTACCCATGCATAGCTGACCTCTCGAGCAAATTGAGTCGCGGGGCGCTGCCCCCGAGAGCCTGGGTCCCTCGAAGAGCCTAATTACCGAATCAAAATGCGTACGAACCGCACTACACACCTGCCAGGGCGGGTCCGGCGCCCTGCCAGACCCACCCCAGAACTCCCATGCCCGGTCGAGCACCGGGCCGCCGGTACCAGAGCATCGCTGCGGGCTCTCATTCCGCTGCGAATAGCTGGAGCGACAAAAGCCGCACCGATTTCATCATGCGACCTCGACTGTGGAGCGTCAGGGGAAGCCACAAGCCCTTCTATGCATACTCCAGTATGCTTGCCGTATGTCCTCAACGACTCGCATCACCGTCACGCTACCCAGCGACCAGGTGGCGGAGCTCCGCAAGCTCACGGACAACGTCTCCGGCTACGTGGCGGAAGCCGTGGCCCGCCAGATTCGGCACCAGCTGCTGGGCGATGACCTTCGCCGCCACGAGGAAGAACACGGACACTTCAGCGACGAGGAACTCGCCGACGCCCGTTCGGGGATCTTCGGTGCCGCCGGCTCCTCCAAGGACGCGGACGCCGCGTGAGCGAGCGCATCGAAACCGTTGTCCTGGACTCGGAAGGACTCTCCGCCTGGATCGCGCAGGACCGCAAGCTCCTCGCGATGCTGCAGGTCTTCCACGACATGGGAGCCGACCTGGTGATCGGGGCGAACACCATCGTTGAAGTCACCCACGCCCGTACCAACATGCCTCGCCTGAACTGGGCCCTGTCCCGCATCAAGGTGGAGCCGGTCACCGAGCAGGCGGCGAAAGCGGCGGCTGAGCTTCTCAAAGGCGCCGGACTGCACGGACACAAGTACGCCATCGACGCCACGGTCGCCGAGGTCGCGCTCCGCCAGCCGAAACCCGTCGCCCTGCTGACTTCCGACAGCGACGACATGGCCAAGCTCTGTGGCAGCCAGGTCCGCATCATCCCTCTCTGACCCTCCAGCCCACCCGGAGCATGCACTTCGGCAGGTTCTGTTGCGCTGCCGCCACCCGTGCCCCATCCGTGCCCAGCGGGGCGGACAACAGCGGTCATGTACGGCGCCCCGAGACCACTCCAACCTCGCACCTCTCGACCAAACATGCAGGTCAGAGCCAATGCGATTGTTCAAGAACCGTTGATTCCCAAGCTCAGAGCGCGAGTTCGATTCTCGTCACCCGCTCCATGAAAAAGCCCCAGGCCAGCGGCCCGGGGCTTCTTTGTCGTCTGGACCTTTCGGGAGCAGGGATGCGTGAGCCAGGGCATGAAGCACCTTCGCCCCGGCCCTCCGCCTTCCCGCACAGCCGGAGGCGACTTGCGGGTCGCCTGCCACCCCGCCCTCACCAGCGCGTCGATACCGCCCGCGGCCTCCTGCTCGCCCGCCTTTGTGGGACAGGACCACGTAGCCACCCGCTCACCCTGTGATGCTGCCGCTCATTCGTCGGGGAAGCCACTGCCAGTCCTCCAAGGCACCTTCGAGCAATTGCTGAAGGCTTGCCTGACCGTCGACAACAAGCACGTCCCGCAAGCAGGCGCAATTGGACAGGCTCCGGTTGCCGACGACGCAGACGTAGATGCCGGCGATCTGCAAGCCTCTTGCGGCCGCAGAAAGCTGGGTGTCAACGGGTAGTGGGATCCTCCGCGCCAGTTCCTGGGCGAAGACTCGCTCGATCTTGGGACGTCCCAGCAGCCCGAAGAGGCCGCCTGCGGCACGGCCGACGACATCGTGCAACTGCTCCTTCCCTTGCAGGATTTCGCGTGCCAGCCGGGCGAGATCGTCACAGCCTCTCCTGCTGTGTCGCTTGACCAGCCTGTCCCAAGCGTGGCCCGAGGCGTAAGCGACCGCGCGCTCAGCGATGACAGCGGTGCCACCGCGCTCTACTACATTCAAGGCCGCCCTTGCAGACCCCTCAACGCTCAACCGCTCCCGCGCGGGTCTCGTTGGCGGCCGGGTGGGGCGTAGGGGCGGGGTGGCAACCCGAGACGCCGAAGGGCGCGGTGTTCGTCGCGACGCTTGGGCGCGCTTCACTGGTCGGTTTTGAGGCGTGGAGACCCGGCCCGCCGGCCTGCCCAGATGGTGATGACAGCGGGTATCCGGGCGACTCACGCGGTTCTTGCACAACGTACGGTCCGGCGTCTGCGCACGACATCGATAAACCATGCCGAAATCCTGAAGTCCCGCCTGGAACAGGGGCAAGTACGCCCATTCGGCCAAGCCAACCGCTTCAAACGCTCACTGACGCAGAACAGCAGCCTGCAGGGTCCGGTGACACGCCCTCGCTCGCGCCCGGTCAGGACAACGACAAGCGGAGCAGACCTCTGGAGGAACAGTTCGGGAGGCGTGCTGACGCACACCCAAGCGAAAGAAGTGCTCAGAATCCGGGCTGGGACGGGGCTGGGTGCGCCCTGGGGGCTAGGAAGCACCGGTTGGGCCCATTCCCTGCTCGCAGGAGTGTTGTCTGCGGATCGAGCAGCTCACTGCCAGATCTTCCTGGATAATCGACGTATGGCATCACAGCCCGGCCTTTCCGATCTCCGCCGTGCCAAGTTCGCCCGGCGTCTGCCGGCAGCGCTCTCCCAGCTCGCCGGTCCCCAGCACGGCCCTGTGCGTCTGCCGCTCCATCTTGCGTGGTCGGGGCTGACCACCTTCGACCTCGACCAGCCCCGGTTGCGGATGAGCTACTACCGCATTGTCCTGGCCGAGGGTCAGCACGACGACCTGGTCCAGTACCTCGACCGGGACCTTCTCGTCGGCCTGTGGCCCACACTGCGCACACTGGTCAGCCGAGATGTCCGTGAAGTCTGGGAGAGTGCTTTCGGCGAGCTGGGCGGCAGCACACAGGCCGCTGCGTGAGCCTCACCGATCTGCACCGCCGCTTGCTTGCAGACGTGCTTGCCGTAGGCGGCACCTACCCTCTCGCGCTCACCGGCGGCTACGCGGTCCAGGCACACGGCCTGGTCGACCGGCTCAGCCAGGACCTCGATGTCGCGACGGAGAACCCGGATCCCATGGAGGACATCGCGACCGTCGTGCGCACCGGACTGGAGCGGCGCGGATGGCAGGTGGAATCCCTGGAGACAGATCCGCTGTCCGCACGTCTGATCGTCACCGACCCTGCCAGCCGTGAAGAGTGCGAGGTCGACATCCTCAAGGAAGCACTCTGGCGGCCACCCGTACACACCGAGCACGGCTTGGTGCTGTCCCTCGAAGATGTCGTCGGGACCAAAGTCCGCGCCCTGGCCGACCGCGGACTCGCCAGGGACCTGATCGACGTACAGGCCGCCGCGAACCGCTGGAGCCATGTCGAACTCGAAGAGCTCGGACGGCGCCATGCGCGCGACTCCTTCGACCTGAGCGAGCTGCAAGCCCGACTGGGCGGAGCCGACTGGATCGACGACACAGAATTCGCCGCCTACGGGCTCAACGAGCAGGCAATCACCGGGCTGCGGCAGTGGGCACAGGCATGGGGCGACGATATCGGCGAACGGCTCCAGGAACTGGAAGCTCCGCCCGAAGACTGATGGCCGCATGGAGGCCGGACGCTCGGCAGGATGCACTCCGGGCCCATCAGACCTCAGCGGCCATGCCCCATCCGTGCCCAGCGGAGCGGACAACAGCGGTCAGGTACGGCTCCCAGAGACCATAGCCAACCATCCCGCCCAGCGGGAAAGCACAGGTCAGAGCATCTTCGGTAGCCCAAGCACCGTTGATTCCCAAGCTCAGAGCGCGAGTTCGATTCTCGTCACCCGCTCCATGAAAAAGCCCCAGGCCAGCCGCCCGGGGCTTCCTTGTTGGCCCGGAGCGGAATCCGGATGTCGCCGACTGGCTTCGGTCAGCCAGGCCGGGGTGTACATCAGCTCAAAATGGGCCCTGCCGCGCCGCCCCGCCCTCGTGCTGTACCAGCGACCTACTCACGACATTGTCGCGTCCGATGCCGTGCGGTCCACCGGGTGACGTGCAGCCGATCCCCAGGGCGCGCACCCGGTGCGGGTGGCGGGCTGCAAGTTGCTGGGCCAGGCGTCCGCCCATGGACGTGCCGTAGACGTCGGCCCCGTCGATACCGAGGTAGTCAAGCACCGCGACCACGTCCAGGGCGAAGAGCTCGGTGCCGTAGGGCTTGTGGGGCTTCTCGATCTCCCCATGTCGCGGAGATCGAGGGTGAGGGTGCTGCGAGCCACGGGCCGCGTGGAAGTCGTCGCGTACCCCGTCCCGTCAATGGTGGTTGTTCGCCTGGCCCGCCGGCAGCACCAGCGGTGTCCCCCCGCCCTGGACCTGGTAGGCGATCCGGACCCCGTCAGGCGTCGTCATGTGCGGCATTCGACTTCTTCCTTCTCACAGGCCGGATTCAGCACGCGTCACGGCGCCGAGAGCGTCCGGCCGGCCCTTTGCCGATCGGTGCCACCCATCATTCGAATCGGCAGGCACTGTGTCATCAGAGCGTTCACCGCGGTGCTTCACTTCTCCGTGCCGTTTGCGGAGCAATCGAGCGACCCGGCGGTGCAGCCGTACAGAGTGCTGCGCCACCCGGTCTTCCTGAAGTCATAGTCCACCTCGTCGCCCTCCTCACCTGGCGTGGCTTGTCGTGGAAGCCGGAGAGAAGCTCCCACTCAGTTGCTGTCCGGCGTGCGCTCACCAAGCTGTAGGACGCGGGCAGCGGGGAAGCTCCACTGGCCGAGTAGGCCGTCGTGTCGCAGCAGTGACGTCATCAAGGGCTTGAGGTGCGGCCGGGGAGTCAGGCGGCGATGAGGTCCTGCTCACGGTCCGGCGTTCCGACCTTGGGCTGCTTGTTCGGCAGCGCGAGCCGGAAGACCTTGTGCCACGCGGAGAACACCTGCTTGGGCAGCGGGCCGGTGATGTACTCCAGCTCGTACTTCTCGAACAGCGCGCGCACCTTCACCGCGACCTCGGCGTACCGGTTGCTCGGCAGGTCCGGGAACAGGTGGTGCTCGATCTGGTGCGACAGGTTGCCGGTCATGAAGTGCATGGCCTTGCTGCCGCTGATGTTCGCCGAGCCCATCATCTGGCGCAGGTACCACTGGCCGCGTGTCTCGCCCGTGATCGACTGGCGTTCGAAGACATGTACGCCCTCGGGGAAGTGCCCGCACATGATCACTGAGTGGGTCCAGATGTTGCGGACCAGGTTCGCGGTGAACGTGGCGGCGAGTGTGGTGGGGAATGAGGGGCCCGACAGCAACGGGTGGATCACGTAGTCCTTGAGCACCTGCTTGCGGATCTTACGGCCCACGGCCTTGGCCCGCGCGCGGAACTCCGGGTTCTTGCGGCGGCGCTTGGTGAGGTTCTTGCCGAGCTCCAGGTCGTACGCTGCGATGCCGTACTCGAAGAAACAGGCGTTGAAGAAGTTCCACAGCGGCTGGCCGAGATGGAAGGGGTGCCACTTCTGGTCCTCGTCGACGCGCATGATGCCGTAGCCGAGGTCGTTGTCCTTGCCGATCACGTTGGTGTACGTGTGGTGCAGCTCGTTGTGCGAGTGCTTCCACTGATCGGACGGCGAGACGTGATCCCACTCCCAGGTGGTGGAGTGGATCTTCGGGTCTCGCATCCAGTCCCACTGGCCGTGCAGGACGTTGTGGCCGATCTCCATGTTGTCCATGATCTTCGCCACGGACAGCCCGGCGGTGCCGAGCACCCACGCGGGCGGGAAGATCGAGAACAGCAGCACACCCCTGCTGACCAGTTCGAGCTTGCGCTGTACCGAGATGACCTTACGGATGTAGGCGGCGTCCTTCTCACCGCGGCCGGCGATCACCTCGTCGCGGATCGCGTCCAGCTCGCGGCCCAGCTCCTCGATCTGCTCCGCGGTCAGGTGGGCGGTGGGGTCGATGGCGGTCAAGGTGTTCCTACCGTTCGATGTCGCAGGGGCCCGCCGCGGCGGACACGCAGGTCTGGATGAGGACGCCCGGCTCGGCCTCGGTGATCTCGCCGGTGCGGAGGTCGCGGACAGCGCCGGCCTTGAGCGGCGTGACGCAGCCGAAGCAGATGCCCATACGGCACCCGGAGGGCATGAGCACGCCGACCTCCTCGCCGATGTCGAGCAACGGCGTGGCGCCGTCCGCGTCGATGGTCTTGCCGGTGGCGCTGAACGTGACCTCGCCGCCGTCGCCGGCGACGACGGTGCCGGGGCGGAACCGTTCGGTGTGCAGGCGTTCTTGGACGCCCTCTTCGGTCCAGTGCTCTTCGGCGGCGTCGAGCAGACCTGCGGGCCCGCAGGCCCAGGTCTCGCGCTGGGCCCAGTCGGGCACGAGTTCTTGGAGACGGGCGATGTCGAGCTTGCCGTCCGTGTCGGTGTGCACCTCGGTGAGCCGAAGCTTCTTGTCCGCGACCAGACTGTGCAGTTCCTTGCGGAAGATCACGTCCTGAGGCTGTGGCGCGCAGTGGACCATGACGACGTCGTCGAGTTCGATGTCGCGCAGCATGCCCATCACGGGCGTGATGCCGCTGCCGGCCGTCAGGTAGAGCACCTTGGCGGGCTTGGCCTGCGGCAGGACGAAGTCACCGGTCGGCTGGTCGAGCTGGATCAGCGTGCCCGGTTTCGCCCTGCGGACCAGGTGGTTGCTGACCTTTCCGTCCGGGATCGCCTTCACGGTGATCGTTACACGGCCGTCCCGGCGGTTTGTCGGCGAGGTGAGGGAGTAGGCACGCCACAGGCGCACTCCGTCGACGTCGACTCCGATCCTCACGTACTGGCCGGCTGTGTGGCCGCGCCAGCCCCGCCCCGGCCTGATCACGACAGTCGCGGCGTTATCGGTCTCGGAGTGCACGGCCTCGATGCGCCCACACAGGTCAGCGCCCGCACGCAGCGGGCTGACCAGGTCGAGGTAGTCCGACGGCAGCAGCGGCGTCGTGACCATCTCCAGCAGTTTCCACGCCCTACTCCGGAGGGCTCCACTCGTCATGACTCCAGCTTGCTGTGCCTCCAGGCGTAAAGTCCTGACCACAGGACGTAAATCTGGTCGGCTGAATTGTTCGCAGGGAACAAAAATGAGCTATGCAATCCGGAGGGCCAGCGAACTGAGCCTGGATGAGACGACGGTCACCGCCCTTCGGGCCGCACTGAAGACCACCGCCGACGAAGTCGTCCAGGCGATCATCGACGAGGTTCCTCCCTACGCCCATGCCTTGTCGGGCCGCATGGGCGCCACCATCCGCAGAGCCGTCCGCACCGCCCTGGCGCACTACCTGGACCTTGCGAGCGGGAACGCCACAGGCGGCGACGCCGGGGACGCCGCCTACGAGCTGGGCCGCGGCGAGGTGCGCGACGGCCGTTCGATGGACGCCCTGCTCAGCGCCTACCGCGTCGGCGCCCGGGTCGCCTGGCGATGTCTGGCAGCGGGTGCCGTACCCGCAGGTCTGCCCGCCGCCGAGGTCGCGAAGTTCGCCGAGCTGACCTTCGCCTACATCGACGAGCTCTCCGCCGCGAGCGCCGCGGGCCACGCCGACGAACTGGCCGCCCGGGGCAGAGCCCACGAGCGCCACCTGGAACACCTGGCCCGCGACCTCCTCGCCGGCGCGAGCCCGGACGTGCTGCTGGCCTCCGGCCAACGGGCCAGGTGGCAGCCCCCGGTTTCGCTGACCGCCGTCCTGCTGCCCGCCGCCCAGGCCCGGCCTGCCTACCGGACACTCGACCCGAGCACCCTCGTCCTCGACGATTTGCCGGATGCCACCGGTGTGCTCCTCGTCCCCGATGCCGACCGATCACGTCTCCTACGGCAGCTGACCGACCGCGCCGCCGTGGTCGGCCCGGCCCGGCCATGGACCCACGCGTCCGCCTCGTACGCACGAGCCCTACGCGCACGCTCCCTTTCCTCTGACATTCGCGACACCGAGGACCACCTGCCCGACCTGGTGCTCAGCGCCGACGAGGACGCGTTCGCGGACCTGCGCGCCCGAGCCCTCGCACCGTTGCAGACCTTGCCTGCCGCAACCGCACGACGGCTGGAGGAGACGTTGCGAGCGTGGCTGCTGCACCAGGGCAGGCGGGACGAGGTCGCGGCGGCATTGTTCGTCCATCCCCAGACGGTTCGATACCGGATGTCGCAACTGCGGGAGCTGTTTCCCGATCTCGCATCACCACACCGGGTCCTTGAACTGACGCTGGCGGTCGGTCTCCGGGTCCGCTGACGCGTCACCCGTCTACCGCCGCGTCCGCGAGCGTCCAGAGATCGTGCTCGTTCCCGGTGCCAAGCCGCTATGGCCCTGGAATACGGCTTTCCGGTCGTCGCGACAAGGGGCCGGGCCGCTCGTCCCAGGAACCACCGCCGTCCTGCGACGGCCCGTATCTCCCTCCCGGCAGCCGGCCGGACGACCGGCCGGGGCCGACCTGGCACACCGCGCGAGGGATGATGGGATGGAGTACGAAACGTGAGGTCAGGAGCTCCCATGACAAAGCTGGTTCACCGACCTCGTGAGGACGCGGAGTTCAATTTCGTCCTCGGGAGAAGCAAGGTTCCGGTCCTCGCATACTTCACCGGGGCATGGCCCAAGGCAATCGAGCCCTGTCGGGTGATGGATTTCGTCGTGGGCGACATCGCCGCCGCCTACACGGGCCGCCTGACGGTCGTCCGCACCGACATCACGCGTTGCCCGGCGGCAACCGAGCGATACGGGATCACCGGAGCCCCGTCCTGCCTCCTGCTGAAGGAGGGAGCGGCGGTGGCGCACGGCACGGGGCCTATGACCATCGACGAGGTACGGAAGTTCCTGGACGGTCACCTCTGAGCGGCCGCTGCGGCGCCCGGACCGCCGCTTCTCGTCGCGTTCGAAACGGACGCGGGCGGTTGGCAGCCCATCGC
This sequence comes from Streptomyces sp. NPDC050423, assembly GCF_040655445.1. Lineage (NCBI taxonomy): Bacteria > Bacillati > Actinomycetota > Actinomycetes > Kitasatosporales > Streptomycetaceae > Streptomyces > Streptomyces sp. NPDC050423. The sequence continues at coordinate 11,153 of NZ_JBFAJY010000058.1, forward strand.
CCGCCTTACCACCGCAGGGCGGTTCGAGGTCATGCGCGAGACCGTGCTCAGGTACTGGCGGGACAATGCGGCCCCCGGTCAGAGCTTCGCTTCGTGGGTGCGGCCTCCGATGTAACCCCCGAGACCGCCAGGCACGGTCTCCTCGTCCAGCGCCGCATGCAGACCGGCGGGTCGGCCCGGCGCCGGTTCCGCCGGTCATCGGGTTGGGCGGGTGGTGGCGAGTTCGGAGGCGCGTTCAGGGCCAGTATCCGCTGTACGGTCGATCTTCGACCCCGTTGCCCGAGTCTCTGGGGCAGGACTCGACATCGAATTCGAAGTCGTCGTGGCGGCGCTCCGCGATCTGCTCCCGAGAACCCTCTTCACGACGTCCACCCCTACATCTGCATCCCGTCTGGAGACTGTCACGGACGCGGCCGTCGCGGAGGTCTCGCGGGAGGACTGCCCAACTCGGCCGTTGAAGCCCTTGGCCGCCGCCTCCGCTCGTGCCCCGTCCGTGCCCAGCAGAACGGGCACCAGCGGTCAGGTACGGTGCATCGAGGCCGCCCCGACCCTGTGCGTCTCGGCCAACCGTGCAGGTCAAAGCAGGAACGACCGCTCAAGAACCGCTGATTCCCAAGCTCGGAGCGCGAGTTCGATTCTCGTCACCCGCTCCACGAAGCTCTACCCCAAAGCCCCGGGCCGACAGCCCGGGGCTTTGTTGCTGCTCAAGCCCGAGCGCCCTATCCCCGTTCTGCGCCCAACGCGCCCATCGGCCTCTTCCGGCCGCCAGCGCCTCACGATCATATATGTCAACTATGATAGTTGTTATATGCTTCGACACATGGAGACGAAGACGTACACAACCATCGACCTGCGCAAGGGGATGGGCGAGATCCTGGACCGGACCCGGATCGCCGGTGAGGCCGCGGCCATCACCCGCAAGGGGAAGACCGTCGCCTACTTGGTGCCGGCCGAGTGGTTCGAGCAGATGGCCCGTCGGCACCAGTCGCACGAGGACCGGCACGAGGCGGCCTGACCCACCCCCATAGCAAGGAGCCCGAACCATGCCCGCCCATGCACTTCACTTCGATGGGTACGAGGGGGAACCCCTGCGGTTGCCACCCATGCCCGAACGCACGCCTCAAGCACTCCGGTTGGCCATCCAGGAACACACTCCGCACCTCCTCCCGGACTTCGAGGCTCACTGGAAGCGCGTCATCGGTGACGCCTTCAACATCACCCCCGTTCCAGCCTTCATGCGCCTGTGGTGGACGCAGTACGCCATCGCGCGAAATCCCGTCCTCGACGCACACCTTCGCGACCTCGAAGCCCGCGCCGCCAAGTCCGAGGACCCTGAGGAGTCCATCCGGCTTCTGGAGGAGTACAGCCGCCTCCGGCACGAGGCCGCCGAGAGGAAGCCCGGAGAGTGATCGACGAACCCCTCCGGCCGCCTTGGCAGATGGACTGGACGAAGCAGGCTCAGCACGACTTCCAGAACATGCCCGCCGAAGGCAGTGACCTGGTCATGAGTGCCCGTGCCGAACTGGTCACCGCCGAAGACCCGTACTTCCGGGGAATCGATGCCGATACTTCGCTCCCGCACTGGATGACCGTCCGGCCACTGGCCTCCACGAGCCCCGGCGGCCCTCATATCGTGGACATGGCCGGCGGACGCGGCTGGCTCATCTACACCTTCATGCGCCGCCACGCCGACCCACAGATCGTCGTCACCGAAGCCTTCTGGGCGTGACACCTGCGCCACCGCAGCGTCTCCACCACGGGCGGCTTCCGTCTCCTGTCACCCGCTCCGACAAAAGACCTCAGGCTGATGACCTGCTGTCGACGTGCCCCATCCGTGCCCTTCGGAGCGGAGAACAGCGGTCACATACGGCTCCCAAGGGGCACAGACAACCGCCCCACTCCGACAAACGTGCAGGTCAGAGACGCCACGCCCACGCAAGCACCGGTGATTGCCAAGCTCAGAGCGCGAGTTCGATTCTCGTCACCCGCTCCATGAAGAGCCCCCGGCCAGCAGCCGAGGGCTTCCTTGTTGGCCCGGGCCGGAACGCGGATGCCGTCACGCCGGCACAATGGGGCTGGGATCGGCGAACGCTTCAGTCCGGGCGTGGTGACGACGCGCCGTTCACCAGCCTTACGGCCTTGGTGCGCCACCAGAAACCCTGGGTCGGGGTACCGGCTCTGCCTGCGGTTGGAGCGCGAGGGGACATGCGTAGCCCGACTGCGTCATGGTCCATCCGTCTCCGCGTACACGGACACTGCTGGGCGCAGAGGAACTGCGCGCGGCACCGCGGGCGGCCTCCGCGTCGGCCGGGGGTACGGGGCGCGACGGAGTCACCTGCGCCACCGTGCACGCCAGCTGGAGCATGGCCTGGCGGCTCAGCGGGGCTGCTTCATCCGTGAGTTGGACGGAGAGGATGCCGTCGTCGCCGGTCGTCACCCACGACACGTCCATCATTCGGGGCAGTTCCGTGGTGGCCGTCGCGGACTCGCTCGCGGTCGGTCCCTCGAACAGCAGGCGTACGACGACCTCGGGGCCCCCTGCATCGGTCCTGCGGGGATAGGCCGTCAGGTCCCCGTCGTGCAGGAAGAAGAGGGAGGCGGTGGCGGGCCGCGAGGACCTCGGGCTGTGGGAGAACATGCCGCTCGCCGGTCCACCGGCCTCGATGACACCGGACGGAGGGACTCCGCACGCCGTGAGTGCGGCCGCGGCCGTGAGCCCGGACAGCAGCGCTGCCACTCGGGAGCCTCTCACCGAACACCCCCGCCGACGTCGGTATCGGTGCCGGCGCCTTGCAGCGGGAGTTCGACCGTGAACACCGCGCCGCCCCGGGGCAGGTTCGCCGCCCGGATTCGCCCGCCGTGCAGGCGCACGTTCTCCGCTGTGATGGCCAGGCCGAGGCCGCTGCTCTCGCTCCTGGTCCGTGAGGTGCCCGCCTTGTAGAACCGCTCGAAGATGTGCGGCATGGCCTCCTCGGCGATCCCCGGTCCGTTGTCGGTCACCTCGATGACGGCCCACGGCACGCCCGCCTCCGCCTTGCGCAACCCCAACGTCAGCCGCACGGGCGGCGCTCCGTGCCGTAGTGCGTTGCCGATCAGATTGGCCATCACCACATCCATTCTGCGTGGATCGACGCCCGCGCGGAGCACACCCGGCTCGGGCAGCATGCTCTCCACCTGTCCCTGCCACCCCCGGGAGGCGATGGTGCGCCGTACGGACTCGGCCAGGTCGATCTCGTCACGGTTGAGTTCGGCCGCCCCCGCGTCGAAGCGGGAGATCTCCATCAGGTCGTTCACCAGTCCGCTCAGCCGGCCCGTTCCCTCGCTGATGAGCCGCAGCGCGTCACCGGTCTCGCCCTCCAGGTCCAGCACGTCGGTGACCGCCGACATCGCCGCCAGCGGCGTGCGCAGCTCATGGGAGACGTCCGCCACGAAACGACGTCCCTGGGCCTCCAGACGGCGCAACTCCGCGACGGTCCGCTCCAGTTCGGCTGCCATCTCGTTGAAGGACTGGGAGAGGTCGGCCAGTTCGTCGGAACCGGTGACGGCCAGCCGGACGTCGAGGCGCCCAGCGGCCATCCGGCGCGTCGCCCGGCGCAGCGCCCGTACGGGGCGCAGTACGCCGCTCGCGGCGAGCAGTGCCAGGACGACGGCGAGGCACAGGGCCACCAGGGTGGCTCGCTCGATGCCGCTCACCATGGCCTTGACGTATGCCTCTTCGGTCTTCTGCGATACCTCCAGGTACATCACCATCCCGGAGAGCCTTGAGTCCGTGCCCTCGCCGGAGGTGTACGTGACGGGCATGCCGACGACGAGATGGGGGCGACCCTCGACGTTCATCCGCTGGAACACCGTGGCGCGCTTGTCCCGCACGGACCTGCGCAGTTCGGGGCTCAGCTCGACGAACCCGGGGCTCGGCGCGTAGGCGTGGAGGCCGCCGTACGTGGCCATGACCCGCCACCCCGACGACTGGTTCGCGTACAGCACCTGGTTCACCGCGGACTGGAGATCCGACCGGTCCGGGGCAAGGGGGAGGCCGGGCGCGATGGAGTCGACGCTCGTACGGAACTGGCGGATGACGGAGTCCTGGCTCTGCTGGAGCACCCCCGTGCGCGCCTCGCGGAAGGCGAGGGCCCCCGTGCCCAGGGCGCTGGCCATGGCCACCAGGACGAAGGCCGCCAGCAGGCGGGGGCGCAGGCCGCGCAGGGGAAGCGGGATGCGCGCCAAGGCCGCTCGGAGGAGCCGCAGGGGGCCGGCGCCCGGGGCGATGGCGGGGACCTCGCCTGCCGTGGCGGTCCTGCCCGGGTGCTCGGCGTCGCCCAGGTGCTCGGCCTCGACCGGGTGTCCGGCCTTCCGCCCCCGGGTGGTTCCGAGCGCTCCGGCGGTCTTCCGCCTCCGTGCGGACGTCCGGTCGCTCATGAGGTGGCGAAGCGGTAACCGAACCCGCGTACGGTCTGCACGTAACGGGGATCCCGGCCCTCGCCGAGCTTGTTGCGCAGTCGCTTCACACAGGCGTCCACCAGCCGTATGTCGCCGTGGTAACTGTGTTCCCAGACCGACTCCAGCAGCTGTTGGCGGCTGAACACCTGGCCTGGCGATGCCGACAGGGTCAGCAGCAGCCGCAGTTCGGAGGGGGCGAGGGCGACGGGCTCGCCGCGGTGCGTCACCTCGAGCCCGGCCCGGTCCACGACCAGCTCGCCGTATGTCTCGGCCCTGGGCCGGGCGCCGTCCGGTAGCGCCGCGTCCTGTCTGCGCAGTACGGCCCGTATGCGCGCGTCGAGCACCCGGGCCCGTACGGGCTTGACCACGTAGTCGTCCGCGCCGGCCTCCAGGCCCACGACCACGTCGATGTCGTCCCCCCGGGCCGTCACCATGATGATCGGCACCTGGTCGCGGTCCCTGATCCGACGGCAGACGTCCAGGCCGGAGATGCCGGGCAGCATGAGATCGAGTATGACGACGTCCGGCCGGAAGGGGCGGAGCTGTTCCAGCCCCTCTTCACCCGTTTCCACGGCGACGACCTCATGCCCCTGATGCCGCAGGCCCAATTGGACGGCCCTGCGAACATCTTGGTCGTCTTCGACAATCAGGACCCGTGGCATTTCGGCAGTGTAAGCAGGTCGGACGGCATGACCGTCCCGGGAGAGGTCGCTCTCCGGGTGCCGTTACACAACGATCACAACGGGCCGAGAGCGTGGGCGGTCCGGCCCGAATCCGCGGGCGTTCCCAGGAAAAGTACGCACCGTTACTCTTTCGTGATATCGCCGGCTCATGGCGATCATCTGAAATGACCAGCTTGAGCTTCCATGCACTCGGTACGACAGCGGCGATCCGCACCCCATGCCGGTAGCGCCGCGGCCGTTCACCGTGGCGGCCGTCGGCGCCGGTCCTCCCATCGACGGGGACGCCCGCACCGCCGGAGACGGAGCCTGCTGATAGGCGTGCTGGTGGCCGTCGGCCTGCTGGGCACGGCGGCGTACCTCCTGGGAGCGGCGCCCATCCCAGGAGGGGGCCGGAGCGACGCGTCGAGCGGTGCGACGCACCCGCGGAACACACACGTCACCCCCACTCCCACCCCGACCCCTACTCCCACACCCACACCCACGCCTACTCCCACACCCACACCCACTCCGAGCCGGACCAAGATCGATATCGCCGTCCCGCCGACGGGCAGTGGGACGTTCGTCACCGCGCAGGCCGGTGGCACGGCGGTGGGCAGCGGTTCCCACCCGCTGCGCTACGTCGTGCAGGTCGAGACCGGCCTCAACATCTCGCCGGCCCAGGCGGCGAACGAGATCGCCGGGATACTCGCCTCCCCGCGGGGCTGGACACACGACGCGGACAACGCGTTCCAGTTGGTGAGCGCGGGAGCGCCGCACGACCTCACGGTGAAGATCGCGACACCGGGGACGGCGGACTCCCTGTGCTGGGCGGGCATCCAGCAGGACACCGGAGGCGAATACAACTGCGAGGTTCCCGGAGGGGTGGTGGTGAACCTGAAGCGCTGGGTCAAGGGCTCGCCCACCTTCGACGGGCCGATCCATGACTACCGGGCGCTGATCATCAATCACGAGATGGGGCACTACCTCGACCACTCGCACGTCACCTGCGCGGGTGCCGGACAGCCGGCTCCCGTGATGATGCAACAGATCAAGGGCCTGCGCGGATGCGTCGCCAACGCCTGGCCCTACGACAAGAACGGTGACTTCGTCACCGGGCCGCCCGCGTGACGGCGCCGGTCCCCGAGGCCGGTCGCCACGGGGGCTGTTACAGCTCGGTCATCTGTCGAACCCATGACGATGAACTGCCGGCGCCACTGTGAACTCCGTATTCCCCCCGCGCCCGCAACACACCCTCCTTTTCGATCGGATGGACGTACATGACTCGATCCCGCACTGTCCGGAGACTGGTCGCGGCGGTGAGCCTTCTGCCGCTGCTGGCGGCTTGCGGCACCGACGCCGGCTCGGAATCCCACTCGGCGGACGGTGAGAAGACCACGGCCGGATCGTCTGGGCAGCTCGACGTTCCCGCCGACTCGAACGCCGATCTCAAGAAGCAGTACCTCTTGGAGAACGCCATCGCGGCCTGCATGAAGAAGCAGGGGTTCACCTACACCCCCGTGGCCCCCGAGAACGCCGCCGATTCCTGGGCCACCGCTGGGGCGGACTACGCGCTGACGAAGAAGTACCGGCAGAAGTACGGATTCGGCATCTACGCGGGCATCGTCTACCCCGACGACGCCGGTGCGCGGGGCGGCGCGGCCGCCCGGCGGGACCAGGTCGAGACGCCCAACAGCAGCTACGTGAAAACGCTCACTCCCGAGCAGAAGTCCGCGTACAACAAGGCGTTGGGCGGTCCCCCCGACCCGAAGGCCGGGGAAAAGGACTGGACCGGTTGTGTGGGTGAAGCCAACAAGAAGGTCTACGGCTCCGCGTCGGCCGAGGAGCGGAGCACCACATCAGAGAACCAGAACCGGGCCAACGCGCAGGCGCTCAACGGTGATCCGAAGCTGGTCGCGCTGGCGCAGACGTACGCCTCGTGCCTGAAGAAGGAAGGCATCCCCGTCACGACCACGCAGCCGACCGGCATCGGAGAGATGGTCAAGCTCCAGGCGATCGGGTCCGCTCAGGCCGGCCCCCCGGTCGTGGCGGAGGGGAACACCCAGAAGTCCCTGAGCAAGGAGGAGGCTCTTCCTCTGCTCACCAACGACATAGAGCTGGCGATGCGAGATCTGGAGTGCGGCAAGGAGTTCCGGGCCGCCTACTTCCCGAAGTTCATGAAGACCCCGACCAACGGTGGCGGTGCCGGATGAGAGAGCGCCCCGAGCCGGTCGGTACCCGTCCCGGCCGGCTCCGGCGGCTGATCGGAACCCGTTCCGGGCAGCTGACGGTCGTCGTGGTCGCGGTGGGGCTGGTCGGAGCGGGCGGCTGGTTCGCCGGATCGCGTATGCAGTCGCCCGCGGATGCCGCCGCCGCGCACCAGCCGCCGAAGGCCGGCCCGGTCACCGTCGCGGTCGAGCGGCGCTCGCTGACCGCGAGTGTGGTGGCCCAGGGGTCGGTGGAGTTCGACTCGCCGCAGAGCGTGAACCTGGCCGGGCCCGTCGGCTCTCCGGACTCCGGTTCAGGCGCTTCGGGGGGCGGCGACAGCGTCGCCCAGCGGGTCACCAAGGCACCGGCCGCCGGGGCGGAGGTACAGGAGGGCGACGTGCTGATGCAGGTGAGCGGCCGGCCGGTCCTGGTCCTGCGGGGCACCGTGCCGATGTACCGCACGCTGGGCCCCGGCGCCTCCGGGGAAGATGTCAAGCAGCTCCAGCGGGCGCTGACGCGGCTGGGCTTCAACCCCGGCACGGTCAACGGGACGTACGCGCAGCCGGACGCCGCGGCGGTGAGCAGCTGGTACAAGAGCAAGGGCTACCTTGCCATGGAGCCCACTGTTGCCGACAAGCAGCAACTGGGGACCCTGGAAGCGGCGGTGACCAGCGCGCAGCAGGCCCTCCTGGCGGCGCAGAACCCGGGGGACGGCACCAAGGGTTCCGGCGGTACCGAAAAGGCCGGCAGCGGCCCTGGCGCGGGCGGCGCCGCCGCTGCCGCCGAGCTGCAACTCAAGTCGGCGAAACAGCAGTTGGACGCGTCCAACGCCGCGCTCTCCGACTTCCAGTCCGGTTACGGCACCAAGGTTCCCGCCGGCGAGGTGGTCTTCCTGCCGGAACTCCCGGCCCGGCTGGGCAAGGTGTCCGTGAAGACCGGGGACACCCCCTCCGGACCGGTCGCCACGGTGACCAGCTCCCAGGTCGTGGTGCGGGCCGTGGTTCCGGCCGACGATGCCAAGTTGCTCCACAAAGGCATGCGGGCCCAGGTGGAGACCACCGACGGCACGAAGGTGGACGGAGAAGTGGTGACACTCGGCGGCGAAGTGCCGAAGGACGATTCGGCCGACACCGACGAACAGCAGGGGCCTTCGGACGGCGGAAGCGGCGACACCTCGGCTCCCGTACCGGTGCAGATCTCGGTACCGGCGGGGAAACTGACCGAGAGCGCCGCCGAATCCGCGAAGATCACCATCAAGGTGGGCTCGTCGGACGGCAAGGTGCTGACCGTGCCGGTCGCCGCGCTGCACACCTCCGCAGACAAGAAGGCCCGGGTACAGGTCGTGCGCGGCGGCAGGACGGTGGACGTCCCCGTCGAGGCCGGTCTCTCCGCGGAGGGTCAGGTGGAGGTCACTCCGTCGTCCGGCGCCACCTTGGAGCCCGGCGACCATGTGGTGGTCGGGCGATGAGAGGTCCGACGACAGCCGGTCCGCCGTTCTCCGTCGTGCCCGACGCGGACACGGTCATCCAGCTGATCGCCGTGGACCGGACCTTCGACACCGAACCGCCGGTGCACGCCCTGCGCGACGTGAACCTGACCGTCCGGCGCGGCGAGCACCTGTCGATCGTCGGCCCCTCCGGTTCCGGCAAGTCGACGCTGCTCAACACCCTGGGGCTGCTGGACCGCCCCACCTCGGGCGCCTACTGGCTCGACGGGGTGGAGACCAACGGGCTCGGCGACCTGGAGCGCACCTCGTTGCGCGGCAGCCGGATCGGGTTCGTCTTCCAGTCCTTCCACCTGCTGCCGTACCGGACCGTGGAGGAGAACGTCATGCTGGCCGAGGCCTACCGCCGGCCGCGCCCCGGGCGCGGCCGGGCCGGCCGCCTTGCCAGGGCTCGGCAGGCACTGGACCGGGTGGGCCTGGCGCATAGGGCCGACTTCCGGCCGGACCGGCTCTCCGGAGGTGAGAGACAGCGGGTGGCGATCGCCCGAGCTCTGATGAGCGAGCCCGCCCTGCTGCTCTGCGACGAGCCCACCGGCAACCTCGACAGCGAGAACACCGAGTCGATGCTGGACCTCTTCGGCCGACTCGGCGAGCAGGGCATGACCCTGGTGGTGATCACTCACGAGGAGGCGGTCAGCGGGCGGGCCCACCGGCGGGTCAGGATCAGCGACGGACGACTCACCGAGGAGCACCTGTGAGATCCCGGACACGCGTCCCGCACGCTGCGGCTTCCGTGAACACCACACGGGCCGGAGGGAACGTCGAGCGCCCTTGGATGGACTTCCGGGACCTGTGGTCCGAGGCGCTGGCGGGGGTGCTCGCCCGCCCGTTGCGATCCGCCCTGACCACGCTCGGCACCGTTCTGGGCATCACCACCCTGGTCATCACCATCGGGATCTCGTCCACGGCGGGCAATCAGATCGTGGGCCGGTTCGACGCCCTGACCGCCACCTCGGTCACGGTGGGGGTGCCCTCCGTGGCGGCAGCCGGCTCCGGCCCGCTGGTGGACTGGTCAGATGTGGACGCGGTGCGCCGGCTGGCCGGGGTCGAGTCGGTGGCGGCGCTCGCGGACTCCCAGGCGACCGCGAGCGTCGAGGTGCGTGCCAACGACGTGGTCGCTCCCGGCGAGGTCAACGGTCAGACCATGGCGGTCGTCGCCGCGTCTCCCACGCTGCCGGCCGCGGTACGGGGCGGGATGACCGCCGGGCGCTTCTTCGACGAGGGGGACATCGACCGGCACGACCGGGTGACGGTCCTCGGCGACCAGGCGGCACGGCTCCTCGGCATCAGCTCGGTGGAGGAGGCCCCCGCGGTCTTCCTGAAGGGCCAGGCGTACACGGTGATCGGGATACTCGGCTCGGTGGAGCGGGAACAGCAGCTCGCCACCGCGATGATCCTGCCGCCCACGACGGCCGCGGACCGGATGGGGCTGGGGACCGTGACCCGGGTACTGATCAACACCTCGCTCGGCGCGGCGAACCAGGTCGCCCGCCAGGCGCCGATCGCGCTGGCCCCCGGAGCCGAGGCCTCCCTGAGCGTGACGGCACCGGCCGATCCGGCCAAGGCCCGCAAGGGAGTGCAGGGCGACGTCAACGGACTGTTCCTGGTCCTCGGCCTGGTCTCGCTGGTCGTCGGGGCCATCGGTATCGCCAATGTGACACTGGTGACGGTCGTCGAGCGGATCGGGGAGATCGGCCTGCGCCGCGCCCTCGGGGCCTCGCGGCGCCATGTCGCCGGCCAGTTCCTGGTGGAGTCGACGACGATCGGACTCCTCGGCGGTGTCGTGGGGGCCGCCCTGGGCATGGTCGTCGTGGTGATCGTCGCCGCGGTCAAGGAGTGGACCCCGGTCCTGGACGTCAGCCTCGCCCTCGGAGCCCCGGTCGCCGGAGCCCTGGTGGGGCTCCTGGCCGGCCTCTACCCGTCACTGCGGGCCTCCCGCATGGAACCGGTCGACGCCCTGCGCTCGTAGTCGGACCCGCAGCGTGCCCGCACGGGCGGGAGGCCACGGACGACAGGGGTACGGCCCTGCGCTTCCATACGCCACACTCAACGATATAAGCGCAGGTCAAGATGTATCCGGCTCTCCAAGCCCGGGAGCTTCCTCACTCAAGCTGCATGCCACCACGAACTCGACACGGCCGCCCACCTCAGGGAAGTCCTCACATGGCGCCTGAACCGCCTTCAGAATCCGGCAGACGGGAAGCCGCCGCGCAACAAAGCTGCAGGGCGAGTCCAGCCCAGCCCCGCCACCACCACCCCGAGCCCCACGCAGCCGACGCCTCGGCCAAGGAGTTGGTGACCGAGGCTGCCCGTGCAGCAAGCCCCCCTCTCTGTCACCCAAGGCTGACAGAGAGGGGGTATCGATACGACACTCGGATCCGCTAAGTGTCAACCTGTTCCTGTAGGTCAGGCCGCACATCGATGCCCGAGCGCCGGTTGCTTCCCAAGCTCAGAGCGCGAGTTCGATTCTCGTCACCCGCTCTTTAATGAAGGCCCAGGTCAGTGACCTGGGCCTTGTTTCTGTTCCGGCTGCTACGGCTCTGCGTCGAGGACTCGGGCGGCTTCGCGAGGGTCCATCAGGTTGGACCAGGCTTGTTCGGCGGGGAGCAGGTCCCGCTCCGGCAGGGCGTATTCGGGGTACCAGCCGTCGGCCTCGCAGCCGGGAACGTTGCGCAGAATCAATGTCGTGAGGTTCGGCGGGACCGAACCCGTGATCCGCACCGCGAGGTAGGTTTCGTGGCCGTCGTCGGCGCGGACCTGAAGGCCGACGGTGAAGGTGTCGAAATCCACCGTGTGCTCCTGACCGTCCCGGAGGGTGGCACGGCTCAGGGTCAGAACCGTGGTCCGGAGCCGCCGGACGAAACGGACTCCAGCTTCGGCGCGATAGCGGACGTGGTCCTCGCGAGCGGGGAGTAAGTGGGCGGTGTACGTGGCGGACTTGAGCGCGTCGGTGTTGCCGGCGTTGTAGCGGGTTCGGGCAGTCTTGCCGTCGGCCTCGAGAGCGGCATAGAAGTCGTCGGTGGAGCCGTCCTCGCGGCGGCCGGCCGCCACCAGCCACGGAAGGTCGGCGTCCACCCAGACCGCCCCGCGCCAGCGCTGGACCTTCACCTTGAACAACACCTGGTCATCGACAGCGCGGATGCGCTCATGCTTGGCGTCGTCCGCCGCGAACTGCTCGGCGGCCTTCGCCAGGATCGGGTGCTCGATCTCGTCCAGGGGGTCGGTCACCGCCGATAGGGGCAACCCGAGGTCATCGCGCAGACATCGCAGGGTGGGCCTGGCGGGACGCATCGCAGCGTGAAGGGTCATTCGTCGATCCCGCCGACCGCGTCGATCTCCTCCGCGGTCAGACCGGTCAGGAGCATGACGTCCGACTTCAAGGAGCCGTCCAGGACGCTGAGCGCTTCCACCATGCCCTCGCGCAGATCCTCACGCCGCTGGTCCAGGTAAACCCGTACCGCCTCCGCGACCAGGTCCTTCTTCGTCAGGCCCAGGAAATGCGCGCCCTGGCTGATCAACTTGTCCGTCGCCGGGTCCACCTTGAGCGGCGACTGCCGGGGCGGCTTCGAAGCCGTGGTCATAATTCCCACCTCCACATTCACGGTACCTTAGTACCTCATGTTGGAGTCTTCCGCTGGTGACCGCGATGAGTTGCAGTCCGCCGACCGCCAGTACTGCGGCTCCGAATCGATGACGGCCAACCGAATTGCCCTGCGACAGATCGCCAGGGATGAAATCGCACGACGGCAAGCGCCTGGTCCAGCACGGTGACACTTTCCCACCCACGGCACGGCGGCATCGATCACCCTCGTGCCCCATCCGTGCCCTTCGGAGCGGACAGCAGCGGTCAAGCACGGTACCCAGAGACCACGCCGGCCTCGACCACTCCAGCCAAACATGCAGGTCAGAGCCACTACAGTCGTTCAAGAACTGTTGATTCCCAAGCTCAGAGCGCGAGTTCGATTCTCGTCACCCGCTCTTTGAATAAGGCCCTGGTCAATGACCGGGGCCTTTTGCTTGCCGTCCAGCAACACCGGCCCGGAGCCTCACTCGCTACGGACGGCCGGAGAGCGACCGCCCCCATGTCTCCACCCGGATCATGCGACCGCGGGCGTCAAGGCTGGGGTCCTGAGACCCGAGCCAGCATGCGCATACTCCAGTATGCTTTGACTTATGTCCTCGACGACTCGCATCACCGTCACGCTCCCCAGCGATCAGGTGGCGGAGCTCCGCAAGCTCACGGACAACGTCTCCGGCTATGTAGCGGAAGCCGTGGCCCGCCAGATCAGGCACCAGCTCCTGGGCGACGACCTCCGCCGTCACGAGGAGGAGCACGGACCCTTCAGGGACGAGGAGCTCGCCGAGGCCCGCGCGAAGATCCTTGGCGCCGCCGGCTCCTCCAAGGGCGCGGACGCCGCGTGAGCGAGCGCATCGAGACCGTCGTGCTGGACTCGGAGGGGCTCTCCGCCTGGATCACGCAGGAACGCAAGCTCCTCGCGATGCTGCAGGTCTTCCACGACATGGGAGCCGACCTCGTGATCGGGGCCAACACCATCGTGGAAGTCAGCCACTCCCGCACCAATATCCCCCGCCTGAACTGGGCCCTGTCCCGCGTCAAGGTGGAGCCGGTCAGCGAACAAGCGGCGAAAGCGGCAGCGGAGCTCCTCAAAGCCGCCGGACTGCACGGGCACAAGTACGCCGTCGACGCCACGGTCGCCGAAGTCGCCCTGCGCCAGCCGAAACCGGTCGTCCTCCTGACGTCCGACAGCGACGACATGACCAAGCTCTGCGGCAACCAAGTACGCATCATCCCTCTCTGACCCGCCGGCCCACCCGAAGCACGCGCCACGGGGCACGGCCAGGGAACGGGGCAGCTGGTCTGCACGCCGGCGCGTGCCCGGTCCGTACTCGAACCAAAGCTCAGGACCGATGACGTCGAGGTCACCCTGCGGCCGTCCGAAGGCGCCGTGCTGGGCACCTACCGGTGTGCGGAGTTCCTCAACGGCTGAAGTGAGCGGCTGAGTTCGCTGCAACCTTCCGGGTGCGGTGAACTGCCGTCCAGCCAGGACGGCAGGGCCGTCGGTCCGCCCTTCCGGGGCGAGCTGGTCCGGGCGGACCCGCCGGGACCGGAGCCGGATGCGAGGACGGCCAATCGGGACCCCGTGGTCCCGAGTGGCCGTCGGATCCGCGCCGTCAGGAGATGCGGATGTTCGACCAGTTCATGGCCTTGCCGACCTGCGAGCGGTTGCCGAAACCGCCGTGGCCGTTGCCCCGGTTCAGCCAGGCGCGGCCGTTCTTGTCGAGGGAGACGAGATCGGCCCGGCCGTCCCCGGACAGGTCGAGCCCGCCGACCACGTCCTTGTAGGAGGTGCCCCAGTCCTTGAAGACCAGCGACCGGGGCCTGAACGTGCCGGCGCCGGTTCCCCTGAACCGCCACAGCTCGTTCGACGCGTCGAGGGCCAGCAGGTCGTTCTTGCCGTCGCCGTCGAGGTCTCCGGCGGCGATCAGTCTCTTGTAGCCGCCGAAGCCGGACCCGGTGAGCGAGCGGGCCTTGAAGCCGCCCGCGCCGTTGTTCGCGTACACGTACAGCTTCCCGGTCGAGGCGGACCGGGTCAGCAGGTCGGCCCGGCCGTCGCCCGTCACGTCGCCGGGCGAGACGACCGCGTCGTACCCGCTCCAGTCCGAGGACACCTTGACGTGGAACGACTGCTGGTCGGGCAGCCCGCCGCAGATCGTCGGGTAGACGCGGGCCTCGCCCTTCGGGTAGCGGACGAACACGTCGTTGCAGCGGTCGCCGTCGAGGTCGCCGAACGGCAGCACGAGCGTGCCCGTCGGCCAGCTGCTCGCGCGCTGCCCCGCGGTCAGCTTCGTCGAGTCGCCCGCGTACACCTTCAGCCCGGTGCCGTTGCGGCCGAACAGGTCGGCCTTGCCGTCGTCCGTGTAGTCACGCCACTTGGGCAGCGCGCGGCTGGTGGTGGTGGCCTGGTGGACGCCGTCCAGGGCGAAGCTGTTCGTCCCGGTCAGCTTGTACTCGTCCCACAGCACGACGGGCCGGCCGAGCGCGTCGGCGGCCACCTGGGGCGCCCCGGTGAACCGGGCATTCGTCGCGCTCAGCCGCCGCGGGGCGGACCAGGTGCCGCCCTTGAAGACGGCGGCCATCGTGTACTCCTCGCCCGAGTACCCCTCCCGCCACGTCACCGTGACCGTGCCGCCCGAGGTGGCGGCCGCGCCGACCGCGCGCACCTTCTTGTGCGTGGAGAAGGGCTGCGTGTACGGCTGCCAGGCGCCGGTGGCCGCCGAGCGCACCGCGTACCAGGGGCCGGTCGAGTAGCCCGGCCCGCCGGCGGCGAAGAGGTCGCCGTTGGGCAGGTAGGCGGGTGCCGTCATCCCGTACGTGCTGCCGTGGTCGGCGGCGGACCGCGGAGTGCTCCACTGCGTGGCGACGACGGACCGGCGCGTGTGCATGAGGTGCGCGAGATGGTCGTAGAACACGTCGAAGCCGCCCTGCGGACCGGCGAACACCTTCGGGCGCGCCAGGTCCACGCCCGGGACCGGGAAGCGCTGGACCGCGGTCCAGGCGGACGCGCCGGGGGCCTTCTCCAGGGCGACGACGGCCTTGCTTGCCTGCCACTGCCACACCAGCAGGGTGGTGCCGTCCTTGGCGACCGCCAGGTCCATGCTGGAAATGTCCCGACTGCCGGACGGCGGCTGCTCGTTCAGGTCGGCCGGAGCGGTCCACACGGCCTGCGGGCCGGTCTTCTCGGCGGCCTTCACGACGCCGGAGACCGACCACACGGCGACCAGCCGGCCGTCGGGGGCCGCCGCCAGGTGGTGGTAGCCCTTCTGGGGAACCGCGGCGACGTACTCGGGCTCGGAGAAGGCCGTCGCGCCGGGCTTGAGGGTGGCCACTTTCAGCCAGTAGTTGTCGTGGTCGTCGGCGCGCTCGGCCCGCCAGACCAGACGCACCGAGCCGTCGCCGAGCGAGACGAGCTCGGTGTTGTACCCGCCGGCGTCCGGCCAGGTCTGCGGAGCGAGCCAACGGGTGCTGCCGGCGGTCCGGATCCGGGTGGAACGGGAGAGCCCGTCACCGGTGAGGGAGACGAGGGCGCCGTTCCCGGCCGGCTCCAAGGCGTTCAGCCCGCCCGAGGCGGAGGCGGGGTCGGGGTTCGGGGCGTGCAGGGTGCGGGTGCCCCACGGGCCCGGCGCACGCGTCTCGACGGCGGCCGGGGTGGTGGCCGTGGCGGTGGTGCCGGTGGCCGCGCCCACGGCCGTGGCGGTGGTGTGGGCGGCGGCCGGGGCCGCGGCGGCCAGGGCAAGAACGGGAGTGAGCACGATGCCGAGCACCGCGCGGGACTGCGAAGTCATGGGAATGCCCCCCCGGGCGTGGCGTATCCGGTGACACAGATTCGCCATACTGTTCGAACAAGACTGGCGCAGCGTATATCAGCCAAGATCGGCCCGCGCAGAGGTTTTTCCCCCCGCTCAGAGGAATTCGGCCGGCGCGTCCAGCGCGCAGCGACGCTCGGACCCGGGGTGGCTACGCGACGTCTCCCCCGAGGCCGTGCCAGAAGTGGCAGCTCGCGCTCGACATGCTCGATGAGACCCGCTCGTGGGGCATCCCGGCGCATCGAACACGACTACCGGGAAATGAAGCAGGCCCTGGGCCTGGCCCACTTCGAGGGCCGGACCTGGTCAGGCTGGCATCCCCACGTCACCCTCGTCTCCGTCGCGCATGCCATCTGTACTTTGCAACGACTGACCAGAGCCCCAAAAAGAACATGGCGCCGGTCTGAGCCTCTACCGCGTCGTCCGCGGGCTACAGACCCTGCTCGCGACAAGGGCCGGCGCCTGCCCCACCTGCCACCGCGACATACCCACACCAACACCGACCTGACCAAGTCCTACTGGGCCACTGGAAGGCCGCTCTCCGCGATCCGCCGCTCAACGCGTACCTCACTAACCACCGTCGGCATCTGGCCCGGCCTAAGGGCTGTCCCGCAATTGCTGGTGGAACAGCGCGCGGCGTCAGATGCGGTGCATCGCAAGGCGGAGGGACGCCCGAATACTGGATGTATTCGGGCGTTCCGACAACGCAGCGAGGTGCCGTAGCTGTCGTCGTGCGCCCGCCAGGAATTGCGGGACAGCCCTTAGCTAGGTGTTCTGTCCACGGAGGGCGGCGAGGCTTCTTCTTCCCCATGCTCTCCATGATGGACATCCTCCCGGGGCTGAACCCCAGATCCCGAATGTCCGTCAAAGCGGATCAAGCCCAACCGTGGCTCCGGCCGTTGCGCGATCACGTCGGTGACCGGAGAGCGCGGGTCGCCCGCCGGCCCTCAAGGTGGGGCGCCCGGGACGCGCCTGCTGTCGGCGTCAGATGTGCGTGTTCGTGGCCCACACCTGCTTCCCACCGGCCATGATGACGACGTTGCCGTCGGGCTGGATGACCAGGGTGGCGTTGGTGAAGCCGACCGGGTCCGAGGCCCATATCGCTCGACCGGCCGCGGTGTAGATGACGAGATTGCCGTCATCCTGGAACGCCGCCATGTTGTTCTTGCCGGAGGTGCCGGCAGCCCACATCACCCGCTTCTCCTGCCGGTCGTAGAGCACGAGGTTGCCATCGGCCTGCATGCCCAGCTGCAGTCGGCCGGACTTCCAGGACGTGGCGGCGTGCAGCTTCGCGACCGGCTTGACGACGAGCGGCGCCGGGGCCGTCGCAGGGGCACCACTCGCGGCGTGTTCCGGGATCTCGGCCTGGGCGGTCGCCTGCCCGGTCGGTGAGGTGTGCGTCGTAGTCCCTGTGCTGGGGAAAGGGGTCCCTGCGCTCGGGAGAACCGCAGAGTTCCCGGGGCTCTTGGCTTTGCCGGCGGGCTTCTTCGGCGTCGCCGACGCGGATTCCAGCCCTCCTGGCACGCCGGCCGGGCTGTCCCTCGCCTCCGGCGATGCGGCCGATCCGACAGCCGCGAGCTTGCTCTGGTCGTCCGTCGATCCCTTGCCGTCGCTCAGGAACGGCAGGGTGATCAGGGCCACCGCCACAACGCCCACAACGGCCGCCAGCACCTTCGTCCGGCGACCGCGTGAGCGACGGTCATCCGACGGTTCCTGCGACCCGCCGACGTCCTGCCCGGCCGAGGCCACCGCAGTGGCCCCGGTGGCGGGCCGCTCCCGCTCCTCCGCCCGCTCCTCGGCCTGCGCCGGCTCTGCCATCTCCCGTTCGATCAGCAGTAGTTTCTGGGCGGCCTGCTCGGCCGTCATCCGATCCTGCGGGTCTTTGCGCATCAGGCCCTCGATGACCGACGTGAGCGCTCCCGCCCTGTGCGGCGACGGCAATTCCTCGTCCACGACGGCGCGTAGTGTCGCCAGCGCCGTCGATTGACGGAACGGCGAACGGCCCTGGACGGCTGTGTAGAGAAGCGCGCCCAGCGACCACAGGTCGGACGTAGCGTCCGGCGTCCGGCCCAATGCTCTCTCCGGCGCCAGATACTCGGGGGAGCCGACAACCTCGCCGGTCATCGTCAACGCCGTGTCTCCCTCCACGGTAGCGATTCCGAAGTCGGTCAGTACCACCCGGCCGTCCTCGCCCAGCAGGACGTTGGCGGGTTTCACGTCGCGGTGCAGCACTCCTGCCCCGTGCGCGGCACGAAGTGCGGCCAGCACCTTGGCGCCGATGCGCGCGGCTTCCTTTGGTGACAGCGCGCCCGTGGCGGAGATGACGTCGGCCAGCGACCGGCCGCGGACGAGTTCCATCACGATCCACGGCCGGCCGTCGAAGGTGACCACGTCATAAACGGTCACAACCTCAGCACAGTCGACCCGTGCCGCCGCCCACGCCTCCCGCTCCAGCCGGGTGTACAGACGCGATCGGTGCTCTGCCGGCAGCTCGGCGGAGGCGCGTACCTCCTTGACCGCCACCTCACGGTGCAGCACTTCGTCATAGGCGCGCCACACGGTGCCCATGCCGCCTTCGCCGAGTACTGACAACAGTCGGTAACGCCCGGCGACCGACCGCTTGCTACCGGCGTCCGGCGGAACCGATTCCTCGTTGTACATGGGGGAGAACTCCCTGCCTCGACGAATACCAGGGACAGTATGATGAATGCCGCCACATCTACTGAAACCGCGTCCTGCATGATGACGTTCTGTGCCGTCTCGCAGCCCAGTTGGCGAGGGAGAGGAAGACTGAGGCCGGGTGATTCCCCGTCGGTTTTCGTCAAGCCGTAGCTGGTGTGGGCGGTTGGTGGAAGGTGCCCTCTCGGAGCAGAGCGAAGAGGACATCGATGCGTCGTCGGGCCAGTGCGATGAGGGCTGCGATGTGGTGTCCCCTCGCGGCGCTTGCGGTCGTAGCAGGCGCGTGACTCGGGCGGGGAGAGCGAGGCCAACGCGGCGAGGCAGAAGAACTCGCTTGACCCGTTTGTTGCCGCTTCACGAGGGGTGCTCGCCGCGGATGGAGGAGCCGGAGTTTCTCGTCACGGGTGCCGGGCCGGCGTAGGCGGCGAGATGTCCGCCGGTGACGATGCCGCTGCCGTCACCGACGTCGATGAGGATGCGGGCCTCGGTCCTGATCCCGATGCCGGGCATGGAGATCAGGGAATGGCGATCAGGGAATGGCGATCCCCAGAGATCGCAGAGTCCTTCGTTATGCGGCTCGGTCCTCTTGACCGGACCTGTTGCGTGCCTCGTTGATGATCCGTTCGAACTCTGCGGGCGGCATCGCGCCGGCCGCGCCGTGCCTTAGGCGCTCGTCGCGGAAGTCCGCGATCCACGTCGCGATGCTCAGCCGCAGCCGCGCAAGTTCCTCGCTTTCGCCCGCCGCCGCGGCCCCGCAATCCGTGCGTGGGCGAGTCCGGACGAGGAGCCAAGGTACGGGAGTCCGCAGTCCGGGCAGCAGCGGGCCGGTGGACGCTGTGGGAGTACTTCCCCTACGCCGCCGGCCTCGCCCGGCGGCACGCGTCGCGGCGGGCCTCGTCGCGGCGGGCCTCGTCGCGGCGGGCCTCGTCGCCGCGCCGGAGCCGCCTCCGCCCCGCCTCAGGGCGCATGTCGTGCCGATCCAGGTCACCCCTGCCGACCCCGAGCGCGCTCGCCGCCGTGATGGGTCTGTGCACCTGCCTCTCCGAGCTCCCCCGGACCTTGCCAAGCGGTACGGCGCAGAGGCGCGGGGGCGGGTGGGGTGGAGGAGTGCGGGACGACGATCTCCACCTGTCGTTCCACCCATGGGTCCAGGTGCGCGAGGCCCTGCGCCAGCACTCTTGAGGGCATGACAACGACCGAGTGGATCACCGACATCGCCCTCGTCCTGATCGTCTTCCGGCAACTGCGGGAAGGCCGTCTCGACCTCAAGAGCTTCCTGATCCCGCTGGGGATCGTGGCCTTCGTGGCCCACACGTACCTCGACAGCGTGCCCACCGCGGGCAACGACCTGGTGCTGATCGGCGCGCTCATGACCGTCGGCGCGGCGCTCGGCATCGCGGGCGGCGTCCACACCCGCATCCGGGTTGCGGGCCAGCACCTGCTGATCAAGGCCGGCGCGGTCTCCGCGATCCTTTGGGTGCTCGGCATGGGTGCCCGCATGGGCTTCCAGTTCTGGGTCTCGCACGGCGGCGCCGACAACGTCGCGCGGTTCAGCATCGCCCACCACATCACCACCGACCAGGCCTGGGTCGCGGCCTTCGTCCTGATGGCACTCACCGAGGTCGTCACGCGACTCGCGACGATCTTCATCCGGAGCCGGATGGTGAACGGCAGGCAGGCGCAGACGACCGCATCGACGCACCCGGCGCCCTCTCTCGACCGCACGGCCTGACCGTGGACTATGGTCACGCCGTGCCCGAAGCACAGAGCGTCCCAGAAAAGCAGAGCACCCCTACGGAGCAGAGCGCGCCCGCTACGGGCTCGGCCCCGTACCGAGCATCCGGCCCCCTGGCCTTCGCAGGTCACGATCCTCGCGTGGGCTGGGTCCTGACCCTCTGCGTCATCGGCTCCGCGTTCCTCACGGTGCGGCCGATCGGTCTCAGCGGCCGGGGACTCGTGGTCGCCGCGCTCATCGTCGTCAACTCCCTCGCGCTCCTCGCCCGGCACCTGCCCGAGCACAGGGTCCCGCCCCGCGTCGCCCTGGTCGGGCTGACCCTCGGCATCGTCGCCGCGGCCGCCCTGATCGCCGTCAGCCGCAGCGGATCGAGCTACCTCTTCGCGTTCTTCATCGTCGGCCACGCCGGATACCGGCTGCAGCCCAGGCCGGCCCTGGTCCTCGCGGCGTTCTGCAGCCTGCTGTGCGGCGGAGTCCTGTACTTGCGCATCGGCCCCGGCCACCACCTGCTGCCCTGGGCGGTCGGTCTGGCCACCGGCACTCCGGTCGTTCTCGGCATCATCAACCGCAGCCGCCGGCGCGCCGTCCAGGCGGTGATCGAGGCCGCGGAGTCCGCCGAGCGGGCTGCCCGCGCCGAGGCCCAGGCCGCCGTCCTCACCGAGCGGGGACGGATCGCCCGCGACGTGCACGACGTCCTGGCCCACTCCCTCGCGGGCATCAACATGCAGCTGGAACTGGCGGACGCCCTGATCGAAAACGGTGACCTGGAGAGAGTCCGCGAGGCGAACCAGAAGGCGCACAGCATGGTCAAGGAGAGCCTGAAACAGGCCCAGTGGACCGTGCACGCGCTCCGTGAGGACTCCCTGCCGCTGGTGGGCAGCCTGACCGCGATGCTCGACTCGTCCGGCCACCGCGACGCCCTCACCCTCACCGGCACCGCGCGCGACGTGCCGTCCCAGGTCACGCAGAACCTGCTGCGGATCGCGCAGGAGTCGCTGACCAACGCCGCCCGGCACGCGCCCGGCGGCGAGGTCCACGTGGAGCTGACGTTCGATGCCGCATCAACGACACTGAGGATCCGTAACAGCGCGGCGACCCGTGCGGTGCGCGCGGGCATCGGCAGCGGAATGGGGCTGATCGGCATGCGGGAACGGGTCGCCCTGCTGGGTGCAACGATATCTGCGGGCCCGGTCAACGAAGGACCGGACGAAGGCGGCTGGCAAGTGGAGGCAGTGATACCGGGATGAGTGAACCGACGCAGAATCCTCAGCGGCTACGTGTGATCGTCGCCGACGACCAGGCTGCCGTACGGGAGCCGCTGGCCGCGGTCCTCGGCCTGGCCGAGGACATCGACGTCGTCGCCTCGGCCGCCGACGGCACCGAAGTACTCGCCGCAGTCGCCGCAGGCCCGGTCGACGTGGTCCTGATGGACCTGCGGATGCCGGTGATGGACGGCACCGAGGCGACCCGGCGGCTCACCGCGGAGCACCCCGAGGTCGCCGTGGTCATCCTGACCACGTTCGCCGACGACGACTCCATCCTGGCCGCGCTGAGCGCCGGCGCCACCGGCTACCTCACCAAGAACGCGGGGCGCCAGGACATCACCCGCGCCATCCGCGCCGCCGCCGCGGGGCAGTCCGTCCTCGACCGCGAAGTCCAGAACCGCCTCCTGGAGACGGTCCGCACCAAGCCCCCGGCCCCCGGACAGCCGCTGCCCGGCGACATCACCCCGCGCGAGCGCGAGGTCCTCACCCTGATCGGCCAGGGCCTGCCGAACCGTGCCATCGCCGAGAAGCTCTTCATCAGCGAGGCCACGGTGAAGACGCACATCAACAACCTCTTCGCCAAGGCGGACATCAAGGACCGCGCCGACGCCGTGCGCCGCGCCCTCGGGGCAGGCCTGGCCTGAGTCGTCGAGACTCTGCGGCCTCCACCTCGCGCGGCGATACTCTCTGCCCATCTCAGCAGATCAGGAGGGGCGTCATGCCGGTTGGGGCTGTGGACTTCTACCCACATCATCCGGTGCTCCTCATCGGATCCACCGATCCTCCGGAGCTGGACCGGGACAACGCGCCGGCTTGTAGCGACAGCAAACACATCGTCGTCCAGACTCGCGGCGGACCGACCTCACTCGGGTACCGATCTGGAACCGCGCTGTGCCTGTCATGGGAGACGACGTCTTCGAGGGGGTGCTGAACGTAGAGGGGTCGCGGGTATGCGTGGCCGACGACGAGGGCGCATGGACGCTCGCGACCCAGGTCGTGGACAGGATCGGACTGCGGTGGAACGGGTCGCCGACGCTGTTCACTCGCGCCTGAGCGCCGCAGTCGTGTACGAGTGATCGCCGTGCCTGCTGGGGCGGTGAACCACGGTGAGGCAGTCGGCTCACTCGACGCCACCCAGGAAGCGGCGTCGTCCCATCCCATCAGCTTCAAGACGGTGCGGACGGTGCGGACGGTGGCGATGAAGCGTGCATGCTGCCCCCGGCTCGCTGCGCCGACCGCGCCCCCGTCGCCAAGAAGATCACACTCGTGGGTTCGGTCAAGTGGCTGGAGAAGAAGCCCTTCGACAACCGTGGCCTCGCCCGCCTCATCACCCACCGCTCCCAGCTTCCCGGCGCCGACGACACCACCCCCTTGCTCGCCGTCACACGCAGCGGCTGCGCCGCCGACGTCCCCACTCTCACGCCCGAGGACCTCCATGGCGCCCGGACCTGAATCTGTGACCGGCCGTGCCACAACGTGCCAGCAGCAGCGGTGAAGAGCGGCCATCACCCGTTGCGTGCCCGATTGCGCTTCCCTCTCTGTCAGCCTTGGGTGAGACATCCCGATCTGTCGGGTTAGCCTGAGAGGGCGCGACAGGAGAATCACCCCTTATGACCAGCACCGAACC
>NZ_JBFAJY010000059.1:0-32897 GCF_040655445.1 Streptomyces sp. NPDC050423
TCTGACATGAAGGATGTGTAGAAAGAGGTATCCACGGCCACCAGGTTCCTCCATTGTTGTGCGGCTGGGCGGTTGCCCAGGCCTTGTGCGGTGAGTTCGACGATGGGGTCTGTGATGTTGTCGGGTGCTTCGCGCAGTGCGGCGGAGAGTGTTTTCAGTATGGCATCGACGTCCGGATTGTCGGCGTGTGTGATGGCGGCGAGGGTGGCGAGTGCGAGGTCTTTGCGGGCTTCGGCGATGTCGGTGATGACGGGCATGTTGTGGGGGCCCGCGACGAGGGGGTTGAGGGTGAGGGTGGGCCATTGGGGGAGGCCGATGGTGAGGGGGCGGGAGGCCCATTGGGCGGTGGTGTGGTCTTGGCAGACGACGAGGAGGAGGACGGGGAGGCCGTTGTATCGGTTGTGGAGGTAGCTGACGTAGTAGGGCCAGCTGGTTGTTTTGCGTGGGTCTTTCTTGCCTTGGGCTTCGATGGCGAGGAGGAAGGGTCCGTCGTCCGCTGTTTCGATGCGCAGGAGGGTGTCGACGCGGCGTTCGACGGGTTTGGCTTCGGTGAGGTCGGTGGGCAGGACGGTGGCCGAGGTGGGCTGTGGGATGTCGACGCCGAGGACTTCGGAGACGCGGGAGAAGAGGCCCGGGTACTCCTGGAAGATGCGGTGCATCGCCTCATGCGGTGAGCTGACCATGTGGGTCCGTTCGGGATTTCGGGGTGAGGGTGGCGGTCAGGCGGCGGCTGTGTGCAGGTCTTGGTGTGTGTCGGTTCGGCAGTCGCGGCAGTGGCCGGGGGTGGTGGAGCGGAAGGCGCGTTCGCAGGTGTCGCAGTTCTGGAGTGGGATGGCGGTGGTTTTGCGGTGGGGTGGGGTGAGGGTTGTGGTGCCGGGGAGTGGGGGTGGCAGGAGTGTGGTGATGCGGTGGCGGAGGAGCTTGGCCGGGTGTTTGACGGGGGTGGGGAGGTCGTTGGTGAGGGTGTGGCGGATGGTGTCGGGGTGGGTGTCGCGTTCGAGCCAGGTGGCGATGCCGGGGGTGAGGGTGGTGATGTCGGCCTGGGTGAGGGTGAGTTGGGGTGCGTGGCGGCGTAGGTCGGCCAGGAGCACGGAGGCGGCCCGGTGCAGCTCCCCGGTGGGTGCGTGCGGCTGGGGGAGCGGCTGGGGTGGTGTCCTGGGGGCGGTGGGCGGCGGTACGTGGACGGGCGCGGGCGTGGGTGCCGGTGCGGGCTGCGGAGGTGCGGGGGGTTTGGTCGGCGGTTTGCTGCGGCGGGGCTGGGGCTGGGGCTGGGGCCGGGGCTTTGGAGCGCTGGTCGTGGAGGCGTTGGTGCGGGGCTGGTTGTACGAGACCGTGCGCGTGACGACGCGGCCGCTGGGGAGTCGTACGCGGCTGCGGTGGAGGTAGCCCTCGTCTTCCAGTTCGTGCAGGGCGGCTGTGATGCGGGCTTCGCTCTCCGGGAAGCGGTCGGTGAGCACCTTGATGCCGACCTTCGCCCCGGCGGGCAGTGACTGGATATGGACGGCGAGCCCGATCGCGATGAGGGAGAGTTCGCGGTTCTGGGCGAGGTGGTTGCCGATCACCGTGAAGCCGGAGGCGTGGCGGGTGTTGACGTGGATGACGCCGGATGTCGGCGTGACGTCGTGCCGGGTGCTGGGGGAGCCGGGGGAGCTGGGCTGGGCGCACGGAGGCGCGATAACCTGCTGGGTACCCATCGGGAAGCTCTTCTTCCTCGTGGTCAGGCCCCTGGTTGAGATTCGCGTCTCGCCGGGGGCCGTCTCGTTCTGTGGTTGTCGCGGCGAGCATATGCCAGCCAACCCGGCCCAAATCCAGCCCAGTTGCCATATGTCACCCGTGTGAGTGACGCAGGTCAGGACGGGGTCGGGTGGGGTTGGGTCGGGTTATTTCCCCGAGTTCTTTAAAAGCCTTTAGACGTCGTGGGCGGCCGCGTCGCGGCTCACCGGGTCGTGGCCGAGGGGGTCGTGGGCGGCCGCGACCCGGTGGCTTCGGTCACGGTGCGAGGTCGAGTTCCGCCCAGACCGTTTTGCGCGGGACCGGGCCCGGAGTGACGCCCCAGTGGTCGGCGAGGGCCTCGACGATGAGCAGGCCGCGCCCGCTCTCCGCGTGCCGGTCGGGGATCGCCGCGACGGGCACGCGGTCACCTCGGGTGTCCGTGACCTCGATCCGCAGCCGTGCGTCCGCGTGGACGGTGAGGCGCAGTTGGAAGTCCCGGCCCGGCACGCGGCCGTGGACCGTGGCGTTGGCGGCGAGCTCCCCGACGATGTGTGCCGCCGACTCGGACGGCAGCCCCCAGAGGTCGAGATGGGCCACGGCCAGGAGCCGGGCGAGCCGGGCGCCTCGGCGGGTGGAGGAGAGCAGCACGGTGAACGTGCGTTCGGCGGTGGGGTGTTGGGGGGTGGCGGTTTGTTGGTTCACGTCACTCAGCGTGGCCGGTTCTGCGTACCGTGCCCAGTGACAAAGCTCTTGCGTACGGTGACTGTCCCGGGCTTGTCCAGTGCTGTCCCGGCTGTCCGGAGTGACGTGCGGGGAACAGAGGCGGTTGAGGAAGAACGGCACGCACGTCGGAAGTGGGGCACGGATGAGTGTGGACGGGATCGGTACGGAGCAGGGCGGCGGGGCGGACGAGCCCGGTTGGGACGTCGATCCCGATGACGAGCCGGGCGTTGCGGTGGTCGCCGCCGTGGGTCGCCAGATCAAGGCCTGGCGGGAGGCGGCCGGGATGCGGGCCGGCGCGTTCGGGGCGGCGATCGGTTACGGGGAGGACCTGGTCTACAAGGTGGAGGGCGGGCGGCGCATCCCCCGGCCGGAGTTCCTGGACCGGGCGGACGACGTGCTGGGCGCGGGCGGGAGGATCGCCGCGATGAAGCGGGACGTGGCGGAGGTCCGGTACCCGAAGAAGATCCGGGAGCTGGCGAAGATGGAGGCGCAGGCGGTCGAACTCTCGGCGCACGGGAGCCACAACCTCCACGGCCTGTTGCAGACGGAGGAGTACGGGCGGGGCGCAGAGGCGGGTGCGCGGGTCGGTGCCGTCCGGCGCCGAGTCCAGGAGCTCCCACGCGCGGAAGAGCTCGGCGGTGAGGAGATCGCGGCCCGCCGGGGAGACCTGTGTGGTGCAGGAACGTACGGGGGCGCTCGGCGTCAGCACGGTGAGGGCGGCGCCGGAGGCGGTTGCAGTCGTCGGTACGAGGTTCACCGCCTCGCCCCAGTCCCACGCCGCCCAGGTCGCGAAGAAGTGCCGGAGCAGCGCGAGCTGCGGCAGCTCGCCCGCCTCCAGGCGGCGCAGCCCCTCGCGCAGGACGTCCGCGTTGGCGCTCTGGTCGGCGCGCGAGCCGCGGGCGACGCGCAGGTCGCCGAGGGAGACATAGGTGTCGGTGCCGGGCAGTGCGCGGCCGAAGGTGCTCTTGCCGCTGCCCGAGGGGCCGACGAGGTGGACCAGGCGCGGGAAGTCCCCGTCCCGCCACCGCCAGGTCGCGGCGACCGCCTCCTGCGCGGTACTGATCCAGCCCAGCGCGTACGCCTCCCGGGCCTGCGCCAGGCAGC
The DNA here is from genome assembly GCF_040655445.1 of Streptomyces sp. NPDC050423. Taxonomy (NCBI): domain Bacteria; kingdom Bacillati; phylum Actinomycetota; class Actinomycetes; order Kitasatosporales; family Streptomycetaceae; genus Streptomyces; species Streptomyces sp. NPDC050423. The sequence goes on from NZ_JBFAJY010000059.1 coordinate 3,541, forward strand.
GGTCGGCCGCATCGCGCTCCAGACCGGCGAGCGCCTCCCGGAGCCCGTCAGACTCGCGCACCTCGTCGGCGTGCAGCTGCGACCACTCCACCTGTTCGCGGGCCTCCGGGGTGCCGGCCAGCCCGCCGGCCACCGCGTGCAGCACCGGCAGCCCGGCGGCGAGCGACATCCGCGCCAGTCCGCCGCGCCGCTCCTCGTCCGGGTACGGGCGGTGCAGTGAGGGGGCCAGTCCGGCTAGGGCCTCTCGTTTGGATCACGCTGGGCTCGCGGGGTCCGGTGCCGCACCTCGCGGCGCGTACAGCGGGGTGTTCTCGCCGTCCAGCTTCTCGGTGACCACGACCTCCGTACCGGTGAGTCCGGCGAGGTCCGCGAGGCGCACGTCGTCCGAGGCGGCCCCCGGTGACCAGGGCAGGTGCGGTGTCCGCGGATAGTGCGTACGCATGATTCCCGCCCCCGGTGACGTGCCTGGCCCGGCCGGTCACTGTAGGGGCGATGAGCTGCGGTACTCGACCGAATTAGCCGTCCGGGGGAGGCGAACGGGGGTCGCCGAGGCGTGCCCGCGTTTGACCATCGGACCCCGGGGGGTAAGATCCCACGCCCGATTGGCCAGGCTCACACCCCGTATGGCACACTGACCAGGTTGCTCGGTTGAGTGTCAATGCTGCGCGCCTCCCGCCGGGAGGACCGGAAGCGAGTCCCACAGTACTCGTCGGCCCCATGTGGGCCGGACGTACGGGAATCTTTCGGGAAGCGCATGTGTGGCACCGGCCAGGCGCCCGGTGGGGTTCCTCCCCCGGCAGCGCGGTCTCAGGCCCGCACCCCCTTGGTTGGGATCTTCTTCGGGAGATTTTCGTAGAGGGGATGCGACACGCCCGACCGCGTGGGTCGGAGGCGGAGTATTCAGAACCCCGGGTTCCAGAGCGTTACGAGAGACAGGACTACTAGTAGCCATGGCGGGACAGAAGATCCGCATCCGGCTCAAGGCCTACGACCACGAGGTCATCGACTCCTCGGCGAAGAAGATCGTCGAGACGGTGACCCGCACTGGTGCGTCGGTCGCAGGCCCGGTGCCGCTGCCCACTGAGAAGAACGTGTACTGCGTCATCAAGTCGCCGCACAAGTACAAGGACTCTCGCGAGCACTTCGAGATGCGCACGCACAAGCGCCTCATCGACATTCTCGACCCCACGCCGAAGACGGTCGACTCGCTCATGCGTCTCGACCTGCCGGCGGGCGTCGACATCGAGATCAAGCTCTGAGGTGACGCGCGAGATGGCTAAGAACATTAAGGGCGTCCTGGGCGAGAAGCTCGGCATGACCCAGGTCTGGGACGAGAACAACCGGGTTGTCCCGGTGACCGTCGTCAAGGCCGGGCCGTGCGTCGTGACCCAGGTCCGCACCAACGACAGCGACGGCTACGAGTCGGTCCAGATCGCCTTCGGCGAGATCGACCCGCGCAAGGTGAACAAGCCCCTCAAGGGTCACTTCGCCAAGGCCGACGTGACCCCGCGCCGCCACCTGGTGGAGCTCCGCACCCCTGACGCCAGCGAGTACACGCTGGGCCAGGAGGTCACTGCCGAGGTGTTCGAGTCCGGCGTCAAGGTTGACGTCACGGGCAAGAGCAAGGGCAAGGGCTTCGCCGGTGTCATGAAGCGTCACAACTTCAAGGGCCTCGGCGCCGGCCACGGCGTCCAGCGCAAGCACCGTTCCCCCGGTTCGATCGGTGGCTGCGCCACCCCTGGGCGTGTCTTCAAGGGCATGCGCATGGCCGGCCGGATGGGTAACGAGCGCGTCACCACCCAGAACCTGACCATCCACGCGGTTGACGCGGAGAAGGGTCTGCTGCTCATCAAGGGCGCAGTCCCCGGTCCGAACGGCGGCCTCGTCCTGGTCCGTACCGCGGCCAAGGGGGCTTGAGGTAATGAGCACCATTGACATCCTTTCGCCGGCAGGCGACAAGGCCGGTACCGTCGAGCTCCCCGCGGAGATCTTCGACGCGAAGACCAGCGTTCCGCTGATCCACCAGGTCGTTGTCGCACAGCTGGCAGCTGCCCGTCAGGGCACCCACTCGACCAAGCGTCGCGGCGAAGTCCGTGGTGGTGGGCGCAAGCCTTACCGCCAGAAGGGCACCGGCCGCGCCCGCCAGGGTTCGACCCGCGCGCCGCAGTTCGTCGGCGGTGGCGTCGTGCACGGCCCCAAGCCGCGCGACTACTCGCAGCGCACCCCGAAGAAGATGAAGGCCGCCGCCCTGCGTGGTGCCCTCTCCGACCGGGCGCGCCACTCCCGCATCCACGTCGTCACCGGCGTGGTCGAGGGTGGAGTCTCCACGAAGGCCGCGAAGACGCTGTTCGGCAAGATCTCGGAGCGCAAGAACGTGCTCCTGGTCGTCGACCGCAGCGACGAGGCCGCGTGGCTCTCCGCACGCAACCTGCCCCAGGTGCACATCCTGGACCCGGGCCAGCTGAACACGTACGACGTGATCGTCTCTGACGACGTGGTCTTCACCCAGGCCGCTTTCGAGTCCTTCGTGTCTGGCCCCCAGACCGCTGAGACCGAAGGGAGCGACGCCTGATGAGCGAGGCGACCGTTACCAGCAAGACCTACGACGACCCGCGTGACGTTCTCGTCAAGCCGGTTGTCTCGGAGAAGAGCTACGCGCTGCTCGACGAGAACAAGTACACGTTCATCGTCGCGCCCGGCTCCAACAAGACCCAGATCAAGCAGGCCGTGGAAGCGGTCTTCTCGGTCAAGGTCACCGGGGTCAACACGATCAACCGGCAGGGTAAGCGCAAGCGCACCAAGACCGGTTTCGGCAAGCGCGCTGACACCAAGCGCGCCATCGTGACCCTCGCTGAGGGCGACCGAATCGACATCTTCGGCGGCCCGACCTCCTAACGGAGGTCGAGTCGTCCGGAATCGGACGAGGACTGAGAAATGGGTATCCGCAAGTACAAGCCGACGACCCCGGGCCGTCGTGGCTCCAGCGTCGCCGACTTTGTCGAGATCACGCGGTCCACGCCGGAGAAGTCGCTGGTCCGCCCCCTGCACAGCAAGGGCGGCCGTAACAACACCGGTCGTGTGACCGTTCGCCACCAGGGTGGTGGCCACAAGCGCGCCTACCGTGTGATCGACTTCCGTCGTCACGACAAGGACGGCGTGCCGGCCAAGGTCGCGCACATCGAGTACGACCCGAACCGCACCGCGCGCATCGCGCTCCTGCACTACGCCGACGGCGAGAAGCGCTACATCATCGCGCCGCGCGGCCTGACGCAGGGCGACCGTGTCGAGAACGGTCCGGCCGCCGACATCAAGCCCGGTAACAACCTGGCGCTGCGCAACATCCCGGTCGGTACGACCATCCACGCCATCGAGCTGCGGCCCGGCGGCGGCGCGAAGTTCGCCCGTTCCGCGGGTGCCTCCGTGCAGCTGCTGGCGAAGGAGGGCACCATGGCCCACCTTCGTATGCCGTCGGGTGAGATCCGCCTGGTCGACGCCCGCTGCCGCGCCACGATCGGTGAGGTCGGCAACGCCGAGCAGTCGAACATCAACTGGGGCAAGGCCGGTCGCATGCGCTGGAAGGGCGTTCGCCCGTCCGTCCGCGGTGTTGCGATGAACCCGGTCGACCACCCGCACGGTGGTGGTGAAGGCAAGACCTCCGGTGGACGTCACCCGGTCTCGCCGTGGGGTCAGAAGGAGGGTCGTACTCGCTCGCCGAAGAAGGCATCGAGCAAGTACATCGTCCGCCGCCGCAAGACGAACAAGAAGCGCTAGGAGCGGGTTTAGATGCCGCGCAGTCTCAAGAAGGGGCCCTTCGTCGACGGCCACCTCGTCAAGAAGGTGGACGTACAGAACGAAGCCGGCACCAAGAACGTCATCAAGACCTGGTCCCGTCGCTCGATGATCATCCCGGCCATGCTGGGTCACACCATCGCGGTGCACAACGGCAAGATCCACGTCCCGGTGTTCGTCACCGAGTCGATGGTCGGCCACAAGCTCGGCGAGTTCTCGCCGACTCGCACCTTCCGCGGCCACGTCAAGGACGACCGGAAGTCGAAGCGCCGCTAGCGCGGGGTGGAAACGACTATGACGACTCACACTGAAGGGACAACCATGGAAGCCAGGGCCCAGGCGCGGTACATCCGCGTCACGCCCATGAAGGCCCGCCGAGTGGTGGACCTCATCCGTGGCATGGATGCCACGGAGGCTCAGGCGGTCCTGCGTTTCGCCCCGCAGGCCGCGAGCGTGCCGGTTGGCAAGGTGCTCGACAGCGCCATTGCCAACGCTGCACACAACTACGACCACCCTGACGCCTCTTCGCTGGTCATCAGCGAGGCGTTTGTGGACGAGGGTCCGACCCTGAAGCGGTTCCGTCCGCGTGCTCAGGGCCGTGCCTACCGGATCCGTAAGCGGACCAGCCACATCACCGTGGTCGTCAGCAGCAAGGAAGGAACCCGGTAATGGGCCAGAAGGTTAACCCTCATGGGTTCCGACTCGGCATTACCACGGACTTCAAGTCCCGTTGGTACGCCGACAAGCTGTACAAGGACTACGTCAAGGAAGACGTTGCCATTCGTCGCATGATGACGAAGGGCATGGAGCGGGCCGGCATCTCGAAGGTCGAGATCGAGCGCACCCGCGACCGAGTCCGTGTTGACATCCACACCGCCCGTCCGGGCATCGTCATCGGTCGCCGCGGCGCCGAGGCCGATCGCATCCGCGGCGAGCTGGAGAAGCTGACCGGCAAGCAGGTCCAGCTGAACATCCTCGAGGTCAAGAACCCCGAGGTGGACGCTCAGCTGGTGGCCCAGGCCGTCGCCGAGCAGCTCTCCTCCCGCGTCTCCTTCCGTCGTGCGATGCGCAAGAGCATGCAGAGCACGATGAAGGCCGGCGCCAAGGGCATCAAGATCCAGTGCGGCGGTCGTCTCGGCGGCGCCGAGATGTCCCGCTCGGAGTTCTACCGCGAGGGCCGCGTGCCCCTGCACACCCTCCGTGCGAACGTCGACTACGGCTTCTTCGAGGCCAAGACGACCTTCGGCCGTATCGGTGTGAAGGTCTGGATCTACAAGGGCGACGTCAAGAACATCGCCGAGGTCCGCGCCGAGAACGCTGCTGCCCGTGCGGGCAACCGCCCGGCCCGTGGCGGCGCTGACCGTCCGGCCGGCCGCGGTGGCCGCGGTGGTGGCGAGCGTGGCGGTCGCGGCCGCAAGCCGCAGCAGTCGGCTCCGGCCGCCGAGGCCCCCAAGGCCGAGGCGTCCGCCGCTGCTCCGGCGGCTGAGAGCACCGGAACGGAGGCCTGACCGAAATGCTGATCCCCCGTAGGGTCAAGCACCGCAAGCAGCACCACCCGAAGCGCAGCGGTATGTCCAAGGGTGGCACGCAGGTTGCGTTCGGCGAGTACGGCATCCAGGCGCTGACCCCGGCGTACGTGACGAACCGTCAGATCGAGTCCGCTCGTATCGCGATGACCCGTCACATCAAGCGTGGCGGCAAGGTCTGGATCAACATCTACCCGGACCGTCCCCTGACGAAGAAGCCTGCCGAGACCCGCATGGGTTCCGGTAAGGGTTCTCCCGAGTGGTGGATCGCGAACGTCAAGCCCGGTCGGGTGATGTTCGAGCTGTCCTACCCGAACGAGAAGATTGCTCGTGAGGCGCTCACCCGCGCTGCTCACAAGCTTCCGATGAAGTGCCGGATTGTTCGGCGCGAGGCAGGTGAGTCGTGATGTCGGCCGGTACCAAGACGTCCGAGCTGCGCGAGCTGGGCAACGAGGAGCTCCTCAACAAGCTCCGCGAGGCCAAGGAAGAGCTGTTCAATCTCCGCTTCCAGGCGGCGACCGGACAGCTCGAGAACCACGGCCGGCTCAAGTCCGTCCGTAAGGACATCGCCCGGATCTACACCCTGATGCGCGAGCGCGAGCTCGGCATCGAGACGGTGGAGAGCGTCTGATGAGCGAGAAGACTGTGACTGAGACGAACACTGACCGCGGTTTCCGTAAGACCCGTGAGGGTCTGGTCGTCAGCGACAAGATGGACAAGACCGTCGTCGTCGCTGTCGAGGACCGCGTCAAGCACGCGCTGTACGGCAAGGTCATCCGCCGTACGAACAAGCTCAAGGCTCACGACGAGCAGAACGCCGCCGGCGTCGGCGACCGTGTCATCCTCATGGAGACCCGGCCGCTGTCCGCCACGAAGCGGTGGCGCATCGTCGAGATCCTCGAGAAGGCCAAGTAATTCCTGAGGGTCATTCCCCTCAGGCAGGTTCCGCCAGGCTCGGTGGGGGCTCGCTCCGGTAACGGAGCGGCCCCCGCCGGGAACCGGCAGACGATCAGGAGATAGACGTGATCCAGCAGGAGTCGCGACTGCGCGTCGCCGACAACACGGGTGCGAAGGAAATTCTCACCATCCGTGTTCTCGGTGGCTCGGGTCGCCGCTACGCGGGCATCGGTGACGTCATCGTCGCCACCGTCAAGGACGCGATCCCCGGTGGCAACGTGAAGAAGGGTGACGTCGTCAAGGCCGTCATCGTTCGCACCGTCAAGGAGCGTCGTCGTCAGGATGGCTCGTACATCCGCTTCGACGAGAACGCCGCCGTCATTCTGAAGAACGACGGCGACCCCCGCGGCACCCGTATCTTCGGCCCGGTGGGCCGTGAGCTGCGCGAGAAGAAGTTCATGAAGATCATCTCGCTCGCGCCGGAGGTGCTGTAAGCATGAAGATCAAGAAGGGCGACCTGGTTCAGGTCATCACCGGTAAGGACAAGGGCAAGCAGGGCAAGGTCATCGTTGCCTACCCTGCTCAGGACCGCGTCCTCGTCGAGGGTGTCAACCGGGTCAAGAAGCACACGAAGGCCGGTCAGACCGCTCGCGGTTCGCAGACCGGTGGCATTGTGACGACCGAGGCCCCCGTCCACGTCAGCAACGTGCAGCTGGTTGTTGAGAAGGACGGCAACAAGGTCGTTACTCGCGTCGGCTACCGCTTTGACGACGAGGGCAACAAGATCCGCGTTGCCAAGCGCACCGGTGAGGACATCTGATGACTACCACCACAGCGCCGCGTCTCAAGACGCGCTACCGCGAGGAAATTGCCGGCAAGCTGCGTGAGGAGTTCTCCTACGAGAACGTCATGCAGATCCCCGGTCTGGTCAAGATCGTGGTCAACATGGGTGTGGGCGACGCCGCCCGCGACTCCAAGCTGATCGATGGCGCCGTGCGCGACCTCACCACGATCACCGGTCAGAAGCCGGCCGTCACCAAGGCCCGCAAGTCGATCGCGCAGTTCAAGCTGCGCGAGGGGCAGCCGATCGGCTGCCACGTCACCCTCCGTGGTGACCGCATGTGGGAGTTCCTGGACCGTACGCTGTCGCTCGCGCTTCCGCGTATCCGTGACTTCCGTGGCCTGTCGCCGAAGCAGTTCGACGGCCGTGGCAACTACACCTTCGGTCTCACGGAGCAGGTCATGTTCCACGAGATCGACCAGGACAAGATCGACCGGGTCCGGGGCATGGACATCACCGTGGTCACCACGGCGACCAATGACGACGAGGGTCGTGCCCTCCTTCGTCACCTCGGCTTCCCGTTCAAGGAGAACTGACCGTGGCGAAGAAGTCCCTGATCGCTAAGGCCGCCCGCAAGCCGAAGTTCGGCGTTCGCGGGTACACCCGCTGCCAGCGCTGCGGCCGGCCCCACTCCGTCTACCGCAAGTTCGGCCTGTGCCGCGTGTGCCTTCGTGAGATGGCTCACCGTGGCGAGCTGCCGGGCGTGACCAAGAGCTCCTGGTAATCCTCCTTCGCCCTTTGGGCGTTGGGATTATCCGGAAGCTCTCGGTAAGTATCTGGTCGGCAGGAACCCGCCCTCACATGCCGTAGGCTTGTGTGGTTGGGCGCCTGCCGCCCTAGACCGACTTACTACGCCGTAGGTCCCCGCACCGCACCCGTCCCGCCACTGAGTGGGGAGAGGGATGGCGCATACAGGAAACCCCGGCGAGAGAGGCCGAAGGCCAACTCATGACCATGACTGATCCCATCGCAGACATGCTCACGCGTCTGCGTAACGCGAACTCGGCGTATCACGACGACGTCAAGATGCCGCACAGCAAGATCAAGTCGCACATCGCGGAGATCCTCCAGCAGGAGGGCTTCATCACCGGCTGGAAGGTCGAGGACGCCGAGGTCGGCAAGAGCCTCGTTCTCGACCTGAAGTTCGGTCCGAACCGCGAGCGTTCGATCGCCGGCATCAAGCGCATCTCGAAGCCGGGTCTGCGTGTATACGCAAAGTCCACCAATCTGCCGAAGGTTCTCGGCGGCCTGGGCGTGGCGATCATCTCCACGTCCCACGGTCTCCTGACCGGCCAGCAGGCCAGCAAGAAGGGCGTAGGTGGGGAAGTCCTCGCCTACGTCTGGTAGTCGGGAACGGAGGAAAAGCTCATGTCGCGAATCGGCAAGCTCCCCATCCAGGTTCCCGCCGGTGTGGACGTCACCATCGATGGCCGCACGGTCGCGGTGAAGGGGCCCAAGGGCACCCTCTCGCACACCGTCGCCGCGCCGATCGAGGTCACCAAGGGTGAGGACGGCGTTCTGAACGTCGTCCGCCCGAACGACGAGCGTCAGAACAAGGCCCTTCACGGCCTGTCCCGCACGCTGGTGGCGAACATGATCACCGGTGTGACCCAGGGATACATCAAGGCGCTCGAGATCAGCGGTGTCGGTTACCGCGTCCAGGCGAAGGGCTCCAACCTGGAGTTCGCCCTGGGCTACAGCCACCCGATCCTCATCGAGGCCCCCGAAGGCATCACCTTCAAGGTCGAGTCGCCCACGAAGTTCAGTGTCGAGGGCATCGACAAGCAGAAGGTCGGCGAGGTTTCGGCGAAGATCCGCAAGCTGCGGAAGCCTGACCCGTACAAGGCCAAGGGCGTCAAGTACGCCGGCGAGGTTATCCGCCGCAAGGTCGGAAAGGCGGGTAAGTAAGCCATGGCATACGGTGTAAAGATCGCCAAGGGCGACGCCTACAAGCGTGCCGCCCTCAAGCGCCGCCACATCCGCGTCCGGAAGCACATCTCCGGTTCGCCCGAGCGTCCGCGCTTGGTTGTGACGCGTTCGAACCGCCACATGGTCGCTCAGGTCATCGACGACGTCGCGGGCCACACGCTCGCGTCGGCATCGACGCTTGACGCCTCCATCCGCGGCGTCGAGGGTGACAAGAGTGCCCTCGCCAAGCAGGTCGGGGCCCTGGTCGCCGAGCGCGCCAAGGCCGCAGGCGTCGAGGCCGTCGTGTTTGACCGCGGTGGCAACCAGTACGCCGGGCGGATTGCCGCTCTGGCTGACGCCGCCCGTGAAGCCGGGCTGAAGTTCTAAGCCCCGGTTCCTACGCACAGCGGACGTAACAGAGAGAGGTAATTCCAATGGCTGGACCCCAGCGCCGCGGAAGCGGTGCCGGTGGCGGCGAGCGGCGGGACCGGAAGGGCCGTGACGGTGGCGCCAGCGCCGCCGAGAAGACCGCGTACGTCGAGCGTGTCGTCGCGATCAACCGCGTCGCCAAGGTCGTGAAGGGTGGTCGTCGCTTCAGCTTCACCGCGCTGGTCGTGGTGGGCGATGGTGACGGCAGCGTCGGTGTCGGATACGGCAAGGCCAAGGAAGTTCCCGCGGCCATCGCCAAGGGCGTTGAAGAGGCCAAGAAGAGCTTCTTCAAGGTTCCGCGTATCCAGGGCACCATCCCTCACCCGATCCAGGGCGAGAAGGCTGCGGGCGTTGTCCTGCTCAAGCCTGCTTCCCCCGGTACCGGTGTGATCGCGGGTGGCCCGGTGCGCGCCGTTCTGGAGTGCGCCGGCGTTCACGACATCCTGTCGAAGTCGCTCGGTTCTTCGAACCCGATCAACATTGTGCACGCGACGGTGGCGGCCCTTCAGGGTCTCCAGCGTCCCGAGGAGATCGCGGCTCGCCGTGGTCTGCCCCTCGAGGACGTGGCCCCCGCTGCTCTGCTCCGTGCCCGAGCGGCAGGTATGTGATGGCTCGCCTGAAGATCACACAGACCAAGTCGTACATCGGCAGCAAGCAGAACCACCGCGACACCCTGCGTTCGCTCGGGCTCAAGCGCCTGCACGACGTGGTTGTCAAGGAGGACCGCCCCGAGTTCCGCGGAATGGCTAACACCGTCCGCCACCTCGTGACGGTTGAGGAGGTCGACTGACATGGCGGAGAACCAGCCGCTGAAGGCCCACGACCTCCGGCCTGCCCCGGGCGCCAAGACCGCCAAGACCCGTGTGGGTCGAGGCGAGGCGTCCAAGGGTAAGACCGCCGGACGTGGCACCAAGGGCACCAAGGCCCGCTACCAGGTTCCGGAGCGCTTCGAGGGCGGGCAGATGCCCCTCCACATGCGTCTCCCGAAGCTCAAGGGCTTCAAGAACCCGTTCCGCACCGAGTACCAGGTCGTGAACCTGGACAAGCTCGCGACGCTCTACCCCGAGGGTGGAGAGGTCACGGTGGCCGATCTGGTCGCCAAGGGTGCGGTGCGCAACAACCACCTCGTCAAGGTCCTCGGACAGGGCGAGATCTCCGTGGCGCTGCAGGTTTCGGTTGACGCCGTCTCCGGCTCCGCCAAGGAGAAGATTGCCGCTGCCGGCGGCACCGTCACCGAGCTGGTCTGAGACAACTCGGACACATAGGTGGCCTGAACATCCGACCGGGGATGCCTCTCATATGGGGCATCCCCGGTTGGTCGTTCCTAGGGGGGCATGTACGCCGGTAAGGTGGCGTCCGTTGCTGTGGTAAGCCCTGGACGCAAGTCGCCCGGGGACCTTTGACTGTTACGTATTCGTCAATCCTCAAGACCGTCACCTCTACGCATTGCGCGGGGGTCGCAGGAGGCACCGTGCTCACCGCGTTCGCCCGGGCGTTCAAGACGCCCGACCTGCGCAAGAAGCTGTTCTTCACGCTCGGCATCATCGTGCTCTACCGGCTCGGGGCGCACATCCCGGTCCCGGGGGTGAGTTACGAGAACGTCCAGACCTGTGTTGATCAGGCAAGCAAGGGCAACAACAGCCTCTTCGGCCTGGTGAACATGTTCAGCGGTGGTGCACTGCTGCAGATCACGATCTTCGCGCTCGGCATCATGCCGTACATCACGGCCAGCATCATTCTTCAGCTGCTGACCGTGGTGATTCCCCGACTAGAGGCGCTCAAGAAGGAGGGGCAGTCCGGCCAGGCAAAGATCACGCAGTACACGCGTTATCTGACGGTCGCGCTCGCCATCCTCCAGGGCACCGGCCTGGTGGCCACGGCCACCAGTGGCGCACTGTTCAGCGGCTGCCCAGTCGCCGATCAGATCGTCCCGAACCACTCGATCTTCACGACCATCGTCATGGTCACCACGATGACCGCCGGCACCGCCGCCGTCATGTGGCTCGGTGAGCTCATCACCGACCGCGGCATCGGCAACGGCATGTCGATCCTGATGTTCATCTCGATCGCCGCCAGCTTCCCCGGCGCCCTGTGGGCCATCAAGACGAGCGGCAAGCTCGCGGACGGCTGGATCGAGTTCGGCACCGTCATCCTGATCGGCTTCGTGATGGTGGCCCTCGTGGTCTTCGTCGAGCAGGCCCAGCGCCGTATCCCGGTGCAGTACGCGAAGCGCATGATCGGCCGCAGGTCCTACGGTGGTACGTCCACCTACATCCCGCTGAAGGTCAACCAGGCGGGTGTGATTCCCGTCATCTTCGCTTCTTCGCTGCTCTACATCCCGGCCCTGATCGTCCAGTTCTCCAACTCCCAGGCAGCCTGGGCGACCTGGATCAAGGACCACTTCGTCAAGGGCGACCACCCGTACTACATCACCGCGTACTTCCTGTTGATCGTGTTCTTCGCCTTCTTCTATGTGGCGATTTCGTTCAACCCCGAGGAAGTCGCCGATAACATGAAGAAGTATGGTGGCTTCATTCCGGGTATCCGGGCTGGTCGACCTACTGCCGAGTACCTGAGCTACGTGCTCAACAGGATCACTTGGCCAGGCTCGCTGTACCTGGGTCTGATCGCTCTTGTGCCAACGATGGCGTTGGCAGGCTTCGGTGGCGCCAACCAGAACTTCCCGTTCGGCGGGACGAGCATCCTGATCATCGTGGGTGTGGGTCTGGAAACCGTGAAGCAGATTGAGAGTCAGCTCCAGCAGCGTAATTACGAAGGGTTCCTCCGCTGATGCGAATCGTCCTCGTCGGCCCGCCGGGTGCCGGCAAGGGAACGCAGGCTGCGTACCTTGCCAAGAACCTGTCGATTCCGCACATCTCCACGGGCGACCTCTTCCGCGCCAACATCAGCCAGGGCACTGACCTTGGCAAGCAGGCCCGCGCCTTCATGGACGCGGGGCAGCTGGTGCCGGACGAGGTCACGATCGGGATGGCCAAGGACCGCATGTCCCAGTCGGACGCGGTCAACGGCTTCCTGCTCGACGGCTTCCCGCGCAACGTGGGTCAGGCCGAGGCCCTCGATGTGATCCTGAAGGACGAGGGCGTAAAGCTGGACGCGGTTCTCGACCTCGAAGTCCCGGAGGACGAGGTCGTGAAGCGGATCGCGGGCCGCCGCGTCTGCCGCAACCAGAGCGCGCACGTGTTCCACGTGACGTACAACCCGCCGAAGACCGAGGGTGTCTGCGACACCTGCGGTGGCGAGCTGTACCAGCGCGACGACGACAGCGAAGAGACGGTCCGCACCCGGCTCGAGGTCTATCACACTCAGACCGAGCCGATCATCGACTACTACAGGGCACAGAACCTGGTGGTCACCATCTCCGCGCTCGGCAAGGTCACCGATGTGACCGAGCGGGCCATGGAGGCGCTCAAGAAGCCCGACGAGGCCTGAGAGCGAACCCCGCAGTACGTGAAACTGCACAGTCGGCCGCGGCGTCCATGGGCGCCGCGGCCGACTGTTTGCGGCCGTATCGTGGAGTACGCCGGACCCGTCACCGTCCCTCCAGAAAGGCGCCGCGCAATGGTGCAGATCAAGACCCCCGAGCAGATCGCGAAGATGCGTGAGGCGGGGCTGGTGGTCGCTGCCATTCACGCGGCCACCCGAGAGGCCGCGGTGCCCGGCGCCACCACGCTGGACCTGGACCAGGTCGCCCGCAAGGTGATCGCCGACCACGGTGCGAAGTCGAACTTCCTCGGTTACGGCGGATTCCCCGCGACGATCTGCACCTCGGTCAACGAGGTCGTCGTCCACGGCATCCCGGACGACAAGACCGTCCTCAAGGACGGCGACATCATCTCCATCGACGCCGGCGCGATCATCGACGGCTGGCACGGCGACGCCGCGTACACGGCCTTCGTCGGCACCGGTCACGCTCCGGAGCTCGTCGAGCTGTCCCGGGTGACCGAGGAGTCGATGTGGGCCGGCATCGCAGCGATGAAGGTGAACAACCGCCTGGTCGACATCTCGAAGGCGATCGAGTCCTACATCCGCCGCCAGCCCCGTCCGTCGACCGGCAAGTACGGGATCGTCGAGGACTACGGCGGCCACGGCATCGGCACCGAGATGCACATGGACCCGCACGTGCTGAACTACGTCGCCCGCAAGCGCGGCAAGGGCATCAAGCTGGTGCCCGGCGTCTGCCTGGCCATCGAGCCGATGGTCTCCCTCGGCACCGCACGCACCGAGGTGCTGGCCGACGAGTGGACCGTCCTCACGACCGACGGCAGCTGGTCCTCCCACTGGGAGCACTCCATCGCCCTCACGGAGGAGGGCCCCCTGGTGCTCACCGCACCGGACTGCGGCCGCGAGAAGCTGGCGCAGTACGGCGTGGAGGCGGCGCCGGACCCGCTGGGCTGAATGAACCGCACCCGTTGGGCTGAATGATCCGCAGCGCCCCCGCCGGGGTGATTGGCGGTGACCAGGAGGTCTAAGGATCTCCCGCGGTGGGCAAACTTGACGGATTCGTCTTTTGGAGTCCGCTGACGTAGACTGACTCGTCGGCTCTCGTGCATCAGTGTGCCCGTATGTATGCACACGAGTGTGCAGAGCCGATCAAGGTAGCCGATTCGAAAGGCGAAGCGTGGCCAAGAAGCAAGGTGCCATCGAAATTGAGGGCACCGTGATCGAGTCTCTCCCGAACGCCATGTTCAGGGTGGAGCTCCAGAACGGTCACAAGGTCCTCGCGCACATCAGCGGGAAGATGCGGATGCACTACATCCGAATCCTTCCCGATGACCGGGTCGTCGTGGAGCTCTCCCCGTACGACCTGACGCGTGGCCGGATCGTCTACCGCTACAAGTAGATCTTGCCCACATTCCGCTTCGGCGGGGTGCTGGCACTGACCCGGAGAACCTGACATCCCATGAAGGTCAAGCCGAGCGTCAAGAAGATCTGCGACAAGTGCAAGGTGATCCGCCGTCACGGTCGGGTCATGGTCATCTGCGACAACCTGCGCCACAAGCAGCGCCAGGGCTGACGCACGACCCCCTCGCATCTCGCAGTACTTCGCGCGACGCACGTAAACGTACATACGCAGTGCCCGTCCAAGCCACGGCTGACGACACCTCCGGCGGGGGCCGGAGACCCGGGCGTACCACCGCTCCCAGTGAGCGGTCGGCGATCGGGAGCGGCGCTGCGGAAGACCCCCGAAATGACAACTGGAGCCATTGAATGGCACGCGTTTCAGGTGTTGACATCCCGCGCGAAAAGCGCGTGGAGGTTGCCCTCACCTACGTCTTCGGTATCGGGCGCACCCGGTCCAAGGAGATCCTCGCCACCACCGGCGTGAACCCGAACACCCGCGTTCGTGACCTGGCCGAAGAGGACCTGGTCAAGATCCGCGAGTACGTGGACGCCAACCTCCGCACCGAGGGTGACCTCCGCCGCGAGATCCAGGGCGACATCCGCCGCAAGATCGAGATCGGCTGCTACCAGGGCATTCGTCACCGCCGTGGTCTGCCGGTGCACGGCCAGCGCACCAGCACGAACGCGCGTACCCGCAAGGGCCCGCGTCGCGCGATCGCCGGTAAGAAGAAGCCGGGCAAGAAGTAGTCCTCAGCGGACGCACTGCGAACGCCCGGGTCTCCGGGCATCCGCAGCATCCAGCGGTCTTCGCTGTAGGACCGATCACCTCCCCTCTCCATCTGGAGTAAAGACATGCCCCCCAAGGGTCGTCAGGGCGCAGCCAAGAAGGTGCGTCGCAAGGAAAAGAAGAACGTCGCTCACGGCCACGCGCACATCAAGAGCACGTTCAACAACACCATCGTCTCGATCACGGACCCCGCGGGCAACGTGATCTCCTGGGCCTCCGCCGGCCACGTCGGCTTCAAGGGCTCGCGCAAGTCCACCCCCTTCGCCGCGCAGATGGCCGCCGAGTCGGCCGCCCGCCGCGCGCAGGAGCACGGCATGCGCAAGGTTGACGTCTTCGTGAAGGGTCCGGGCTCCGGCCGCGAGACCGCGATCCGCTCCCTCCAGGCCACGGGCCTCGAGGTCGGGTCGATCCAGGACGTCACCCCGACGCCGCACAACGGCTGCCGTCCGCCGAAGCGTCGCCGCGTCTGATGCGCAACGGCCGGTGACGGCCGTGCGTCAGTAGCGTGGGTACGGGCGGTATGCCCCCTACGGGGGTGTGCCGCCCGTATCCTTGTTTCATCTGTAGGGCGTCAAATAGTGGGCGCCCACGACTGAAGGATTCACACCATGCTTATCGCTCAGCGTCCGTCGCTGACCGAAGAGGTCGTTGACGAGTTCCGCTCGCGGTTCGTCATCGAGCCCCTGGAGCCGGGCTTCGGCTACACGCTCGGTAACTCTCTTCGCCGTACGCTCCTCTCCTCGATCCCCGGTGCCGCTGTCACCAGCATCCGGATCGACGGCGTCCTGCACGAGTTCACCACCGTGCCGGGTGTCAAGGAGGACGTCACCGACCTCATCCTCAACATCAAGCAGCTGGTCGTCTCCTCGGAGCACGACGAGCCGGTCGTGATGTACCTGCGCAAGCAGGGTCCCGGCCTGGTCACCGCTGCCGACATCGCCCCGCCGGCCGGTGTCGAGGTCCACAACCCGGACCTCGTCATGGCCACGCTGAACGGCAAGGGCAAGCTGGAGATGGAGCTGACCGTCGAGCGCGGTCGCGGCTACGTCTCCGCGGTCCAGAACAAGCAGGTGGGCCAGGAGATCGGCCGGATTCCGGTCGACTCCATCTACTCGCCGGTGCTCAAGGTCACGTACAAGGTCGAGGCGACCCGTGTCGAGCAGCGCACCGACTTCGACAAGCTGATCGTCGACGTCGAGACCAAGCAGGCCATGCGTCCCCGTGACGCCATGGCGTCGGCCGGTAAGACCCTGGTCGAGCTGTTCGGTCTGGCGCGCGAGCTCAACATCGACGCCGAGGGCATCGACATGGGCCCGTCGCCGACGGACGCCGCGCTCGCTGCCGATCTGGCGCTGCCGATCGAGGAGCTGGAGCTCACGGTCCGCTCGTACAACTGCCTCAAGCGCGAGGGCATCCACTCCGTGGGTGAGCTCGTGGCTCGTTCCGAGGCCGATCTGCTCGACATCCGTAACTTCGGTGCGAAGTCGATCGACGAGGTCAAGGCGAAGCTGGCCGGTATGGGCCTGGCGCTGAAGGACTCGCCTCCCGGCTTCGACCCCACCGCCGCGGCGGACGCGTTCGGCGCGGACGATGACGCGGATGCGGGTTTCGTGGAGACCGAGCAGTACTGATTCGCCTCCGGCTGGGGTGCCCGGGTTTGCTGGGTGCCCCGGACCGGGCGAGGGCTTTGTCCTCAATCGCCGGACGGGCTTGATTTTCGGGCTCGGGTGCGAGGGGTGTCCTCAAGTGCCGGACGGGCTTGGATTTCGGGCTCGGGTGCGAGGGGTGTCCTCAAGTGCCGGACGGGCTTGGATTTCGGGCTCGGGTGCGAGGGGTGTCCTCAGGCGCCGGACGGGCTTGAGTTCGGGCTTGGGCGCGAGAGGGTGTCCTCAATCGCTGGACGGGCTTGATATGCGGGTTTGATGTCGAGTGCGTGTGGCGGACGAAAACTTCCGGGTGGCGACCGCCGCTCGGGAACTGACACCGGTACCTGATACGGCCGGTGCAGCACACAAGGAGAAATACCATGCCTCAGCCCGCCAAGGGCGCCCGTCTGGGCGGCAGCGCTGCGCACGAGAAGCACCTTCTCAACAACCTTGCGAAGGCGCTGTTCGAGCACGGCCGCATCACCACGACCGAGGCCAAGGCCCGCCGCCTGCGTCCGGTCGCGGAGCGTTTCATCACCAAGGCGAAGAAGGGCGACATCCACAACCGTCGCCTGGTGCTGCAGTCGATCACGGACAAGGGCATCGTGCACACGCTCTTCACCGAGATCGCCCCGCGGTACGAGAACCGCCCCGGTGGTTACACCCGTATCACCAAGATCGGCAACCGTCGTGGCGACAACGCCCCGATGGCCGTCATCGAGCTGGTCGAGGCCCTGACCGTGGCGCAGGCTGCCACCGGTGAGGCCGAGGCCGCCACAAAGCGTGCGGTCAAGGAAGACGCCCTCAAGAAGGACGAGACCCCGGTCGAGTCCGTCGAGGACGCCAAGCCGGCCGAGGCCGACGAGGAGTCGAAGGACGCCTGAGCGTTCTGAGACCACTGGGCGGGCCCGCATCACCCTTCGGGGCGGTGCGGGCCCGTTCTGCTGTGTACGGATCTTGAGAGGATCGCTGGTGAGTGACGTAGTGGAGACCGGTTTCGTACGGGTGCGGCTGGACCTGGCCTACGACGGCAAGGACTTCTCGGGCTGGGCGAAGCAGACCAGCCGGCGGACCGTCCAGGGGGAGATCGAGGACGCCCTGCGCACGGTGACCCGCTCCTCGCGGACGTACGACCTGACCGTGGCCGGGCGCACCGACGCCGGGGTGCACGCCCGCGGCCAGGTCGCGCACGTGGACCTCCCGGCCGAGGTGTGGGCCGAGCACGCGGACAAGCTGCTGCGGCGGATGGCCGGGCGGATGGCGCCCGACGTGCGGGTGTGGCGGATCGCGGAGGCGCCCGCTGGGTTCAACGCCCGCTTCTCGGCGCTGTGGCGCAGGTACGCGTACCGGGTGGCGGACCGTCCGGGCGGCGTGGATCCGCTGGTGCGTGGTCATGTCCTGTGGCACGACCGGCCGTTGGACGTGGACGCGATGAACGAGGCCGCGGCGCGGATGACCGGGGAGCACGACTTCGCCGCGTACTGCAAGAAGCGCGAGGGTGCGACGACCATCAGGACGCTGCAGAAGCTGAGTTGGGTACGGGACGAGGCGTCCGGGATCATGACGGCGACCGTGCAGGCCGACGCGTTCTGCCACAACATGGTGCGGGCGCTGATCGGCGCGGCCCTGTTCGTGGGGGACGGGCGGCGCCCGGCGGCCTGGCCGGCCGAGGTGCTGGCGGCTCGGGTGCGGGACCCCGGGGTGCATGTCGTGCGGCCCCACGGGCTGACGCTGGAGGAAGTCGCGTACCCGGCCGATGAGTTGCTGGCCGCGCGGGCGGTCGAGGCCCGTAACGTGCGGACCCTGCCGGAAGCCGGCTGCTGCTGACCGGGCGGGCCCGTACCGCGGGTCAGGCCGTGGCGTGGCCGCGCCGGCGCAGCGCGCCCGTGAGCGAAGCCGCCACGTACAGCGCCGCACCGCTCAGCAGCGAGGAGCGGAACCAGCCGATCTGCGGGCTCCACCAGGCGAAGGCGGCGGCCGGGGCGAGGACCAGCAGCATCAGCGTCCGGATCAGCAGCCAGACCGGGGTGCGCGGGGGGCGGGGCTCCGGCGGATGGCCGCCGCTGCCCGTGGACATCGTGTCGCGCATCCCCGCCAGGAGTCCGCGCCTGGCCAGCACCCTGGCTCCCGGGAGCTCACCGAGGACCTGGGTCTCCCCGCCGAAGCCCGGTGGCACGGGCGGCAGGCCCAGGGCCGTCACCAGGTCCTCCTGGTGTCCGGCCGGGTCGCCGGTCGAGCGCAGTATGTGGGCCAGGGGGCGCGGGTCGGCCTGCCGGTAGAGGTCCGCGAGGCTCTGCGCGGTGGCCCGGACCTCGGCGTGGTCGGGGGTGGGGGACTCGGTGTGCCAGGTGTGCGTGGCGTGCGTCCGGCCCTGGTGGAGGGCGGTGACGCTGCTGCGTCCCGGCGCGCGGTGCAGGACCAGGGCCGGCCAGCTCTCCCCGGTCGTGAAGGTCTCGGCCGCCGAGGTCAGGGGCTCCTCGGGGAGCAGTGCCGCGCGCCGGCCGCGGACGGCCTCCGGGACCACCTCGACGTAGCTGGAGCCCTCGCCGGCCGGGGCCGTACGCAGGGAGTAGCCGCAGAGCAGGGCGGCCTGGGCGACTTCGGCCGGGGGAGCGGGCACGATCGCTACCGTGCGCGGGGCCAGCTCCGCCCAGTCCGGGGCGTCCGTGCCGGTGGCGGGCGGTTCGGGCGGGCGGCGGAAGAACGGGGTCTGCGAGGCGAGGTCGATCCGGACGTCCGAGCGGGCTTCGAGGAATTCGGTGAGGGGGTCGCCGAGCCGGGCCCAGGGGAACTCCGTGGCGTGCACCCCGATGGCCCGGAACGCGTCGAGGGCCTCGGCCGGCCGGTCGTCCATGATCAGCATCAGGGCCAGCTCGTTGCGGAAGCCGGCGGCCTCGCGTTCACCCGCCGGGTAGCTGCCGGAGAGGCCCAGGGCCCGGGTGAGGGCCGCCTCGGTCCGGGGGCCGTACGGGTCGGGGCCGTCCGGCCCGTCCTGCGCGGACAGCCGGTACTCCAGCGCCGCCCGCAGCGGCAGCGCGTGCAGCTTCGAGCCGGGCGGGGCCGATGCCGCCACCCGCTCCGCGTACCGGAACATCTCCTCGTGCGAGCCGAACCACTTGGCGCACAGGTACTGGAGGGCCTGCTGGTGGCAGCCGGAGTGGTGCGGGTCGCGCGCCTCCGCCTCGGCCAGGTACGCGTCGAAGACCTCGCGCGGGGCCTGGATGCCACGGGCGTGCGTGAGGGCGATGCGCCACGGGACCGGGTCGGCGGGGTTCAGCTCGGCCGCGGCGCCGATCACCGGTACGGCGTCCTCCAGGAGCGCGAAGAAGGCCTGGAACCGGTCGTGTTCCACCTCCTCGGCGCCGGCGTCCGTCCGTATCCGCCAGGCCTGCTGGAGCTGGAAGTCGGCCACCACGAGGATGGCGTCCGGGTCCCCGGGCGACTCCTGGACCCAGTTCTCCAGCCAGCCGTCGTGGTGCAGCGCGGTCCGGGCCAGCCGGCTCACGTAGGCGTCCCTGCGTTCCCACTGGGCGTGCGTCCGGGTGGCGGCGAGGAGCTCCCGGGCCGGTGCGTGGTCTCCGGCCACCGCCGCGGCGAGGGCGGCTTGCAGCGGGGTGTCCGGCGCGTCGAGGGCCACGGCCTCGTCGGGCGCGAGGTCGGTGCCGATCGCGTCACGGTGGCGCACGATGCGCAGGAACGCGAACGGGAAGGCAAGGCGCACAGCGGCAGATCCCCCGCATCGGGAAGAGGTGACTGATCGGAGTGGCTGAAAGGCGGGACGCGACCGCGGCCGGGTCAGGTGGTGGGGGCGGCGGCGGCTGCCGATGCCTGGACCTCGCCTCGGTGGCGGATCTGCCGGAACGTGAAGTTCGTCAGGTCGTCGCCGACGGCGAACACGTTCTTGTCGGCCTTGGTGACGCTCTTGCCGCTGGTGAAGCCGCCGACGGTGAAATAGGCGTACCGGCCGTAGGAGTTGGCCGTACGGCGGCAGACGGCGCCGCCGCGGCAGAAGGTCGGCACACCCGAGCCGCTCAGTGACGCGATGCCGCCGGAGGCCTGCTGGGCGGCCTTCTTGGCCTGGGCCTCGGTGTCGAAGACCGCCAGCCCGATGGTCACGGCCACGCCGTCGCGGCTGTACGTGGCACGGATGACCTGGTCGCAGCCGTTGCCGGCGAGGATGGAGCCGAGTGCGCCCTGGGTGGTCGCGGCGCAGTCCGTGGTGCGGTTCGTGGCGCCCTTGGCGTAGACGCGGTCGCCCATCTTGAGCTGCTTGCCGGGGAAGAAGGCGTCGGCGTCGACGGGCGCCCGGTCCTTCTTCACGTCGGATATGTAGTCCTTCGGGTCCGGCGGGGGCGGCGGCTGCACCGAGGAGAAGGACGGCTCGGGCTGCGCCGTCTCGCTCGGCAGGTCGGTCGCCGAAGGCAGCTGGCTCGCGTTCTTCCCGCCGGACGCGGCGGTGTCGTCCTTGTTGGTCGAGATGACCGCGGTGGCCACGATCGCGGCGACCGCGGCGGTGGCCACCGCGCCCCCGCCGATCATCAGCCACCTCTTGCGTCTGGCCCGCGCCGCGGACTGCTCGGCCAGCGCCGCCCAGTCCGGAGTCCCGTTGTCGCCCGGCCCCCAGGAGGGCCCCCCTTGCCCAAAGCTCATGCGGCGAATCCTAGACGGAACACAAACCGGTTGGGCCAGAGCTTCGCGGCCCGTGACAATGCTGTACATGGGACATCTTGAAGCAGGCCACCTGGAGTACTACCTACCGGACGGGCGGGTGCTGCTCGGCGATGCTTCGTTCCGCGTGGCGGACGGGGCGGTGGTCGCTCTCGTCGGGGCGAACGGCGCCGGGAAGACCACTCTGCTGCGGCTGCTCGCCGGGGAGCTCCAGCCGCACGGCGGCTCGGTCTCGGTGAGCGGCGGGCTCGGGGTGATGCAGCAGTTCGTCGGCTCGGTGCGCGACGAGCGCACGGTGCGTGACCTGCTGGTGTCCGTCGCCCAGCCCCGTGTCCGGGAGGCGGCGCGGGCCGTCGACCTGGCCGAGGAGAAGATCCTCACCGTCGACGACGAGGCCGCGCAGATGGGGTACGCGCAGGCGCTGAGCGACTGGGCCGAGGCGCGCGGGTACGAGGCCGAGACGGTCTGGGACATGTGCACGACGGCGGCGCTCGGCGTCCCGTACGAGAAGGCGCAGTGGCGCGAGGTGCGCACGCTCTCCGGCGGTGAGCAGAAGCGGCTGGTGCTGGAGGCGCTGCTGCGCGGGCCCGACGAGGTCCTGCTGCTCGACGAGCCGGACAACTATCTGGACGTCCCCGGAAAGCGGTGGCTGGAGGAGAAGCTGAAGGAGACCCGTAAGACGGTCCTCTTCGTGTCCCACGACCGGGAGCTGCTGTCCAGGGCCGCCGAGAAGATCGTCAGCGTGGAGCCCAGCGCGGCCGGAAGCGACGTATGGGTGCACGGTGGCGGATTCGCCACGTACCACCAGGCCCGCAAGGAGCGGTTCGCGCGCTTCGAGGAGCTGCTGCGGCGCTGGGAGGAGGAGCACGCCCGGCTGAAGGCGCTCGTCCTGCGGATGCGGCAGCAGGCGGCGAACAGCCCCGACATGGCGAACCGCTACCACGCGATGCAGACCCGTTTCAAGAAGTTCGAGGACGCGGGCCCGCCGCCGGAGCCGCCGCGCGAGCAGGACATCAGGATGCGGCTGCGCGGCGGCCGGACCGGGATGCGGGCGGTGACCTGCAAGAACCTGGAGCTGACCGGCCTGATGAAGCCGTTCGACCTGGAGATCTTCTACGGGGAGCGGGTCGCCGTCCTCGGCTCGAACGGGTCGGGCAAGTCGCACTTCCTGCGGCTGTTGGCCGGCGAGCCGGTGGCGCACACGGGGGAGTGGAAGCTCGGGGCGAGGGTGGTGGCCGGCCACTTCGCGCAGACCCACGCCCATCCGGAGCTGCTCGGCAAGACGCTCGTCGAGATCCTCTGGACGGAGCAGGCCAAGGACCGGGGCGGTGCGATGTCCGTGCTGCGGCGGTACGAGCTGGAGCGGCAGGGGGACCAGCCCTTCGAGAAGCTGTCCGGCGGACAGCAGGCCCGGTTCCAGATCCTGCTCCTTGAGCTGTCGGGCACGACGGCGCTGCTGCTGGACGAGCCGACGGACAACCTGGACCTGGAGTCGGCGGAGGCCCTCCAGGACGGTCTTGAGGTGTACGACGGCACGGTGATGGCCGTCACGCACGACCGGTGGTTCGCGAAGTCCTTCGACCGGTATCTGGTCTTCGGCTCCGACGGGGTCGTCCGGGAGACGGCGGAGCCGGTGTGGGACGAGCGGCGGGTGTCGCGGGTGCGGTGACGCTTCGCGGGTGCGGGGTTCCTTGGTGCGGGGTTCCGTCCTCAATCGCCGGACGGGCTTGAGTGCGGGGCCCCCGCGGGTGCGCTTTCCCGGTGGGTGGGGGGTGGTGCCCCTCCGGGGCGTCTCCTCAGAAATGGCGTGTTCACCCGGGTCCGCGGGGGACCCGGGTCGTACGCCATTTCCTGCGGGGACTCCCCTGCACGTCCCCACCCCTGCATCGTGCGCGTCTGCACACCGGCGAAACTGCTGCCGCAGACGTGGGACGGCCGGGTCCGGGGCCGTGCAGGGGAGTCCCCGCAGGACGACGAACAGGTACCCGGGTGCCTGTTCGTTCCGGCCGCACGTTCGCCGTTTGAGGAGACGCCCCGGAGGGGCACCGGACCCCCACCCGCACGGAAAGTGCCCCGCGGGGGCACCCGACGCCGCTCAAGCCCGTCCGGCGTTTGAGGACGGAACCCTCCGCCCCGGACCGGGGTCAGGAAGCGGTTTCGGGGGCGCGTTTTGACCCGTCTGGGGCGGGGCGGGTACTGTCAGGGATTGTTATACGTATTGGCTTCGTCGTTCTCACGCGAAGGGCCCTTACGTAGGTTCTCTGGAGCAGTTACCAGTGGCTCGCATACGGGCAGCGTTCCCGGCATTGTGGGCCCCAGCTGCATGGTCGCTTCAGAGGTGCCGTGTGTCTGGACCCCATCCACTGAAGAAGCGAAGGCTACGAAGTGCGTACGTACAGCCCCAAGCCCGGCGATGTCACTCGCCAGTGGCACATCATTGACGCCGAGGACATCGTCCTGGGCCGTCTGGCCACCACGGCTGCGAACCTCCTCCGAGGCAAGCACAAGGCGATTTACGCCCCCCACATGGACATGGGCGACTTCGTCATCATCATCAACGCCGAGAAGGTTCACCTCTCCGGCAACAAGAAGACCCAGAAGATGGCGTACCGCCACTCCGGGTTCCCGGGCGGCCTGCGCTCCGTGCGCTACGACGAGCTCCTCGCGAAGAACCCCGAGAAGGCTGTCGAGAAGGCCATCAAGGGCATGATCCCCAAGAACACTCTGGGTCGCCAGATGATCTCGAAGCTCAAGGTCTACGCGGGTGACCAGCACCCGCACGCTGCGCAGCAGCCGGTCCCGTTCGAGATCACCCAGGTCGCGCAGTAGTTCCGGCCTCCCCCTAAGACGTACAGAAAGATCTGAGGAGAATCGTGGCCGAGACCACTGCAGAGACGCCCGTCGAGGGCACCGAGGTCACCGAGGGCGAAGAGACCTTCGCCGAGGTGACCACCTTCGAGTCCGAGGTGCCCGTCGAGGGCGAGTACACCTCGGAGTCGCTCGTGGGCCGCTTCGGCGACCCGCAGCCCGCGGCCGGCCTTGGCCGTCGCAAGAACGCCATCGCCCGCGTCCGGATCGTCCCGGGCACCGGCAAGTGGAAGATCAACGGTCGCACCCTTGAGGACTACTTCCCCAACAAGGTGCACCAGCAGGAAGTCAACGAGCCCTTCAAGGTGCTCGAGCTCGACAACCGCTACGACGTCATCGCCCGCATCTCGGGTGGCGGCGTCTCGGGTCAGGCCGGTGCCCTGCGCCTCGGCGTCGCCCGCTCGCTCAACGAGGCGGACGAGGACAACAACCGCGCCACGCTGAAGAAGGCCGGCTTCCTCTCCCGCGACGACCGTGCGGTCGAGCGCAAGAAGGCCGGTCTCAAGAAGGCCCGTAAGGCCCCGCAGTACAGCAAGCGCTAAACCGCCTGCTCATCCGCGTTACCCGTTCGCCCCGGCGGCACACCTCGTGCTGCCGGGGCGTTCGTTTCTTGGCAGCCTCGGGCATATAACGGCATAAGACGTTCATACGCCCGTGGATTGTCTGGTCTGTTTTTTTGCGTTTCGGAGCACCTTCGGAGGACACCAGTGGGACGACTCTTCGGCACGGACGGCGTGCGCGGTGTCGCCAATGCGGACCTGACGGCTGAGCTCGCGCTCGGCCTCTCGGTCGCTGCGGCGCACGTACTGGGCGAAGTGGGCACCTTCGAGGGCCACCGGCCGACGGCCGTGGTCGGCCGGGACCCCCGCGCCTCCGGAGAGTTCCTGGAGGCCGCCGTGGTGGCGGGCCTCGCCAGCGCGGGCGTCGACGTCCTGCGCGTCGGCGTGCTGCCGACCCCGGCAGTGGCCTACCTCACCGGCGCGCTGGGTGCCGACATCGGCGTGGTGCTCTCCGCCAGCCACAACGCTATGCCGGACAACGGGATCAAGTTCTTCGCCCGGGGCGGCCACAAGCTCGCCGACGAGCTGGAGGACCGCATCGAGACGGTCTACGAGCAGCACCGCACCGGCGCGCCGTGGGCCCGTCCCACCGGGGCCGGAGTGGGCCGGATCAGCGACTACGCCGAGGGCTTCGACCGCTACG
Source organism: Streptomyces sp. NPDC050423 (assembly GCF_040655445.1). NCBI lineage: Bacteria > Bacillati > Actinomycetota > Actinomycetes > Kitasatosporales > Streptomycetaceae > Streptomyces > Streptomyces sp. NPDC050423. Next base: position 28,966 of record NZ_JBFAJY010000059.1, read on the forward strand.
TCGCTCACCTCATCGGCGTACTGCCCAACCGGCTCGACGGCCTGAAGGTCGTACTCGACGAGGCGCACGGCGCCGCCGCCCGCGTCTCGCCCGAGGCGTTCGCCCGCGCCGGGGCCGAGGTCGTCACGATCGGCACGGACCCGGACGGCCTGAACATCAACGACGGCTGCGGTTCCACGCACCTGGAGCTGCTCCGCGCCGCCGTCGTCGAGCACGGCGCCGACCTCGGCGTCGCGCACGACGGTGACGCCGACCGCTGCCTGGCCGTGGACGGCGCCGGCGAGGAGATCGACGGCGACCAGATCCTGGCCGTCCTCGCCCTCGCCATGCGCGACGCCGGACAGCTCCGCAAAGGCACCGTGGTCGGCACCGTGATGTCGAACCTCGGCTTCAAGATCGCCATGGAACGGGAGGGCATCCAGCTCGTCCAGACCGCTGTCGGCGACCGTTACGTACTGGAGTCGATGAAAGCCGAGGGCTACGCCCTGGGCGGCGAGCAGTCCGGCCACGTCATCGTCCTGGACCACGCCACGACCGGCGACGGCACGCTGACCGGCCTGATGCTGGCGGCACGGGTCGCCGCCACCGGCCGTACGCTCGCCGAACTCGCCGGTGTGATGGAGCGCCTGCCGCAGGTGCTCATCAACGTGCCGGACGTCGACAAGTCCCGGGTGGCCACCTCCCCGGAGCTGGCCACGGCCGTGGCCGAGGCCGAGCGCGAGCTGGGCGCCACCGGACGCGTGCTGCTGCGCCAGTCGGGTACGGAGCCGCTGGTACGGGTCATGGTCGAGGCGGCCGACATCGAGCAGGCGCGCGCGGTGGCCGGACGGCTGGCCGACGTGGTGAAGTCCGCGCTGGGCTGAGCGTCAGGGGGGCGGGGGCCTGTGCCCGCCCCCCCTCTACGCCTGTGTGCTGTGAACGGGCGGCTTCGAGTGTGCCCGCTGGCGGCGCCGGGCCGTCCGCCACAGGGCCTTCTGCGCCAGCAGCGTCAGCGTCCCCGAGAGCACGATGCCGGCGAGGTTCGCCGCCAGCTGCTGCGCGGAGCCGGTCATCTGGTGGTAGTCGCCGTAACTGAACGCCACCGCGGCATTGGCCGCGGCCGGCACGGTCGTCACCGAGATCGCGACCCCGATCAGCGCCCCGGACTTCGCCGAGGTCAGGGAGAGCGTCCCGGCGATGCCCGCCAGGAACGCCACCACGAACGACAGCCAGTCCGGCTGCCAGACGAACGCCGTATTGGGCCGGGCCCCCTCGATCATCGCGGCGTCGAACAGCCCGAAGACGTCCATCAGCCAGGCGAAGCCGGCCGTCAGCACCATCGCGACGGCGAAGCCGCCGACCAGCGCCCACAACGAGCGCCACACCAGGCGCGGCGCGCGCTGCACCAGCGCCGTGGAGATCCCGGCCAGCGGCCCGAACTCCGGGCCCACCGCCATCGCGCCCACGATCAGGATCGCGTTGTCGAGCATCACACCGCAGGCGGCGAGCATCGTCGCGACCGCGAGGAACGACACATAGGTGACGCTGAACGTCGACTCCTCGTGCGTCGCCTCCGTCAGCTCCTCCCACAGCACCGCGTCCGCGCCCTCGCCCGGTGCCTCCTCCTCGGCCCGGTCGGCGCGCGCGGAGAGCGTCAGATCCATGTTCTCGACGGTGATCGACCCGTACGTGTCGACCCCGATCCGCCGCAGCTCCGCGATCAGCTCGTCGCCCGCTTCGCGCGCCACGTCGCACAGCACCATGTCGCCGACCGGGTCACGCGCGGCCCCCGGCAGCACCACGAGGTGGGCGGTGCCGACGGTCCGCTCCAGCAGGCCAGTCACCTCGTCCGTGTGCGCGGCGGGGACGAGCAGGCGCAGATGCAGCACAAGGGGCTCCTCAGGTGATTCCCGCGCCTCATAGCTTGCGCAGGGACAGCCGCTGGACCTTGTGGTCGGGGCCCTTGCGGAGCACCAGGGTGGCACGGCCCCGGGTCGGCGCGACGTTCTCCACCAGATTGGGCTTGTTGATGGTCCGCCACATCGTCGCCGCGTACTCCATCGCCTCCGCCTCGGAGACCTGGGTGTACTTGCGGAAGTACGACGACGGGTCCTGGAACGCCGTCGCGCGCAGCTTGCGGAAGCGGTTGAGGTACCAGGTCTCGATGTCCTCGGGCCGCGCGTCCACGTACACACTGAAGTCGAAGTAGTCCGCGAGCCCGACCCTGGTCCGGCCGTCCTTGCCGGGCAGTGCGGGCTGGAGCACGTTCAGCCCCTCGACGATGAGGATGTCGGGGCGCCGCACGGTGAGCCGCTCGCCGGGCACGATGTCGTAGATCAGGTGCGAGTAGACGGGGGCCGACACCTCGTCCTTGCCCGCCTTGATGTCGGCGACGAAACGGGTGAGGGCCCGCCGGTCGTAGGACTCCGGGAAACCCTTGCGCGACATCAGCCCGCGCGCGTGGAGCTCCTTCATCGGCAGCAGGAACCCGTCCGTGGTCACCAGCTCCACCCGGGGGTGCTCCGGCCAGCGGGCCAGCAGCGCCTGGAGGATACGGGCGCTGGTCGACTTGCCGACCGCCACGCTGCCCGCGACCCCTATGACGAACGGGGTGCCGCGCTGCGCGCCGTGCCCGTTGCCCGCGTCCCCGAGGAAGGTGTTCAGCGCGCCACGCAGCTCGGAGGTGGCCCGCACGTACAGGTTGAGGAGCCGGGAGAGCGGCAGATAGACGTCCCGCACCTCGTCCAGGTCGATGACGTCCCCGAGCCCGCGCAGCCGTTCCACCTCCTCGGCGGTCAGCGGCAGCGGCGTCTTGTCGCGCAGTGCGCTCCACTCCGCTCGGGAGAGGTCGACGTACGGCGTCGCGGCGTGCTCGGCGCGTCGGTTCGCGCTCCGTGTCGGCGAAGTGATCACGGGTTCATTGTTACGGGAGTTCGAACGGAGTGGGGGGTGGAGTCGGTCACCAGCCTTGGGGACCAGCGGACAGCGAGTAACGCCAAGCACTTGATCTTGGGCTTCTGGCACAGGTGATCGGTGCGGTGCGGGGGTTCGGCGGAAGGTCCCCCGGATCAAGCGGTATACCGAGCGCAGGCCGAGGAAGAGACGTCGCCGGGGAACAGCGAGGAGTCGAGGTGCAGAAGAGTGGTCATGGAGTGTTCCTCAGGTGTAGCAGTGGTCGGGACGCAGACGCGGATGAACGGTGACGGTCCGCGTGGAGAGGTGTTCTCGCGATCACCCGGCCGGCTTTGCCGGGTAAGGACGAGCTGCGGCGTCGCCGCTTACAGCCCTGGTCAGGAGGCGAGGACGAGAGTGACGGCGGCAGCGATCGCGATGATGGTGAGGATGACGGGCGCCATCGAGTGGCCGCGGGTCTCGGGGTTGGCGTAGTCGCCGGACTTGGCGTGGAAGCCGACGGCTCCGACGAGTACGACTGCGAATCCCAGGGCAGCGGAAACGCCGATGGGCCACCAGAAGAGACCGGCGAGGAGCCCTACGGCTGCGGCCAGCTCGGCCAGCCCGATGAACCGGACCAGCGGGGCGCTGAGGCCTCCCGGGGACTGCAACTGGGCTGGGATGCTGCCCTTGAGCCGGGCTTTCGGTAGTCCGGCGGCCAGCCCGACAACGGCGAGCAGAACACTCAGTACGGCGGCGAAGACAAACACGGGTCATGCCCTTCTGGAGAGTGATTCGGACCGCCCGAGCTCTGAGGGACCGGCGTCCGTGGAGGATGGGTGTTCCGGCGGGTTTCGCTGCTCACGCATGAGCGTTGCTGCAGTGCGGTCTCATCGATGGAGAGCGCTGCGGTGCGGCGACCTGGCCGCGGGCCGGGAGCCGGCCGCACCGCGGCGGGGGCAGGAAGCGGCCACTCAGGTGAGCGGCTGTTCGGTGAAGTTCCTGAGCACCAGTGCGCCTGGAACCTCGATGAGGCGTCCGCCTTCGTCGATCCTGCCGAG
>NZ_JBFAJY010000060.1:0-31262 GCF_040655445.1 Streptomyces sp. NPDC050423
GAATACATCCAGTATTCGGGCGTCCCTCCGCCTTGCGATGCACCGCATCTGACGCCGCGCGCTGTTCCACCAGCAATTGCGGGACAGCCCTTAGGGCGTTTTTCGAAAGTAGCGCCGTCCGCCCGAAGGCGGGCCCGGCGGTGTCCGGTGCGTGCGATCGCAAGGCGGAGGGTCGCCCCGATACTGGTTGTATCGGGCGATCCCGACAACGCGCCGAGCGTGCGTGCCGGACACCGCCGGGCAGGCGGGACTTTCGAAACACGCCCTAGTCGTTGGCGGCACCGTTGCCGGACAGGATCGGGATGTTGTCCAGGATGTGCGACAGCGCCTCGTCACCCTTGGCCTGGGTGGAGTTCTCGGTGCACTGCTGGTTCTGCGGCGACGACAGGACGTTGAGGTCCTGGACCGAGACCGGCACGACACCGAGCAGCGAACCGGCGTTGACCTTGGCGGGCAGGGCGATGCAGGGCTTGTTGAGCGAACCCTGGATGAGGGCGAACTGCGGGCTCCAGTCACCGTGGGTGGCGGAGTTGCCGTACGACTGCATGGCACCGTTGCCGTTGACCGACGTGGTGCCCTGGTCGTTGCCGATCGCCATGGCCGAGGGAGCCACCGCGGCGGAGACGCCGACGATGGAGGCAGCGACGGCTGCCGACGCCATAATCTTCTTGATCATTGAATAGCCCTTCTGGGGTTGCCTGTTGCCCGCTGTCCTGAGCGCTTTGATCAACTCGCGGCGGCGGGAATGGTTGTGGCGCTTCACTCGAACGGTGCTTCTGCCATCCGTCGGTTCACGGGAGGTACGGCACCGGAGAGACGCGGAACGCTCTGGACCGTGAACCGCCGTCCTGGGACGGGTCAGCCACCGAGCGGAAGACCGCCCACGAGCGGGGCGGCACCCTTGGCCGCGCCGGTGGCCTGGCCGGCGAGCTTGGTGACGGTGCCGTCCTTCTGCAGCGCGTCGGCGGCGCCGCCGACGGTGTCGACGATCGGGTCGACGGCCTGCGGGGCCGCCGCAACCACCTGGTTGACACCGCCGTCGAGGCTGAAGTTCGGAGCCGTGGCGGTGGTAACGGCGAAGGCGGGAGCAGCCGTTCCGAGAGCGACCACGGAGCCGGCGACGAACGCGGCAGTCTTCGCGTACTTCACTTTCAGGTTCCCTTCTGCAGCGGCAGCCGTTTCGGTCGCGTCCCCGCGCTCCGCACCAGCCTTCTTTAGCTGTGACTTCTGCCGCTTTCCTCATGGCTAACGAGCCGATTGCGGCCGGGCAACTGGAGCTTCCGGCTTTTCTCGGAACGACTCACAGGACCACTCGATCGATTGCATGACTAATCACTGAATCGGGTGTGACTGCGGGACAGCGGACGCACATCGGTGGTGCACTGTCGGTGCTCCGTTCCGCGCGCCCGCCCGGATGTCAGCCCCCAGCCGCCGGCGCACCGCGCCCCGGGCCGGTGGAAATGGCTCAGGCCTTTCCACCGCGTCCGGGCAGGGCCGCGAACTCCCGGGACGGAGACCGCAGGAAAGAGGAAAGCCCCGGATCGCAACAGATGCGATCCGGGGCAGACCGGTGCCGGGACAGGTCCCGGCGGTACAGAGATCAGGCGTTGACGCAGGTGTTGCCGAACGCCGGGTTCAGCAGACCGATCACGTTCACGGTGTTGCCGCACAGGTTGATCGGCACGTGGATCGGGACCTGGATGACGTTGCCGGACAGGACGCCCGGGGAGCCCACGGCCGCACCCTCGGCGCCGGAGTCGGCGAACGCCGGGGCGGCGGCACCCATCGCCATGAGGGTTCCGGCGGCGACGGCGGCAATCTTGGTGTACTTCACTTTCAACCCTTTCTTTGACGGAGTCCGTAGCGGCGACGAATTTCGTGCCGCACGAGCGCGGGTTCTGATCACTCGTAACTCCGCCGCTGTAATTCGTAACGATTTAAGACGGTAAGCGAAACTCTTCGAGACGAAGATTCTTCAAAGTCCGCCCGAATGACGCAGTTCCGATCACGCGACGTCACCGTCGCGATCACCGGACCGTGCGCGGGCGGACCTAGGGAGGACAGCATCAGGCCCGAGCCGCTCGGAGGAGGAACGCCCGCGGCTCGGGCCTGAGCACAGCTGGATCAGCTGTTGCCGGCACCGTTGCCGGAGAGGACCGGAATGCCGTCCAGGATGTGCGACAGCGCCTCGTCGCCCTTGGCCTGGGTGGAGTTCTCGGTGCACTGCTGGTTCTGCGGCGACGACAGGACGTTGACGTCCTGGACCGCGATCGGGATGAGACCGATCAGCGAACCGACGTTGGCCTTGGCCGGCAGACCGATGCAGGGCTTGTTGAGCGAGCCCTGGACCAGACCGAACTGCGGGCTGCCGTCGCCGTGGGTCTCGGCGTTGCCGAAGGACTGCGAGGCGCCGTTGCCGTTGACCGACGTGGTGCCGCCGTCGTTGCCGATGGCCATTGCCTGCGCGGCGCCGAGACCGAGGATGGAGGCGGCAACGGCACCCGTAGCCAGGACCTTCTTGATCACGATGAACCCTTCTCGTACTGGATGCCCCGTACCGGAGCGCACTGACCAACTCGCTTCCGGACGTTTGGTTATGTCCATTCACCCGAATGCCGGGGCTTCACGGACATCCGTGCGAAAGAGGCCGGGTAATCCGCGGCGCATTCGGTGGGTGCGGGCTTTGATTCAAACCTCAACAGTCCACCACTCGGCGTAGCCTGCGACCCGATGCGCCGAATCCCGGAAACGAACATCTATACGTAGTCCGTCCGAGTGGTCACATGATTTACACGGATTCCACGTTTCCCCGCCACACGCGCGTCGTTATGGGTGGAGTCAAGCCCGCCCGACGGGACGCTCACCCAGCAGTAGTGGCATGCCCGACGGTTGCTGCCGGCTGATGAATGAACTGCGGGCAACGCGCCCGCGCGAAAAGTCCTAAGGAAGGGCAACCAATGCGAAAAGCCTTGAGTAAAAGCGTGCTCGTCATGGCGGCGGCGTCAGGCATCCTGACCGCCTCAGGCGGCTACGCCTTCGCGGACGCCTCGGCCGACGGCGCCGCCATCGGTTCACCCGGGGTCGGTTCGGGCAACGCCGTGCAGGTGCCTGTGCACGTGCCCGTCAACGTCTGCGGCAACACGGTCGACGTGGTCGGCCTGCTGAACCCGGCATTCGGCAACGAGTGCGAGAACGCCGACGGCGGATCGGGCAGCGGCGATGCCCAGGGCGCGAGCGCCAGTGGCGTCGCGGCCAACTCCCCCGGCGTACTGTCGGGCAACCTGATCCAGGCTCCGGTGGACATCCCGGTCAACGCCTGCGGCAACACGGTCGACGTGGTCGGCCTGCTGAACCCCGCGTTCGGCAACGAGTGCGAGAACGGCGAGGGCGGGACCGAGACCCCGAAGCCCCCGGCACACCACAAGCCGCCGACGCATCACCAGCCGCCGACCCACCACCAGCCCCCGACGCCGCCGAAGACGGGCCATCACCACCACAACGGCGACTGCCCTCCCGGCCACCACCACAACCCGCCGACCCACACCCCTCCCACCCACAACCCGCCGCACCACAACCCCCCGCACCACAACCCGCCCACGCACACCCCGCCGACCCACAACCCGCCCACCCACAACCCGCCGACGCACGCCTGGCACCCCCACAAGCCGGCGCACCACCACAAGCCGCCGCAGATGGCGCACACCGGTGCGAACAGCAACCTGGGCATCGCCGGTGGCGCCAGCGCCGCGATGGTGCTCGGTGGCGGCCTGCTGATGCGCCGCAGCCGCAAGTCGCAGAGCTGACACACCCCGCGCACTGAAGAGGTCCGGCCGGACAGCCCAAGCTGTCCGGCCGGACCCTTCGTCGTCCCCGTCCGTGCGACGGGACGGGTCCGTCAGGCCCTGGAGAGCCCCGCGCGGTCCAGGCACCCGGCGATCGTCGCCGTCTCCGCCGCGTCCAGCGGGCGCATCGGCGGGCTCATCACATTGGTGGCGATGATCCCGCGCAGCATGAGCGCGGTCTTGAACGCGCCGAGTCCGGCGGCGGTGGCGGAGGCGGTTCCCGGACGGGCGGCGCGGATGATGTCGAAGAGCGCGACGAGGCGGTCCTGTTCGGCCGTCGCCGCGGCCCAGTCACCGCGTACCGCGGCCTCGTGGAGGCGTACGTACCCGTGCGGGTCGACGTTGCCGAGCCCGGGGACCGAGCCGTCGGCGCCGCCGAGCATCATCGAGTCGACGACCAGCTCATGGCCGGTGAGCACGGAGAACCCGGGCAGTTCCCGGGCGCCGATGACGAGCCGCCGGAACGAGCCGTCGTCGCCGCTGGAGTCCTTCACTCCGGCCAGGACCCCGTCGGCCGCCAGCGGCAGCAGCAGTTCCGGGTCGAGCTTGCTGTGGACGCAGACCGGCACGTCGTACGCCAGGAGCGGCAGGTCGACGGCTGCCGCGACGTCCCTGAAGTGGCGGTCGATCTCGAGGTCGTGGGTGCGGGTGTAGAACGGCGCGGTGACGACGACGGCGTCCGCACCGAGCTCGGCGGCGCGGTTGGCGCGCTCGATGGCCCGGTTGGTGGTGGTCTCGATCGCTCCGACGAGGACCGGCACCTGGCCCGCGGCTGCCGCCGTGATGACCTCGATGACCTGGTCCTGCTGTCCGGGCGTCAGATAGGCGGTCTCGCCGGAGCTGCCGAGGGCGAACAGCCCGCTGACACCACCGTCGAGAAGATGCCCCACGACCCGCTCCAGGGAGGGGCGGTCGAGCTCGCCGTCCGCGGTGAGCGGGGTGACGACGGGCGGGATCACTCCCGAATAGCGGGGGGTTCGGGCGGTCATGCGGTGCTCCTTGCGGACGGTACGGGGGTCGGGTCCCCGGAGGGGGACGCGGGGGTCTGGGGGTGGACGCAGTGCCAGCGGTGTCCGTCGGGGCCGTCGGTGCGGACCGGGAAGACCGTGGCGCACGCGTCGTCCGCCTTCCAGCAGCGGGTGCGGAACGGGCAGCCGGTCGGCGGGTTGGTCGCCGAGGGGACCGGGCCGGTGAGCACGATGCGCTCGGTGGTCTCCAGCAGGCTGGGGGTCGCGGAGAGCAGTGCCTCGGTGTACGGGTGCGAGGGGGCGCCCGCGACATCCGCCGCGCGCCCCTCCTCGACGATGCGGCCGAGGTAGAGGACGGCGATGCGGTCGGCGAGGTAACGCACGGTCTGGATGTCGTGCGAGATGAACACCATGCCGAGGCCGAGCCGTTCGCGCAGGTCCACCAGGAGGTTGAGGACCTGCGCGCGGACCGAGACGTCGAGCGCGGACGTCGGTTCGTCGGCGACGATCAGCTCCGGTTCGAGCGCCAGGGCGCGGGCGATGGCGACGCGCTGGCGCTGGCCGCCGGAGAGCTGTCCGGGCAGTGCGGCCAGGGTGTGGCCGGGGAGGCCGACCAGGTCGAGGAGTTCCTCGACGCGTGTCTCGCGCTCCTCGCGGGTGCCGCGGCGGTGCACGTCGAGCGGGTCGCGCAGGATCTGGCGGACCGTGAGCCGGGGGTTGAGGGCGGTCGAGGGGTCCTGGAAGACGACGCCGACGGCGGAGCCGAAGTCGTCGCGCCGCTGGGTCCCGGACATCTCCCACAGGTCCTTGCCGTGGAAGGTGACCGTGCCCTCGGTGGGCTTCTGCAGACCGGTCAGCACCCGGGCCATCGTCGACTTGCCGCAGCCGGACTCCCCGACCAGGCCGACGATCTCGCCGCGCTTGACCTCCAGGCTCGCGTCGGTGAGGGCGTGCACGGCGTCGCGGCGGAACACGCCTCCGCTGCGTGCCTTGTGGCGTACGTGGACGCCGTCGAGCCTGATCACAGGGCGCTCCCTTCCAGCTGTGCGGCCTTCGCCGGGTGGTGGCAGGCGAAGCCGTGGTCGTGCGCGCTGCCGCGTGCGGTGAGTGCGGGGGTGGTGGTGCGGCACAGTTCGGTGGCCGCGCCGCAGCGCGAGGCGAACCGGCAGCCCTCGCCGAAGCCCTGTGGCGCCGGGACGACGCCGCGGATCTGGTGGAGCCGTTCGGCGCCCGCCTCCAGGGAGACGACCGAGCCGAGCAGGCCGCGGCTGTAGTGGTGGGTGGGGGCGGTGAGTACGGACCGGGTGTCGCCGATCTCGGCCAGCCGGCCCGCGTACATCACCGCGACGCGGTGCGACAGGTCACCGACGAGGGCGAGGTCATGGCTGACGAGCACCATCGCGAAGCCGAGTTCGTCGCGCAGCCGGACGAGGAGTTCGACGACCTGGGCCTGGACGGTGACGTCGAGGGCGGTGGTCGGTTCGTCCGCGATGAGCAGGCGGGGGCTGCGGGACAGGGCCATGGCGATCAGGACGCGCTGGCGCTGGCCGCCGGAGAGCTCGTGCGGGTAGCTGCGCAGGGTGCGTTCGGGTGCGAGGCCGACCAGGCCGAGGAGTTCGGCCGGGGTCTTCGTGCCGCCTCGCGAGGTGAGCTGCTTGAGCTGGGTGCCCACGAGCACGGACGGGTTGAGGGAGGAGAGCGCGTCCTGGTAGACCATCGCGATCTCGGGGCCCATCAGGGCGCGGCGTTCCTTCGGCGGGAGCTTCAGCAGGTCCCGGCCGCGGTAGAGGATCTCGCCGCTGACCTCGGCGTTGCGGGCGAGCAGGCCCATGACGGCGAGGCTGGTGATGGACTTGCCGCAGCCGGACTCACCGACCAGGCCGAGGGTTTCGCCCTCGTGGACGGTGAAGTCCAGGGAGTCGACGACCGGGATGGTGCCGTACCGGTCGGGGAAGCGGATGGCGAGGTCCCGTACGACCAGGAGTTCGGCGGCGTCCTGCGGTACCGGGGTGAGTGCCGGTCCGTTGGCGTGGATGCGCTCCGCGAGCTTGGTGAGGGCGGCGTCGATGTCGACGGTGGAGCGGGCCTCCACCGGGTCCGGTGCCGTGGTGGTGTGGGCGGGGTCCGCGCCGGCACGGGCCTTCTTCGGGGCCGCCGAGGCGTCGGTGAGGCCCTCGGAGAGGATGTTCAGCGCGAGCACGGTGACCAGCAGGGCGAGGCCCGGGAAGAACGTGGCCCACCAGCCGCCCGCGAGGAGGATCTGCCGGCCGTAGGCCAGGACGCTGCCCCAGCTGGGGTCGGGGTCCTGCACACCGGCGCCGATGAAGGAGAGGCTCGCCTCGAAGATGATCGCCTCGGCCACCATCACGGTGGCGAACACCATGACCGGCGCCATGCAGTTGACGGCGACGTGGCGCAGCACGATGTAGCCGCGCCGGGCGCCGATGACCTTCTCGGCCGCGACGTAGTCCTCGCCGTACTGGGAGAGGACGTTGGCGCGGACCACGCGGGCCAGCGACGGGGTGTAGACGAAGGCGATGGTGAAGATGATGACCGGGATGCTGGTGCCGAAGACCGCGACGAGGACGGCGGCCAGGGCGATCGGCGGGAACGACATCACCACGTCGAGGGTGCGCATCACGGACTCGTCGCCGAGCTTGCGCGAGGTGGCGGCGAGTGCGCCGAGCAGTGCCCCGGCGATCAGGGCCAGGGCGGTCGAGCCGAGTCCGATGATCAGCGAGTAGCGCGAGCCGTGCACGACGCGGGCGAAGACGTCGCGGCCGGCCCGGTCGGTGCCGAACCAGTGGTCGGCGCCCGGAGCCTGCACCGGGGTGCCGGTGGTGAGCGGGTCCTGGGTGAGCAGCGGGGCGAACACCGCGCCGAGGATGACGAGGAGCAGCACGCAGAGCGCGACGCGGGAGGTGACCGGGAGGGCGCGGAACGCGATGCCCGGTCGGGACAGCTTGTTGGCCAGACGGCCCGTGGTGAACATGTCACACCGTCCTGATGCGCGGGTTGACCAGCAGATAGAGCAGGTCGACGATGACGTTGACCACCAGGAACGCGATGGCGATGGTCAGTACGGTGCCCTGGACCAGGGCGACATCGCCGCCGGTGACACCTTCGAGGATGAGCTTGCCCATGCCGGGCAGGTCGAAGATCGCTTCGATGACGACGGCGCCGCTGAGCAGGTAGCCGACCTTGACGCCGAGCACGGTGAGCGGGGTGACGAGCGCGTTGCGCAGCACCGAGCGGATCACCAGGAACACCGGCAGGCCGTTGCCGCGTGCGGTACGGACGTAGTCGCGGTCGAGTTCGGCGACCATCGAGGTGCGGACGAGCCGGGCGAGTGACGCCGCGACGGGCACGGCGAGCGAGAAGGCGGGCAGCGCCATGGTTCGGAGCCAGCCGCCGAAGGAGTCCGCCGGGTTGGTGTAGCCGCCGGTCGGGAAGATCGGGGTGTTCAGTGCGAACTGCTGGATGAGCAGGACACCGAGCCAGAACGACGGGATGGCGACCCCGGCCATGGAGAGCACCCGGAACAGCTGGTCGGGCCAGCGGTCGCGGTACATCGCTCCGAGGACGCCGCCGAGTACGGCCATGATGAGCGCGAGGATCAGTCCGAGGACGGTGAGCTGGAGCGTGAGCGGGAAGGCGGCGGTGATCCGGTCGATGACGGGCTGGCTCGGCGGGACGGTGGTCCCGAGGTCCAGGTGGATCAGCTGGCCGAGGAAGCGGAAGTAGCGGACGGGCAGCGGGTCGTTGAGACCGTTCGCCTCGGAGAAGGCCGCGCGGGCTTCGGGAGTGGAGCTCTCCCCCAGCGCGTTGAAGGCCGGGTCGACCGGCGAGAACTGCAGCACCACGAAGACGAGCAGCGCGATACCGAGGATCATCACCGGCATCATCGCGACGCGGCGCAGCGCGAGCCGGAGAAAAGCAACCATCGTCGGGTTCCTTGCGGTTGGGCGGGCCGGTCCGGGACAGCTGGGATGTTCGGTGTCCCGGACCGGGCTATCGGGCGCCGGGTGAGCGGCGCCGGGGCGGGGCGTGATCCGGCGGCCGCCGGATCAACGGGCCGGTGTCAGCCGGCGGCCCGGTGGCGGCGGTCAGGCGGGGCTGACGTCCAGGAAGGACAGGCCCGTGGTGGGCAGCGGCTTGAAGCCGGGCAGCGCCTTCTCGTTCCAGGCGGTGGGAAGCTTGCGGTGCAGGATCGGGTAGAGCGCGGCCTCTTCGGCGACGAGGTCGGTGACCTCGCCCCACAGCTCCTTGCGCTTCGCCTCGTCGCTCGCCTGGGCGGCCTTGTCGAGGGTCTGCTTGACCTTCTTGTACGCGGCGGACTTGCTCCAGCCGTAGCGGTTCTCCGGCCAGAAGCCGTAGTAGAACCAGCGCAGCAGCAGGTCCGTGTCGTTGCCGAAGACCGACGGGTCGCCGGGGGCGACGAGGACCTCGAAGTCGCCCTTGTCGACCTTGGCGTACTGTGCCGCGGACTGGGCGATGCTGAGGGTGGCCTTGATGCCCGCGGCCGCCCAGCTCTCCTTCAGCAGCGGGGCGATGTCCTTGACCCAGCCGGTGTCGGTGGTGAGGACGGTGAAGCTGAGGTCCTTGACGCCCGCGTCTGCGAGGAGTTCCTTCGCCTTGGCCAGGTTGTGCGTGTAGACCGTGGCGGCCTTGTGGTACTCGGGGTGGGTGGCCGGCACATAGCCGGTGGCCGCCACCGCGTTGCCGACCATCGCGGTGGAGATGATCTTCTCGGTGTCCAGGGCGTAGAACAGCGCCTGGCGCACCCGCTTGTCGGCGAACCGCTTGTCGGCGGTGTTGAACATCAGGAAGAGCAGCCCGAAGGACTGGACGGACTCGGTCTTCGCGCTCGCCGAGAGGCTCTTGACGTCGATGTACGGGACGTCCTCGATGGCCTGGACGCGGTTCGACTGCATGGCGCTGACGCGAGCCGACTGGTCGGACATCAGCCGCCAGATCATCTTCTTGGCCTTGGCGGGGTGGGCGCCGTTGTACTTGTCGTACGCCTCGAAGACGATCTTGTCCTCGCGGGTGGCCGAGACGAACTTGTACGGGCCCGAGCCGACCGGCTTGGCGTCGAAGGCCTTGGGGTCGGCCGCCACGATCTTCTTCGGGACGATCCGGGCCACGGCTATGCGGGACGGGAAGAGCGCGAAGGGGTACTTGAGCTTGAACTCGACCGTGCCGGCGTCGACGGCCTTGACCGTGTCGATGAAGGGCACGAACTGCGCCATCAGCGAGGCGTTCTTCGGGTCGAGGATGCGTTCGAAGCTGAACACCACGTCGTCGGCGGTGACGGCCGATCCGTCGTGGAAGGTCGCCCCCTTGCGCAGCGTCGCCCGGTAGGTGGTGGCGTTGATCTTCTTCGGCATCTCGGTGGCGAGCGCGGGGCGGGCCACGAGCGTTACCGGATCGAGATCGACCAGGCCCTCGAAGATGTGCATATTGGCGGCGTACGGGGTCGCGCCCGAGGTGGTCATCGGGTCGAAGCCGGTCGACAGCGGGTAGGACAGACCGGCCTCGATGAGGTCGCTGCCACTGCCCTTGTCCGTCGATCCGTCGGCGGTCGAGGACGGGCCGCCACAGGCGGCAAGGCTCGCCGTGATGGCGGCAGCAGCACCGACAGCACTGGTGTAACGCAGGAAGGTGCGGCGCTCGACACCGGCTGATCTCAGCTCGGGCACGGGTCCTCCAGGGACTTTGAGGTGGGGCGTCGGAGGTGAAGACGGGCGGTGGATCGGTGGTTCACGGGGACCGTGGAACCTGAAGCATCAGACGTCAGATGTCTGATGCCTTGATAGCGTGGGAACGTAGCTTGACAATCGAGAGGGGTCAAGAGGTGGGGAGTTCACATATGTCCGGAACGAGGCCCGGCCGGCAGTTGCTCCGGCAGGAAGTCGTCGACGGCATCAAGCGGTACATCCTCGAAGAAAGGCTCCGCCCCGGGGACCCGCTGCCCACCGAGCCCGCCCTGTGCGAGGCCCTCGGCGCCAGCCGCTCCAGCGTCCGCGAGGCCGTCAAGATCCTCAACGCGCTGGACATCGTCGAGGTCCGCCACGGGCACGGCACGTACGTCGGCAGGCTGAGCCTGTCGGCGCTGGTGGAGAGCCTGACCTTCCGCGGGCTGCTCTCCCCCGACGACGACTTCCAGGTGATGGCCGACCTGGTCGACGTGCGCGAGCTCTTCGAGCGCGGGATGGCCGACCGGATCGTCACGCTGCTCACGCAAGAGCAGCTCGACGCGCTGGACGGACTGGTGGCCACCATGCGCGAGACCGGGGCGCAGGAGGGGCACGGATTCGTGGACGCCGACCGGGCGTTCCACGCACTGCTCGTCGCCCCACTGGGCAACGAGCTGATCGGCCAGCTCTCGATGGCCTTCTGGGACGTGTACACGATCGTCGCGCCGCATCTCGACGGATTCACCCAGGCCGACGAGACGGCGACGATCGCGGCGCACCAGAACATCGTGGACGCCGCGCGGGCCGGGGACACCACCGGTTTCATGCAGGCGCTCGGCGAGCACTACGCCCCGGTCAGGCGCAGGATCTCCGAGGCTCGGACCCGCGACGGCGCCAAGGGCTGAACCGCTCGCCGACGCCTGCGACGCGGCGACCGTGCCGGGCCCAGTGCCTCTCGCACCCGGCCCGGCGCACCCTTGACGAGCGCCGCAGGGGCTGCCTAGGGTCCGTGTGCCGACAGGACATCTGACGTCATCCGTCTGATGACCTGTCGTTCACCTCGCACCCGGCACTTCCCACCGCGCTCCCAGGAGGGCACCTCCATGCCGTTGACGGACCTCTCGCTCGCGGACTGCCGCGACTACCGGCCGACGCTGCCCGTCCCGGCGGACTTCGACGACTTCTGGACACGGACCCTGGACGGAGCGGGAGCCGGGGACGGAGCCGGTCCGGCGCCGAAGCCGGTGTTCGCCGAGGTGGAGACGGGGCTCACCCAGATCCGCACCTACGACGTGACGGTCCCCGGCTTCGCCGGTCAACCGGTGCGCGGCTGGCTGCGGTTGCCCGTCGGGGCGAGCGAACCACTCGGCTGCGTCGTGGAGTTCCTGGGCTACGGGCGCGGCCGGGGCCTGTCGCACGAGAACCTGCTCTGGGCGTCGGCGGGTCACGCGCATCTGATCATGGACACCCGCGGCCAGGGCTGGTCGGCGGCGGGCGGTGACACCGCGGATTCGGACGCCGGCGCGGCCGGAGTCGTCCCCGGCTTCCTCACCCGTGGCATCGAGAGCCCGGAAACGTACTACTACCGGCGGCTGTTCACCGACGCGGTGCGCTGCGTCGAGGCGATGCGCAGCCATCCCGAGGTCGATCCGGACCGGATCGTCGTCACCGGGGTGAGCCAGGGCGGGGGTATCGCGCTGGCCGTGTCGGGGCTGGTGCCGGGGCTGGCCGGGGTCATGCCGGACGTGCCGTTCCTCTGCAACTTCCCTCGCGCGACCGAGATTTCGGGGCGCCCGCCGTTCACCGAGATCGCCGAGTACCTGAAGCTCCACCGCGACCGCACCGAAGCCGTCTTCACCACCCTGTCGTACTTCGACGCGGCGCTGCACGCCACCCGGGCCACGGCTCCCGCTCTGTTCTCGATCGCCATGATGGACGAGATCTGCCCGCCCTCCACCTGCTTCTCCGCCTACAACAACTACGCCGGGCCCAAGGACGTGCGGACCTACGCGTTCAACGGGCACGAGGGCGGGGCGGAGTACCAGCAGCGGGAGCAACTGGCCTGGGTGCGCACCCTGTTCGCCGGTCTGCCGTCGGGGCAGGCCGGACACTCCTGACCGGAGGCACCTTCCGTGCGCAGACGATCCATGCTTCTTGCCGCAGGCGCGGCGGCCCTGAGCACCCAGTTCGGCGGCCGCGCCTTCGCCGCCGCCGCGGGCAGCGGCCCGGTCCTGGACCACGACACCCCCGTGGACCTGGACGGCAGCGAGTACGTCGACCTGTCGAACCAGGTCGGCGTGCTCGCCCCGCTCACCACGGGAACCATCGTCGTCACCTTCCGCACCACCAGTCACAACGAGGCGATGACGCTGTTCAGCGCCTCGGATCCCACCGCCCCGTCCTCCAACATCACCCTGAATCTGAGTGGCGGCGCACTCCAGTTCTCCGTACGCGAGAAGGGATCGGTACTACTGAATGTCATGACCAGGACACGTTACGACGACGGGCTGCGCCACACCGTCGCCGTCACCGTCAACGCCTCCGGCACCAAGCTGCACGCCGGCGGACGCGTGGTGTTCGAGACCGCGCGGCATGCCTTCTTCGGCAGCGTCTCCAAGCTCACCGCGCTCGCCCTGGGCCGCAACACCGACAGCGATCACCCCGGCGGCGAGTGGTTCTGCACCGGCACCGTCGAGCGCGCCGCCGTCTGGGACCGGGTGCTGAACGAGAGCGAACTGGTCGCACAGTGCCCGCGCCCCGACCTCGCGGACCTGGGCCGGATCTCCACGATCCTCAACAGCAGCGCCCCGGCCACCTGGGTCATCACCGGCGACAGCATCACCCACGGCGCCCTGCACACCAACGGCTGGCGCAGCTACCCGGAGCACTGGACGGAACGCGTCCGCTGGGAGCTGGGCAAGCCGAAGAACCGCGACTTCGTGATCGATTCCGGAGTGAGCGGCGCCACCAGCGCCGAACTCGTCGCACAGTTCGGCGAGCGGGTCACCGCCTTCTCGCCGCAGGTCGTCTCGGTCATGATCGGGACGAACGACATCGCGACGTCCGGTCTCGGCCCCGAGACCTACCGGGCCAATCTCGTCTCACTGGTGCGCTCGGTACGCGCACTGCCAGGCTCCCCGGTTCCGGTCCTCCAGGCACCCAACCCGGTCGATCCGGCGAAGTGGCCCGGCCGAGTGGGGCTTTCGCAGTACGCCCAGGTCATGGGCGAGGTCGCGGCGCAGCAGAACGCGGTCTTCATCGACCACTACGACGACTGGCTGGACGGCAACGGCGGCCAGGTACCGCTGTCCCTGCTCAGCGACGGGCTCCACCCCAACCAGCGGGGCCATCACCGCATCGTACGGAAAATGATCAAGGATCTGCGGATCTTCGAGGCAGACAGCCCTGTCTGCTCCCTGAACATCCCGTAATCCCGGCGCACCCCCCAATCTCCCACCCTTCGAGAAGCACCACCCCTTCCGAGAAGAGAGATCGTCCATGCAGCGAACTGTCCCTGTCGCCCTGCTCAGCGCCGCCATGCTGGTGGTCGCCGTGACCGGCACCGCGCAGGCCGCGTCACCCACACCCGGCACGCTCACGTCCCAGGACCTGACCGTCGACGGGGTGGGCTCCCCCCACTACCGCATCCCGGCCCTGACCACCTCGGTCAAGGGCACCGTGCTGGCGGCCTACGACGCCCGGCCCACCCTCGGTGACCTGCCCTCCAACATCGGCGTCGTACTGCGGCGCAGCACCGACGGCGGTACGACCTGGCAGGCGCAGCAGGTGGTCCGCAAGGACGCCGCGCCCAAGGGCTACGGGGACCCGAGCCTGCTGGTCGACCGGACCACCGGACGGATCTTCCTGTTCTACGCGGCCGGCGTGAACCAGGGCTTCTTCGGCTCGTCCACCGGAAACGACGAGAGCGACCCCGACGTCCTCCAGGCCGACTACAGCTACTCGGACGACGACGGGCTGACCTGGACCCATCGCCGGATCACCAAGCAGATCAAGGACCCCGCCTGGGCCGGGATGTTCGCCGCGTCCGGCGAGGGCATCCAACTGCGCAACGGGGCCCACAAGGGCCGGCTGATCCAGCAGTACGCCGTCCGTATCAACGGCGCCAACTACGCGGCGAGCGCGTACAGCGACGACCACGGCGCCACCTGGAAGATGGGCAAGCCGGTCGGCCCCGGCGGCGACGAGAACAAGACCGTCGAGCTGAACGACGGCACGGTCATGCTCAACAACCGGTCGGCGCCGTACCGGACGATCGCGTACTCCACGGACGGCGGGGTCACCTACACCCCGTTCGTCCAGGACACCGAGCTCCCCGACCCGGCGAACAACGCCTCGGTCATCCGGTACGCCCCCGACGCCGCGGCCTCGGACCCGCAGTCCTCCTGGCTGCTGTTCAGCAACACCGAGGACACCGGGTCACGGCGCAACCTCACCGTCAAGATGTCCTGCGACAACGGGAAGACCTGGCCGATCAGGAAGGTCGTCGACCCCGGCGCCGCGGCCTACTCGACGCTGACCCGGCTGCCCGACGGCAGGCTCGGGCTGCTGTACGAGCGCGGCAACGCCGAGCACATCACGTACGACTCGTTCGACCTGAAGTGGCTGGGCGGCACCTGCGCCGACATCACGATCACCCCGCCCGCCTCGCTCAAGGCGGGGACCAGTGCCCAGGTCACGGTCCGGGTCGTCAACCGGATGGACGTACGCCGGAGCGCGGGCACGATCGACCTGACCGTGCCGGGCGGCTGGACCACCGCGCAGACCGCGATCCCCGCGCTGAACCCCGGCCAGGGCGCCAACATCAACATCCCGGTCACCGTCGCGGCCGGCGCCTCGGGCAGCGCCGCGCTCACCGCGACGTACCGGGCGGACGGCAAGCAGGCCCAGGGCAGTACGACGGTGACGGTCGCTCCGTAACCCGGGCGATTCCCGTACGTCCGGCCGCCGCACGGCGGTTGGACGTGCCCCGGCCCGCGGCCGTTGAATGGGTGCGACGCGCGGCAGGCGGAGCAACCGGGAAGTGGTGGCGGACACATGGCGGGATCGGTTTTACGCATCGGGGTGATCGGCGGGAGCGTCGCCGGGTGTGCCATGGCGATCGCCGGGGCCAGGGCCGGCGCGGAGGTGACGGTCCACGAGCGCAGCGACGGGGCCCTGGAGGACCGGGGGTTCGGCATCGTCATCCCGCCGGCGCTGCACCGGGAGCTGGTCGCGGCCGGCTATCTGGACGCCGGGATGCCGACGGCGCCGGTGCCCTCCCGGGTCTGGCTCACCCGGCAGAGCGGGCGCGCAGCGGCGCGTGAACTGACCCGCCAGGAAGCCGCGGTGACGGCCTGTCACTGGGGTCTCCTGTGGCGCACCCTGCACGCGAACACCGCGGGCGCCGTGCGGTACCACCGGGGGCAGCCCGTCACCGAGGTGAGGCGTCACCCCTCGGGCGGTGCGGTGATCCGCACGGCGGACACGGAGCAGGTGTACGACATCGTCGTCGGGGCGGACGGCCCCCGGTCCGTCACCCGGGAGACCGTCGCCCCGGGGGTACGGCCGGTTCCGGCGGGGTACGCCGTGTGGCGGGGCACCCTGCCGCTCACCGCGCTCGCCGGTCGTCCGCACCTGCTCCAACTGCTGCGCGGCGCGTGGATCACACTGGGATACCGGGGCGGGCACGGGGTCTTCTACCTGATCCCCGGCGCCGCGCCGGGCTCCCGGCTGCTGGCCTACGCCGTCTACGGCTCCCCTCCCCCGGCCTCGTGGACCGCCGGGCACGAGACGTACGTACGGCACATCGCCGAGGAGCACTTCCCGGCGGACTGGGCCGCTCTCGTCGGCCGGGGCGAGCACACGTCCACGGCGTACCACCCGGTCACCGACTTCCACGCCCCGCAGGTGGCCGACCCCCCGTTCCTGCTGGCGGGCGACGCGGCGAGCATCACCAGACCGCACACCGCCAGCGGCGCGACCAAGGCCTTGCAGGACGCGCTCTGCCTGGAACGCGTCCTGCGCGGGGCGTCCTCCCCGGCCGACGCGCTGCGCGCGTACACCGCCGAGCGGTCGCCCGAGGGAGCCAGACTGGTCGCCCTCGGCCGCAGACTGGGGCACGCGATGGTCGAACGGACCCCGGACTGGGCGGCGATGGGGCCGGCGGACGTGGCGACGTGGTCACGCGCGACGCTGGACGGCGCCGACAGCTATCTGTACGGGGCGGCGGAGGGCTGACGGGAGCGGGGCGGCCGCGTACGGGGCGCGCGGCCTTCGGCCTGCCGCAGGCTTCGGCGACGGGGCTCAGGGGCGGTCGTCGGGAGGCGAGCCCTGTTCCAAGCACTCAAACACCGGGGATGTCCCTCTTCGCCGCGATGAGCATGCTGCGGGGGATGACCACGAGGCGTTCGTCCAGGCCGATCGAGACTCCGTACGGCAGGCGGGTGCCGAGGGAGGCGGTGAGGTCGCGTCCGATCACAGCGATGTCGCCGTCCTCGCAGTGACGATCTATCAAATTCCTTGCCGAATAAAGCATTTGGCCTGATCAGTGGGATTGATCGTTCCGCCGGCCGGATCGCGGCTCAGGCCGGGCTCAGCCTGGTGCGGATGCCGTCGAAGTGAGTGCGCATCGCCCTTACCGCGCGCAGGCCGTCGGCCGCCGCCACCGCCGCGACGATCTCGCGGTGCTGGGCGCAGGTGACCCATGGGTCCTGGTGGCCGTCGTCGAGGTCCTCGCGAACCCGGTCCATCGCCGCCCAGAAGGCGTCGAGCACCTCGCTGAGCAGGTGGTTGTCGAGCGAGGCGTACAGCGCGAGGTGGAAGGCCCGGTCGGTGCCGCGGGCGACCCGGCCGGTGCCCGCCTCCTCCTCCATCTTCGCCACCAGGGCGCGCAGCACTTCGATGTCCTCGTCCGGGACCCCGGCCGCGACGGAGCCCACCAGGCCCGCCTCCAGGGCCTCGCGCACCTTCATCAGCTCGGCGAGGCCCGGTTCACCCTGGCGGTGGCGGACCGCCGCGCGGAAGGCGAGCCCCTCGGCGAACGGGGACAGGGAGAGCGAGCCGACGAAGGTGCCGAACCCGCGCCGGATCTCGACGACGTTGACCGCCTGGAGCGACTTGAGCGCCTCGCGCACCGATACCCGCCCGGCCCCGAAGAGCTCCATCAGCTCGGCCTCGGTGGGCAGTGCGTCGCCCGGCGCGAGCCGGCGTTCCAGGATCAGTTCCTTGATCCTTCGCTCGATGTCCTGAGCCATGGTGGGCCGCGCCACAACGTCCTCCTGAGGTGCCGTTGCCCCTTGACCGGTCACAGGAGCATCTGTTTAAGGTGAAGCAAGACATAGGACATCTTACGTCTCACGTCTCGATCCGAGTAGCCGTACAGGCCCCGGGTCGGCATCCCGATCAGCTGGAGCCTCCACCATGTCTCTGACCGCACCGCTGCACGGCGTAGTCCCGCCGGTCTGCACCCCGCTCGACTCCCGCGGGGAGGTCGACACCACGTCCCTCGTCCGGCTCGTCGAGCACCTCATCGGCGGGGGCGTGCACGGACTCTTCGCGCTCGGGTCCACCAGCGAGGTCGCCTACCTCACCGACGAACAGCGCGCCACGGTCCTGGAGACCGTGGTCAACGCGACCGACGGCCGGGTCCCGGTGCTGGCCGGGGTCATCGACACCACCACGGCCCGGGTCGTCGAGCATGCCAGGTCCGCCGCCCAGCTGGGCGCGGACGCACTGGTCGCGACCGCGCCGTTCTACACCCGCACCCACGGCAAGGAGATCGCCGGGCACTTCCGCCGGCTGCGCGCCGAGGTGGACCTGCCGCTGTTCGCGTACGACATCCCGGTCGCCGTGCACAGCAAACTGTCCGCCGCGCTGGTCCGCGAGCTCGCCGAGGACGGCACGCTGGCCGGGCTCAAGGACAGCAGCGGCGACGAGGGCGGGCTGCGCCGGCTCGTCGTCGAGCTCGGTGGCCGCGAGGGGCGCGCGCAGGGTCCGGTGCCGGAGTTCAGCATCCTCACCGGTTCCGAGCTGACGGTGGACGCGGCGCTGCTCGCCGGGGCCGACGGCGTCGTGCCGGGTATCGGCAACGTGGACCCGTCCGGCTATGTGCGGCTCTACGAGGCCGCGCGCGCCGGGGACTGGACGCTGGCCGCCAAGGAGCAGGAGCGGCTCATCGAGCTGTTCGCCATGGTCGACGTCGGCCCCGAGGCGGACATGGGCCGCAGCTCCTCGGCGCTCGGCTCGTTCAAGTCGGCGCTCCGGCTGCTGGGCGTCATCGACTGCGGCGACACCGCGTTCCCGCAGATCCAGCTGTCCGCCGAATCCGTCGCGCTGGTCTCCGGACTGCTGCGCGCCGCCGGTCTGCCGCCGGTCCGATGACCTCGGCAGCTCGGACAGCGCGGGCCGGGCGGCCGGTCGTCGGCCTCGACCTCGGCGGTACGAAGATCGCCGCCGCGCTCCTCGGCGCCGACGGCACGGTCCTGGCCCGGCACAGCCGCCCCACCCCGGCCCGTGACGGCGCGGCGGCGGTACTCGACGCACTCGCCGCCGCCGCGGCCGAGGTCGACCCCGGCCGCACCGCCGCGGTGCTCGGCATCGCGGCGGCCGGGGTGATCGATCCCCGCACCGGCATGGTCACCAGCGCCACCGACTCCATCCGCGGCTGGGCCGGCACCGCTCTGGGCGTCGGCCTCGCGGACCGTACCGGGTACCCGGTGGCCTGCGACAACGACGTACGCGCCACGGCCGGGCCGGAACTCGCGGCGCTGGTCGCGGACGGCGCCGGGCAGGGCTCACTGCTCTTCGCCGCCATCGGCACCGGGGTCGGCGGCGCGATCGCCGTCGACGGGCGGATGCTGCACGGCGCGTCCGGCATCGCCGGGCACCTCGGCCATCTGCCCAGCCCCGAGGCCGCCGGGCTGCCCTGCACCTGCGGCGCCACCGGCCACCTGGAGGTCATCGCCTCCGGGCCCGGTATCGCCGCCCACTACGAGCGGCTGACCGGCGCCCCGGTGGACCGGCTGGAGACCGTCGCCTCGCGAGCCGCGCGGGGCGACACCGACGCCGTGTCCGCCATCACCACCGGCGCGGCCGCCGCCGGCCATGTGCTCGGCGGACTCGCCAACGCCTTCGGCCCCGACCGGGTCGTCGTCGGCGGCGGGGTCCCGCGGATCGGCGCCCTGTACGAGGACGCCCTGCGGGCCGCCTTCACCTCGGAGCTGATGGCACCGCTGCGCGGGCTCGTACCGCGGGCGCCGCTCCTCGGCCACGACGCGGCCGTGCTCGGAGCGGCCGCCCTGACCACCACCCTTCCCCTCCACCACCCGGGAGCTCACCGATGACCGCACAGAAACTGACCGCCTTCCTCGAAGGCAAGCTGATCGTGTCCTGCCAGGCCCCGCCCGGCGACCCGATGCGGGAGAGCGCCACCCTGGTGCGCCTCGCTCAGTCGGCGGTCGCCGGAGGCGGCGCCGCGATCCGGGCCAACGAGCCGGCGGTCGTCGCCGCGATCGTCGAGGCCGTCGACCTGCCGGTCATCGGTCTGTGGAAGGACGGCGACATCGGGGTGTACATCACGCCGACCGTCCGGCACGCCCTGGCGGTCGCCGAGGCGGGTGCGGCCGTGGTCGCCGCCGACGCCACCGACCGGCCGCGCCCCGACGGCTCGACGTTCGCCGATCTCGTCGAGGCCGTCCACGCCGCCGGCGCCCTGGTGATGGCCGATGTCTCCACCCTCGAAGAGGGTGTCGCGGCGGCCCGGCTGGGGGCGGACTTCGTCTCCACGACGCTCTCCGGCTACGTTCCCGGCACCCCGAAGCAGACCGGCCCCGACCTCGATCTGGTCGCCGCGCTGTCCGCCGCGCTCGACGTCCCGGTCGTCGCCGAAGGCCGTATCAACACCCCCCAGGAGGCGGCCGAGGCCCTGCGCCGCGGCGCGCACAGCGTCGTCGTCGGCACCGCCATCACCGCTCCCACGGCCCTGACCGCCCGCTTCGTCGCAGGCATCGCCCGGCCCTGACCCTCCCCCACCACGCGGGGCGGCTGTTCAGGGGAGAGCGCCGCCCCGCATCCTGGAGTCACCGTGCAGACCACATCACCCCCCACGCTCCCCTGGTACCGCCAGGTCAGCCGCACCCAATGGAAGTCGTTCTTCGCCGCCTGGATCGGCTATGTCCTCGACGGCTTCGACTTCGTGCTGATCACCCTCGTACTGACGGAGATCAGTGACGAGTTCGGCCTGAGCACGGTGCAGGCGGCAAGCCTGATCTCCGGCGCGTTCATCACCCGCTGGCTGGGCGGGGCGGTGCTCGGCGCCATCGGTGACCGGTACGGCCGCAGACTCTCCATGGTGCTGAGCATCCTGCTGTACTCGGTGGGGACCTTCGCCTGCGGGTTCGCGTGGAACTACCACAGTCTGTTCGCCGCCCGGCTGGCCATCGGCATGGGCATGGCCGGTGAGTACAGCGCCGGCTCCACGTACGTCATGGAGAGCTGGCCCGCCGGGATGCGCAGCCGGGCCAGCGGCTTCCTGATCTCCGGCTTCTCGGTCGGTTCGGTGCTCGCCGCCCAGGTCTACAACTGGGTGGTTCCCTCCCTCGGCTGGCGCTGGATGTTCTATCTGGGCCTCGTCCCGATCGCCGTCGCGCTGTGGATGCGGCGCGCGCTGCCGGAGGCCGAGGAGTGGACGGAGTCCGTCGCGGCGAAGGGCGCCAAGCCCAATCCGTTCGGGCCGCTGTTCGTCACCCGCGGCCGGGCCACGGCCAACACGGTGCTGGTCGTCGTCGCCACGGTCTCGCTGTTCCTCGTCTTCACGCCCGGCGGCGCCGGGATGGTGCCGGTGCTCTCGGTGATCGCCGGACTCTCGCTCGCCGCTTTCGCCGTGCAGCTGGGCGGCAGGCGGAGCTGGGTGCTGTATCTGTCGATGATCGTGACGCTGTTCTTCGCGTTCCTGTACTCGTGGCCGATCCAGGCGCTGCTGCCGACGTACCTGAAGACCGAGCTGGGCTACAGCACGGACCAGGTCACCGACGTCCTGTACTTCGCCGGTTTCGGCACCATGGCCGGCTGCTGGGTCGCGGGCTTCCTGGGCGACCGGATCGGGGCGAAGAAGGCGTACGCGCTGACGCTGCTGGTCTCGCTGGCCTTCGTCTATCCGGCGTTCGCCGTGCAGAACAACCTGCTGGTGCTCGGCATCCTGCTCTTCCTGCTCCAGGCGACGAGCTTCGGCATCTCCGGGCTGCTGCCGCGCTACATCGGCGGGCACTTCCCGACGGCGAGCCGGGGGGCGGCGCTCGGCTTCACGTACAACGTGGGCGCTCTCGGCGGGGCCGTCGCCCCGGTCCTCGGCGCGCGTCTCGCCTCCGGCATGGACCTGGGGCAGGCGTTGGCGGTGCTGACGTTCGCGGGCACGGTGATCGTGGTGGTGCTGGTCGGCCTCGACGTACCGGCGCGGCTGAACCGGCTGACGGACCCGGACTCCACGCCGGACCATCTCGCGCCGGCGGCGGCGGCGGAAACCGTGCCTGTGGCGCGGCAGGCCACCTGACCCGGCGCAGGTGTGCGGCGGCGCCGGGTCCTTTCACGTCACGGGTAGAAGTGGGTCAGCGACTCGGCCACGCAGGCGGGCTTCACGGACCCCTCCAGCTCGAAGGTGAAGGCCCGGGACATCCGCACCCCCGCGTTGGCGACCTCGCTCACCCCGGTGACCGCGGCGTGCAGCCGGACCCGGCTGCCGACCGGCACCGGCGCCGGGTACCTGACCCGGTCGACCCCGTAGTTGAGGGCGCGGCCCACCCCCCGTACCCGGAGCAGTTCACCGAACATCGGGATGCCCCAGCTCAGCACCATGTACCCGTGCGCGATGGTGCGTCCGTACGGGCCGCACGCGGCGCGCTCGACGTCGGTGTGGATCCACTGGTGGTCCCCGGAGACGGCGGCGTACGCGTCGATGAGCTCCTGGGTGATCTCCTTCCAGTCGGAGTGCCCCAGGTCGCGTCCGCTCAGGGCGAGGATCTCGGGGATGCCGTTCACGGTCAGCGGCACGGGCCGGCCTCCGTTCATGTCGTGGTGGAGTGCGGGCTCAGGCGGTGACGGGGGCGGTCCGCGGTGCGGCGACCGGCTCGGCGGACCGCTCGTCGTGGTTGGGGCGCCGGAGCAGGAGCAGCATGCATCCCAGCGTCAGCACCACCTGGAAGACGGCGTAGGCGATGACGGCGGCGATCGAGCCGGTCCGGTTCAGCAGGAACTGGCCGATGATCGGGGTCGTCCCGCCCAGGAGCGTGCCGCAGAGCTGGTAGCAGAGCGAGATGCCGGTGTAGCGCAGATGCGCGGGGAAGCGGCTGGCGAGCATACCGGCGAGGGCCGCGTAGTAGAGGCAGTGCGGGATGGTGGCGACGGCGACGCCGATCATCGCGAGGCCGTAGTTCTCGGTGCGGATCAGCAGGAACATCATCGGCATCAGGATCAGTTCCGGCAGCAGCATCACGGTCACCGCACGGGACCAGCTCTTCATCCGGGTGGCGATGAGTGCGCCGAAGGGCTGCACGACGATCTGGGTGATGTTGGCGACGAGGATGATCGTCAGGAACGAGCTGCGGTCGAAGCCGAGCGAGGTCGTGGCCCAGGAGAGTGCGAACGTCGACTTGAAGTACGTGGCCGAGAGACCGATGGTGCAGGCGCCGATGCCGAGGACGATCAGCATCGGGTGACTGCGCAGCACCTCGGTGATCGGGAGCCTGGCGACCTTCTTCTTGCTGATCAGGGCGGCCATCGCCGGGGACTCGGAGACCTTCAGCCGGACGAGGAGGCCGACGATGACGAGTGCGGCCGAGAAGAGGAACGGCAGCCGCCAGCCCCAGGAGACGAACGAGGCGCCGGGCAGTTGACTGATCGCGAGGAAGCTCAGGGTGGACAGGGTGTTGCCGACGGGCGAGCCCTGCTGGGCGAAAGCCCCGTACAGCACCGACTTGCCCTTCGGGGCGTGCTCGGAGGCGATCAGCACGGAGCCGCCCCACTCGCCCCCGAGGCCGATGCCCTGCACCATGCGGATCGCGACCAGCAGGATCGGTGCGGCGATCCCGATGGAGGCGTAGCTCGGCAGCAGGCCGATCGCGGTGGTGGAGATGCCCATGATCAGCAGGGTGATGACCAGGGTCTTCTTCCGGCCGAGGCGGTCGCCGTAGTGCCCGAATATGACACCGCCGATGGGGCGGGCGAGGAAGCCGACCCAGAACGTCGCGAACGCCACCAGGGTGCCGACGGGTCCTTCGAGCTCCGGGAAGAACACCTTGTCGAAGACGAGCGCGGCCGCGGTGCCGTAGATGTAGAAGTCGAACCACTCGATGGTCGAGCCGATGAAGGCTCCGAACCCGGCGCGGTTGGCGGCTTTGGTGCGCTCTCGTGCGGTGGCGGTGGACGCACTCATGGTGGCTCCCGTGAACGTCGTTGATCAAGCGGATGGCAGGGGGACGAGACAGAGGTACGGGGGGGGTACCGGAAGGGAGCGTCGCCTGTGACGCCCCGCGCCGCGCAGCTGAGGGGGACGGCGGCGGACGGCTGATGGCGTTACGGTGCCAGCCGGGACCTTGAACGGTCCAATACCGAATTACTGGTGCAGTGAGATGCGATGCGTCTCAATGAACGGCCGGGCAGCCGGGAAGCACCCGTGGCGGCGCGGCCCGACGTGGGCCGCGCCGCAGGGTGTCCGAGGGGGTGTTCCGTGCGGTGGTGGCGGTCCTTCAGACCGCGATGCGCTCGAAGACCGCGGCGAGGCCCTGACCGCCGCCGATGCACATGGTCTCCAGGCCGTAGCGGGCCTCGCGGCGGTGCAGTTCCCTGGTCAGCGTGGCGAGGATGCGGGCGCCGGTGGCGCCGACCGGGTGGCCGAGGGAGACTCCGGAGCCGTTCACGTTGATCCGCTCCTCGTGGTCCTTCTCGCCGAGTCCCAGTTCGCGGGTGCAGGCCAGCACCTGGGCGGCGAAGGCCTCGTTGAGCTCGATCAGGTCCAGGTCGGCGAGGGTGAGCCCGGCGCGGGCGAGCGCCGTGCGGGTGGCGGGGACGGGGCCGATGCCCATGGTGGCGGCGGGCACCCCGGCGCGGGCGAAGGAGACGAGCCGGACGAGCGGGGTGAGGCCGAGCCGTTCCGCGGTGGCGGCGCTGGTCACCAGGCAGGCGGCGGCCGCGTCGTTCTGGCCACTGGCGTTGCCCGCGGTGACGGTGGCCGCCGGGTCGGTCCTGCCCATGATCGGGCGCAGGGCCGCGAGCTGTTCAGCGGTGGTGTCCGGGCGCGGGTGCTCGTCGGCGGTGACCACCGTCTCGCCCTTGCGGGTGCGTACGGTGACGGGGACGGTCTCCGCGTCGTACCGCCCCTCGGTCGCGGCCCGGCCGGCGCGCTGCTGCGAGCGCAGGGCGAGCGCGTCCTGGTCGGCGCGGCTGATGCCGTACTCCCGTCGCAGGTTCTCGGCGGTCTCGATCATGCCGCCGGGCACGGGGTGGTGGATGCCGCCCGCGGTGACCCGGCCCCGGGCGAGCGAGTCGTGCAGCTGGAGGCCGGGGCCCTTGATGCCCCAGCGGCCGTCGTGCGTGTAGTAGGGGGCGGCGCTCATCACGTCGACACCGCCCGCGATCACCACCTCGCTGAAGCCGGCCCTGATCTGCATCGCGGCGTCGAGGACGGCCTGCAGTCCGGAGCCGCAGCGGCGGTCGATCTGTGTGCCGGTGACGGACTGCGGGAGCCCGGCGTCGAGCGCGGCGACCCGGCCGATGGCGGGGGCGTCGGCGGACGGGTAGGCGCTGCCGAGGATCACCTCGTCGACCCGGCCCGGGTCGATTCCGGTGCGGGCGACGACCTCGGCGATGACGAGCGCGGCGAGGGAGGCCGGCGCCTGCCCTGCGAGCGCTCCGCCGAAGCGGCCGATGGGGGTGCGCAGCGGTTCGCAGATCACGACATCGTTCTGGTCGGGCACGGCGGGACCTTTCCGGGAGCGGGGACGGAGTGGGAGGACGGAGACGGGGCGGGGAGAAGGCGGCAAGGGTGTGGGGTGACCCTCGCACCCGGCGACTGAGCCGGTCCAATATCCAGTTGCCCCTGATTCGAGACGCAGCGCGTCTCAATCGTGGCGAGCGGTCACGAGGACGGCGTGGGCAGGGCGTTCTCCGCGACGGCGAGCACCGCGCGCAGGGCGGCGGACGGGTTGTCGGCCCGCCAGGCCAGAGCCGCCTGGCGCCGGATGGGCGGGCCGGCGAGCGGGCGGTAGACGAGGCCGTTCTGCTGGATGTGCTGGACGGAGGTGACGGTGAGGGTCACCCCGACGCCCGCGGCGACCAGCGCCAGAATCGTGTACGAGTCGGGGGCCTCCTGCACCACCCGCGGGTTGAACCCGGCGGCCTCGCAGGCCCCGACCATCGCATCGCGCACGGTCGAGCCGGTGTTGGCGGGGAACGCGACGAACGGCTCCTCGGCCAGGACCCCGATGGGAACACTGTCCCGGTCGGCGAGCGGGTGATCGGAGGGGAGCGCGCAGACGAGCTCCTCCTCGTCGATCACCCGGTGGGCCACGCCCGGCTGGGTCACCGGCAGCCGGACGAAGCCCAGGTCGAGCGAGCCGTCCGCGACCCGCGCCAGCGCGACGTTGGCGTAGGTCTGGCCCGTCATGACCAGCTCGATGCCGGGGTGGGCGGCGCGCACCGCCCGGGTCAGCCGGGGCAGCGTCTCGTGGCTGGAGGCGCCCGCGAAGCCGATGCTGACCCGCCCGTACTCGCCGCGGCCCGCGGCCTTCGCGGCCCGGACCGCGATGTCGAGGTCGTCGAGCACGGTACGTACCGGCTGGAGGAACGACTCCCCCGCACTGGTGAGCCGCACCGAACGGGTGTTGCGCTCGAAGAGCTGGACGCCGAGCTCCTTCTCCAGTTGCCGGATCTGCTGGCTCAGCGGCGGCTGGGCCATCTGGAGCCGCTTGGCGGCCCGGCCGAAGTGCAACTCCTCGGCCACGGCGACAAACGCGGACAGATGACGCAGTTCCATACCCACCCCTCACCTCGGCGATCATTGATTAATCAGCCGTCTTGATCCGACCTTAATTTGGTATTGGACAGCAATCAATGGCCGCTGGCACGGTGGGGCGACGCGCACGCACCGCAGGGCGCGACGACGCACACGCAGCGGAGGAGCACCGTGGCCAGGACGGACCGGAAAGACAAGACGATGTCGATGAGGGCGGCGATCGCCGGCTTCGTCCACGACGGTGACACTGTCTGCCTCGAAGGCTTCACCCATCTCATCCCGACCGCCGCGGGTCACGAGATCATCCGCCAGGGCCGCCGGGACCTGACGGTCGTCCGGATGACCGCGGACATCGTGGTGGACCAGATGCTCGCCGCGGGGTGCGTGACGCGCCTGGTCTCCTCCTTCGTGGGCAACTCCTCGGCCGGTTCGCTCGGTGAGCTCCGCCGCCGTGTCGAGAGCGCCGACCCGGCGCCGCTCGCCTTCGAGGAGTACAGCCACTACGGGATGATCTGCCGCTATCTCGCCGGTTCCCAGCGGCTGCCGTTCTATCCGCTGCGCTCCTACGCGGGCAGCGATCTGCCGTCCGTCAACAGCGATCTGCGCAAGGTCACCTCGCCCTACCCGGGGCCGGACGGCGAACCCGAGCAGATCTACGTCGTACCGCCCGTCAACCCGGACGTGACGATCATCCACGCGCAGCGCGCCGACCGCAGCGGCAACACCCAGATGTGGGGTCTGACCGGCATTCAGGCCGAGGCGGTGTACGCGGCGCGGAAGGCGGTCGTCGTCGTGGAGGAGATCGTGGACGACGAGGTGATCCGCTCGGACCCGAACCGCACCCTGGTTCCCGCCCACGCGGTCGACGCCGTCGTCTGCTGCCCGCGCGGCGCGCATCCGTCCTTCGCCCAGGGGTACTACGACCGGGACAACGCCTTCTACCGGGCCTGGTCGCACATCAGCAAGGATCCGCGGCGGCTCCAGGACTGGCTGGACGAGTGGGTGCGCGGAACGGCCGACCACGCGGAGTACGTCGAGAAGCTCGGCGAGGAGTTCTGGGCCGGGCTCGCGGTCGGCGAGGCGCTCAGCGAGCCGGTGAACTACGGGCGCCGGCTGTGAGCACCCACCGGCTCCGTACGGATCCGCACACGGGACACGACAAGGAACGGGTCATGACCACCACCGCACCGGGCACCATCACCTCGTCCGAACTGCTCTCCGTCGTCGCCTCCCGCGAACTGGCCGCGCGCCGCACGGTGTTCGCCGGGATCGGCCTGCCGACCCTCGCCACCGAACTGGCCCATCTGACGGTCGCCCCCGACATCGAGGTGGTGTACGAGTCCGGGGTCTGCGGCGCCCACCCCTCGCAGCTGCCGGAGACCATCGCCGACGCCGTCCTGATCACGGGAGCGGAGGCGGTGATCTCGATGCCGATGCTCTTCGGCTGTGTGCTCCAGGGCGGCCATATCGATGTCGGGTTCCTCGGCGCCGCGCAGATCGACCGCTGGGGCAGCCTCAACACCTCGGTGATCGGCGACTGGGAGAGCCCGTCGGTCCGTCTGCCGGGTTCCGGGGGCGGGGTCGAGGTGATGGCCAACTCCCGCGAGGTCTTCGTGGTGATGCGCCGTCACGATCCGCGCTCCTTCACCGCGGAGCTGGACTTCTGCACCACGCCCGGACCGGACCGGGCGCTGGCCGAGGGCATCCGGCCACTGGGTGCCGGGGTCACCCGTGTCATCACCGAGCTGGGCATCCTGGCCCGTGAGGGGGTGGGCGAGGAGCTGCGGCTGGTCGCCGTCCACCGGGGCGTCACCGTCGAGCAGGTCCGGGCGGCCACCGGCTGGGACCTCCGCGTCGCCGGCACGGTCGAGGAGGTGCCACCCCCGACGCGGGACGAGCTGCGGCTGCTGCGCGAGGATGTCGACCCGGACCGTGTGTATCTCCGCTGACCCGCACGAGCCGTCCGATCCGCCCGTCCACCACCCCGAGAGGCCTCAACTGCCATGCGTATCAGGATCGTCGGAGCCGGAGCCATGGGCCGCGGCATCGCCCAGTGGGCGGCCACCGCCGGACACACCGTCGAGCTGTGCGACGTACGGACGGAGGCCGTGACCGAGGCGGCCGGCTTCGTGCGCTCCATGCTGGAGCGGGCCGTGCAGAAGGGCCGGATGTCCGCCGGGGACGCGGCGGCCGCCGTGGACCGGCTGATCCCGCTCACGGACCCGTGGGCCGAGGGCCCGCAGGTCGAGCTGGTCATCGAGGCCGTGCGGGAGGACCTCGCCACCAAGACAGAGGTCTTCGGCCGGCTGGAGCGGGTGCTGCCCGCCTCGGCCGTGTTCGCGACCAACACCTCCTCGCTGTCCGTGACCCGGATCGGCGCCGCGCTGAAGGACCCGACGCGGCTGGCCGGGCTGCACTTCTTCAACCCGGTGCCCCTGATGCGGATCGTCGAGGTCGTGCCGGGCGCGGCCACCCGCCCCGGCATCCCGCCGCTGCTGACGGCGCTCGTGGAGAGCTGCGGGCACCGCGCGGTCACGGTCGCCGACACCCCCGGCTTCCTCATCAACCACGCCGGGCGCGGACTGGTCACCGAGGCGCTCGCGCTGCTGGAGGAGACCGTGAGCGACCCGGCGGGCATCGACCGGATCGCGCGGGACGTACTCGGCCTGCGGATGGGCCCGTTCGAGCTGATGGACCTCACCGGACTCGACGTGACCGCAGCGGTGATCGACTCGATCTGGGAGGGCTTCCGCCACGAGGACCGGCTGCGCCCCTCCTACCTGACCCCGAACCGGGTGACGGCCGGTCTGCACGGCCGCAAGACCGGACGCGGCTGGTTCGCGTACGGCCCCGAGGCGCCCGCCCCGGCCGCTGAGGCGCCGGTCACGGGTACCCCGGACCGTCCGGTGCACGTCTTCACCGACACGGCGGACGAGCGGGACGCCACCGCCCTGCGCGAGGCGCTGACCGCGGCGGGCGCCACGGTCGAGTCGGGCCCTGAGCCCTCGGCCGGGGCCCTGGTGCTGGTCCCGGTCTGGGGCACCACGGTCGCCTCCGCGGTGGCCGCGCACCGGCTGCCGGCCGGGCGCACCTTCGGGGTGGACCCGCTGCCCGCGTCCGGGCGCCGCCGGGTGCTGGCCGTGACACCGGCCGCTGAACCGGCTGCCGCGCGGGACGCCCGCGCGGTGCTGGCACGGGCATCGGACGACGGCGAGCCGTTCGCGGTGTCGGTGGTACGGGACACGGCGGGCTCGGTCGCCCAGCGGCTGCTCGCCTCGGTCGTGTCGGTCTCGGCGTCCATCGCGGAACGCGCCCTGGCGACCCCGGCCGATATCGATCTGGCCGTCACGACCGGCCTCGGCTACCCGGTCGGCCCGCTGGCCTGGGGCGACCGGATCGGCGCGGCCCGGATGCTGGAGCTGCACCGGGCCCTGTACGCGACGACCGGCGACCCGCGCCACCGCCCGACCCGCTGGGTCACCGAACGCGCCGCGCTGGGTCTGGCCCTGACGGACCCGGGCACGTCCCCGGCGGACTGCCTGGACGGCACGGAGAGCGACAGCACGGGCTGAGCGCGGCCGGGGGGCGTGACCGATTCGTACAAGACCGCGGGCCGATGCCCGGCCTACGGTCGGACCATGACTCCACGACTCGACGCGATCTCCATCACCACCGCGGATCTGACCGCCTCGCTCGCCTTCTACCGTCGGCTCGGCCTCGACATCCCCGCCGGCGCGGAATCCGCGCCCCATGTCGAAGTCACGCTCCCGGACGGGCGGCGCCTGCTGTGGGACACCGAGGACGTCGTGCGCTCCTTCGACCCGGAATGGGCGGCGGCGAACGGCGGGGAACGCCTCGGGCTCGCCTTCCTCTGTGACGGTCCGGCGGAGGTCGACTCCGTCTACGCGGAGCTGACCGGCGCCGGATACCGGGGGCACCTGGAACCGTGGGACGCCGTGTGGGGGCAGAGGTACGCGGTCGTCCTCGACCCGGACGGCTGTGCGGTGTCGCTCTTCGCCGCGACACCCTCCTGAGGCGGCGCGGGTCAGAGGTCCGCGGCGCCGGCCCCGATGAGCGTGTTCTGGGCCATCCACCGCGGCCGGTCTCCCGTCCGGTCCGCCAGTCCGGCCTCGAAGAGGCTCCGCTTCGACCCCGTCGGGGTTGTCCGGCGTCCTGATCGCCAGGGGCGCGGTGACCGAGATCAGCGCGATCCGGCTCACCCGGCCGTACCCGTGACGGGACAGGTAGCGGATCACCTCTCCACCGCCCATCGAGTGTGTCACCAGGGTCACGTCGCGAAGGCCGAGGTGGTCGAGCAGTGCCGCGAGGCCGTCGGCGAGGGTGTCGTAGTCGTACCCGTGGCCGCCCCAGTCCGAGCGGCCGTGCCCCCGTTTGCCGTAGGCGACGCAGCGCAGGCCCTGCTCGGACAGCGGGAGCATCTGGAGCTCCCACGCGCTGCTGCTGAGCCGGGCCCCCGTCACGAACACCACCGGGCTGCCCTGCCCCCAGTCGGTGCAGAACAGGCTGGTTCCATCGGCGCCATCGAAGTACGGCACGTCAAGTCCCTCCCGGACGTGTGGTGTCGGCTGTTCGGCCACTGTCGCCCGGCGGAGATCACCGTGTCGATTCCCTCTGGGGTAACGACCTGGTGCGCGATAGGGAGCGGATCAGCGAGCGGCGTCATGCGGCTTCGGATCCAAGGCGGAGGAGGGAATCGACGCGGAGCGTCGTTGACCGACGACAACGCCGGAGG
>NZ_JBFAJY010000061.1:0-30244 GCF_040655445.1 Streptomyces sp. NPDC050423
ACACCATCACCCACACCATCGACCGCCCCTGTGCCATCGCCATCGCCTGCCGGCACTTCCACCAGACGCGGGACCAACACCTCACCACCCCGCACCGCAACCTCCGGCTCACCCGAACCCAGCACCACACCCGCAACATCCCCCAACACCCCACCCGAAGCACCCGCATCCACATCGGTATCAGCATCCACATCGACCAGCACAATCCGGCCAGGATTCTCCGCCTGCGCCGCCCGCACCAACCCCCACACCGGCGCCACACACACATCCACCCCATCCCCCACACCCACCGACACACCACCACGCGTCACCACCACCAACGGACCACCCACAGCACCCTCATCCGCCAACCACCCCTGCACACGCTCAAGCACCCCACCCAACACCGACCGCACACCCACCACCGGATCCACACCCACACCCACACCCGCACCCACCGACGGCACCTCAAACACCACCGCACCCGACACCCCAGCACCCCCCACCACACCAGCCGACACCAACGGCCGCCACACCACCTCATGCAACCCACCACCCACACCCGAACCACCCAACTGCCCCACCGACACCGGACGGGACACCAATGCGCCAACGCTGAGCACTGGTTGGCCCGCTTCGTCCGACACCAGGACGGACACACTGTCCTGCCCGGCCGGCGCGATCCGGACGCGGAGAACCGAGGCCCCTGCCGCGTGCAGAGCGACGTTGGTCCAGGCGAAGGGCAGAACGGTCGACTCGTCGGTCCCCGAACCGTCGTCAATGAGCGCCACGTGCATGGCTGCGTCGAGCAGAGCGGGGTGCAGGCCGAAGCGCCGGGCGTCGTCGTGCGCCGAGTCGGGGAGTGCGACCTCCGCGTACAGCTCCTCCCCGGAGGCCCAGGCGGCCTTGAGCCCCTGGAACACCGGCCCGTAACCGTAGCCACGCTCGTTGAGGAGGCCGTAGGCTCCTTCGACGTCGATCGCCGTAGCGCCCTTCGGCGGCCACACAGTCAGGTCCGCGGCAGGGGTCTCCGCACCCACGGCAAGGGTGCCTTCCGCATGACGCGTCCAAGGCGCGTGGTCGGCGCCGTCGGCTCGTGAGTGCACGCTGACCGAGCGCCGCCCCGTCGGATCGGCTGCGCCGATCGCTACCTGAATCGCGACACCGCCCTCTTCGGGGACCACGAGTGGCGCCTGCAACGTCAGCTCTTCGAGGAGGTCGCAGCCAACCTCGTCACCGGCTCTGACGGCCAGTTCAACGAAGGCCGTGCCGGGCAGGAGGACGCTGCCCAGCACACCGTGATCGGCGATCCAGGTCTGGGTGGCCAGAGAGAGCCTTCCGGTGAGCACCATCTCATCGGCCTCCGCCAGCGCGACGGCCGCGCCGAGGAGTGGGTGATCGGTCGTGGCCAGGCCGAACGAGCCGGGATCGTTGCCGCCGAGTTCCGCTTCCATCCAGTACCGCTCGCGCTGGAAGGCGTACGTCGGCAGATCGACACGACGCGCACCCGAACCCTCGAAGAACCGGGCCCAGTCCACCGAGACACCGGCCACATGCAACTGACCCAGCGCCGTGACAGCCGTGGTCACCTCGGGACGACCCTTACGCACGAGGGGGGCGAAGACAGCTGCCTCCGCGTCCACCGACTGCTGCGCCATCCCGCTCAACACACCATCCGGACCCACCTCCACGAACGACGTGACACCACGCGCAGCGACGAACGACACCGCGTCCGCGAACCGCACCGCTTCCCGCACATGCCGCACCCAGTACGCGGCCGAACCCCAGTCCTCCGCCAGATCCCCCGACACACCCGACACGACAGGGATCGACGCGGCACCGAACGACAGCCCGGCCACCACCGCCCCGAACTCCGCCAACATCGGCTCCATCAACGGCGAATGGAACGCGTGCGAGACACGCAGCACACTCGTCCGGCGCCCCTGCTCCTCGAACACCGCGACCAGCCCGCGAACCGCATCCTCCGTACCCGAAACGACCACCGCACGCGGCCCGTTGACGGCCGCGATCCCCACCTCACCGTTCAGCAGCGGAAGCACCTCGGCCTCCGTCGCCTCCACCGCCACCATCGACCCACCAGCCGGCAACGCCTGCATCAACCGACCACGCGCCACCACCAGCTCAGCCGCATCCGCCAACGACAACACACCCGCGACGTGCGCAGCCGCGATCTCACCCACCGAATGACCCACCAGGAAGTCCGGACGGACCCCCCACGACTCCACCAGCCGGAACAACGCCGTCTCGACGGCGAACAGACCGGCCTGGGCGAACATCGTCCCGTTCAACAGACCGACGTCCTCACCCCACACCACCTCACGCAACGAACGCCCCAACCGGGCATCCAGCTCAACCAGCACCGCGTCGAACGCCTCCGCGAACCCCGGGAACGCCTCATACAGTTCCCGACCCATCCCCAACCGCTGCGCACCCTGACCCGTGAACAGGAAGGCCGTAGCACCAGCCGGACGCACCGACCCCCGCACCACCGAAGCCGACAACTCGCCCTCAACCAGAGCCGTCAGACCCCGTACCAGCTCCTCACGATCCGACGCCGCCACCACCGCACGATGCTCAAGCACCGCACGCGACACCACCGACGAAAAACCCACATCCAACAAGGAAGCGGAAGCGTCCATACGCTCCAGCAGCTTCCCCGCCTGCCCCGACAGCCCCGCCTCACTCCGCGCCGACAACACCACCGGCACCACCGGCACCCCAACCACGGAAACCTCAGCCGGCTCCACCTCCACCGGAGCCTGCTCCACGATCACATGTGCGTTCGTCCCACTCAGCCCGAACGACGACACACCCACCCGACGCGGACGATCCCGCTCCGGCCACACCCGCGACTCCGTCAACAACTCCACCGCCCCCGCCGCCCAATCCACCTGCGGCGTCGGCACATCCACATGCAACGTCCTCGGCAACACACCATGCCGAATCGCCTGCACCGCCTTGATCACACCACCCACACCCGCAGCCGCCTGCGCATGACCAAGATTCGACTTCAACGACCCCAACCACAACGGATCACCCTCGACCCGCCCCTGCCCATACGTCGCAAGCAACGCCTGCGCCTCGATCGGATCACCCAACCGAGTCCCCGTACCATGCGCCTCCACCAGATCCACCTGATCCGACGAAATCTGCGCATCAGCCAACGCCGCACGAATCACCCGCTGCTGCGACGGCCCATTCGGAGCCGTCAACCCATTACTCGCACCGTCCTGATTCACCGCACTGCCCCGCAGGACCGCCAGGACCGGGTGTCCGTTGCTGCGGGCGTCGGAGAGCTTCTCCAGGAGCAGGACGCCGGCCCCCTCCGACCAGCTGGTGCCGTCGGTGGAGCCCGCGAACGACTTGCAGCGGCCGTCCTTGGAGAGGCCGCCCTGTCTGCTGAACTCGACGAAGACCTCAGGCGTCGACATGAGCGCCACGCCTCCGGCCAGTGCCATGGAGCACTCGCCCGAACGCAGCGCCTGGGCCGCCAGGTGCATCGCGACCAGCGACGACGAGCACGCCGTGTCCAGCGTCATCGACGGGCCCTCGAAGCCGAAGACGTACGACACCCGGCCCGAGGCGATGGAACCCGTGGCGCTGCTGTGGGCGTAGTCGTGGTACATCATTCCGGCGAATACGCCGGTTTTGCTGCCCTTCAACGTGGTGGGGTCGATGCCGGCCCGCTCGAAGGCCTCCCAGGACGTCTCCAGCAGCAGCCGCTGCTGCGGGTCCATGATCAGGGCCTCGTTCGGGCTGATCCCGAAGAACGCCGGGTCGAACGTGTCTGCGGCGTGGAGGAACCCGCCCTGGTTGACGTAGCTGGTGT
This sequence comes from Streptomyces sp. NPDC050423, assembly GCF_040655445.1. NCBI lineage: Bacteria > Bacillati > Actinomycetota > Actinomycetes > Kitasatosporales > Streptomycetaceae > Streptomyces > Streptomyces sp. NPDC050423. Next base: position 3,830 of record NZ_JBFAJY010000061.1, read on the forward strand.
TCTGTCGCTCGCCGTCCGGATCGTAGAGGGCACCGAGGTCCCAGCCTCGGTTCTCCGGGAACTCGGATATGGCGTCCACACCGTCGTTCACCAGCTGCCACAGGGCCTCCGGCGATTCGACGCCTCCCGGAAAGCGGCAGCTCATCGCGACGATGGCGATGGGCTCGTGGGCCGCGGAGGACAGCTTTCGGTTGTGGGCCCGCAGACGGTCGTTCTCCTTGAGCGACGCCCGCAGTGCGGCGACCAGCTTCTCGTCGGAATTACTCATCGGGGCTCTCACATTCCCTGTGTCGCGTCGTCAAGGCCGGATCCGTCGAGTGCCATGCTGATCAGGCTCTCGGCATCCATCGAGTCGATGGAGTCGGCGGAGGGCTCGTCCGTACCCTCCGCCTCGTTCGCCGGCTCGTCGTGAGCACCGGCGAGCTCGAAGAGGACTTCCATCAGTCCCGCGTCCCTGAGCCGGCTCAGGGGAATTCCTTGCAGAATGCGTCGGACCCGCTCCTCCCCGACGGCCTCGTCGTCCGTGGGGGAGTCGGGGCGCAGTTCCTCCGCCAGGTGCTGGGCGAGTGCGCGGGAGTTCGGATAGTCGAAGACCAGCGTGGCCGAGGGGCGGAGTCCGGTGGCCTGGGCCAGGCCGTTGCGGAACTCCACCGCCGCCAGCGAATCGAATCCGAGCTCCTTGAACGCCCGGTCCGGCTCGATGGCCGAGGGACCCGCGTACCCGAGAATGGCGGCCGCGTGGGCGCGTACGAGGTCGAGCACCTGATCCGCGCGCTCGTCGTCGGTCAGCGAGGTCATCCGCCGGCGGAACGCCGCAGCACCGGATGCCGACGCGTCGGTGGGTCGGTGGGCACTGGGCCGTACCAGTCCTCGGAACAGGTCGGGCAGGTCGTCCGGCTCCGGGGCGCCCGCCCCGGTGAGGTCGACCCGCATGGTGACGAGCGCGGGCCCACCGGAGGTCTCGGCCGCATCGAAGAGAGCGGTTCCTTCCTCGCCGGAGAGCGGTTCGATGCCGGTCCGGCGCATCCGCTGGGAGTCGGCGCTCTGCAGGCCGTCCACCATGCCGCCGTCCGCCCAGGGACCCCAGGCGAGCGACTGCGCGGGGAGCCCTTCGGCCCTGCGGTACGTAGCCAGCGCGTCCAGGAACGCATTGGCGGCCGCGTAGTTTCCCTGGCCCGGGTTGCCGAGCACTCCGGCAGCCGAGGAGAAGAGGACGAAGGCGGCGAGGTCCATACCACGCGTCAGCTCATGCAGGTTCAACGCCGCATCCACCTTCGGACGCAGCACCGCCCCCACCCGCTCCGACGTCAACGAACCGATCACCCCGTCATCCAGCACTCCCGCCAGATGCACCACCCCCACCAACGGACGATCCACCGGAATCGCCCCCAACACCCCCGCCAACGCCTCCCGATCAGCCACATCACACGCCTCGACCACCACCTCAGCACCCCACCCCGCCAACTCCTCAACCAACTCACCCACACCCTCAGCCACACCACCACGACGACTCGTCAACACCAACCGCCGCACCCCACGCTCCACCACCAAATGACGCGCGAATACCCGGCCCAGCGTCCCGGTTCCGCCTGTCAGCAGCACCGTCCCCGCGGAATCGAACCCCACGCCGGACCTGTCAGCGGCGGAAGGCACGGCGCGTTCCAGCCGGCCCACGTGCGCACGGCCCTCCCGCACCACCACCTGCGACTCGTCGAGGGCCACCAGCCTTGCCACCTCAGCGAGGTCGTCCGGCTCGCCGTCCAGCAGCACCACGCGTCCCGGGTTCTCCGACTGCGCCGACCGCACCAGCCCCCACACAGCAGCACCGGCCACATCCGTCAGTTCTTCGCCCGGCAACACCATGGCGCCCACCGTCCGCACCACCAACCGTGCGTCGGCAAACCGCTCATCACCCAGCCACTCCTGCACCACCCCCAACGCCTCGCACACCGCATCCCGGGTACCACCCGCAGAGGCGAGCCCCGCTCCACCGGCGCGCAGCGAATCGAACACCACCACGTCCGGCACCACATCCGACGAGCTCTTCAGATCGCTCCAGTGGCCCACGGCCACGCCGTCCGCCTCGTCAGCGCCGGGCAGCGCCACTTCCGGCCACTCCACCCTGAACAAAGATCCCCACGCACCGGACTCGGCCGCCGCGCGCCGCGCGCCGCCCACCGACCGCAGCACGAGCGAACCCACCGATGCCACCACACCACCGCTCGCATCGGCCAACACCACCGACACCCGGCCCTCACCCAGCACGGAGACCCGGGCGCGCACCACCGAGGCACCCACCACGCCCAACGACACACCGGACCACGCGAACGGCAGCGCGGCCCCCTCATCCACCGCACCCGACAACGCCACCCCATGCAACGCCGCATCGAACAGCGCAGGGTGCAGGGCGTAGGTTCCGGGCTCGGTGCCCTCGGGGAGACCCACCTCGGCAAAGACGTGATCCTCGGTCCGCCAGGCTTCGCCCAGTCCGCGGAAGGCCGGCCCGTAGCGCAGACCCGCTTCCGCCATGCCGTCGTAGAACCCGTCCAGATCAACCGGCTCCGCACCGGCCGGCGGCCACTGCCCCGCACTCCAGGCCATGTCCTCGGCGTCGGGCGCAGCGGCGACGGCGACAAGCGAACCGGTGGCGTGGCGCACCCACGGCAGATCCGTCGCCTCGCCGCGCGAGTGAACGGTCACCGGTCGCCTGCCGGAGTCGTCTGGGGAACCGACGACGACCTGGAGGGCGACGCCACCATGCTCCGGGAGCACCAGCGGCGCTTCCAGGGTCAGCTCTTCGAGCCCGGCGTACCCGACCTCGTCTGCTGCTCTCAGTGCCAGCTCCACGAAACCCGTGCCAGGGAAGAGGGCAGCGTCACCGACCGCGTGGTCGGCCAGCCAGAGCTGGGCCCCGGTGGACAGGCGACCGGTCAGAATCACACTGTCCGTATCGGGTGACGTCACGACCGCGCTCAGAAGGGGGTGGCCGGCGGACTCCTGCCCGATGGATTCGAGGTCCGTACCGCGCTGCTCGCCGACGATCCAGTAGTTCTGGTGCTGGAAGGCGTACGTCGGCAGATCGACACGACGCGCACCCGAACCCTCGAAGAACCGAGCCCAGTCCACCGAGACACCCGCCACATGCAACTGACCCAACGCCGCAACAGCCACAGCCACCTCGGGCCGCCCCTTACGCACCAACGAAACGAACAGAGCCGACTCAGCGTCCACCGACTGCTGCGCCATCCCGCTCAGCACACCATCCGGACCCAGTTCGACGTAGGACGTGACACCACGCGCAGCGACGAACGACACCGCGTCCGCGAACCGCACGGCCTCCCGGACATGCCGCACCCAGTACGCGGCCGAACCCCAGTCCTCCGCCAGATCCCCCGACACACCCGACACCACCGGAATCGACGCGGCACCGAACGACAGCCCGGCCACCACCGCCCCGAACTCCGCCAACATCGGCTCCATCAACGGCGAATGGAACGCGTGCGAGACACGCAGCACACTCGTCCGACGCCCCTGCTCCTCGAACACCGCGACCAGCCCGCGAACCGCATCCTCCGTACCCGAAACGACCACCGCACGCGGCCCGTTGACGGCCGCGATCCCCACCTCACCGTTCAGCAGCGGAAGCACCTCAGCCTCCGTCGCCTCCACCGCCACCATCGACCCACCAGCCGGCAACGCCTGCATCAACCGACCACGCGCCACCACCAGCTCAGCCGCATCCGCCAACGACAACACACCCGAGACGTGCGCAGCCGCGATCTCACCCACCGAATGACCCACCAGGAAGTCCGGACGCACACCCCACGACTCCACCAACCGGAACAACGCCGTCTCGACGGCGAACAGACCGGCCTGGGCGAACATCGTCCCGTTCAACAGACCGGCGTCCTCACCCCACACAACCTCACGCAACGAACACCCCAACCGGGCATCCAACTCCCCCACCACCGCGTCGAACGCCTCCGCGAACACCGGGAACGCCTCATACAGCTCCCGACCCATCCCCAGCCGCTGCGCACCCTGACCCGTGAACAGGAACGCGACCTTGCCCGCCGGACGCACCGACCCCCGCACCACCGAAGCCGACACCTCACCCTCAACCAGAGCCGTCAGACCCCGCACCAACTCCTCACGATCCGACGCCGCCACCACCGCACGATGCTCAAGCACCGCACGCGACACCACCGACGAAAAACCCACATCCAACAAGGAAGCGGAAGCGTCCATACGCTCAAGCAACTTCCCCGCCTGACCCGACAGCCCCGCCTCACTCCGCGCCGACAACACCACCGGCACCACCGGCACCCCAACCACGGAAACCTCAGCCGGCTCCACCTCCACCGGAGCCTGCTCCACAATCACATGCGCATTCGTCCCACTCAGCCCGAACGACGACACACCCACCCGACGCGGACGATCCCGCTCCGGCCACACCCGAGACTCCGTCAACAACTCCACCGACCCCGCCGCCCAATCCACCTGCGGCGTCGGCACATCCACATGCAACGTCCTCGGCAACACACCATGCCGAATCGCCTCCACCGCCTTGATCACACCACCCACACCCGCAGCCGCCTGCGCATGACCAAGATTCGACTTCAACGACCCCAACCAGAGCGGATCGCCCTCCGGGCGCCCCTGCCCATACGTCGCGAGCAACGCCTGCGCCTCGATCGGATCACCCAACCGAGTCCCCGTACCATGCGCCTCCACCAGATCCACATCGGCGGACGACAGCCCGGCGTTCTCCAGCGCGGCGCGGATCACCCGCTGCTGCGACGGCCCATTCGGAGCCGTCAACCCATTACTCGCACCGTCCTGATTCACCGCACTGCCCCGCACCACGGCCAGGACGTCGTGACCGAGCCGCCGGGCGTCCGAGAGACGCTCGACCAGCAGCACACCGACACCCTCGGACCACGCGGCACCGTCCGCGGCACCCGCGAACGACTTGCACCGACCGTCCTTCGCCAGCCCACGCTGCCGGCTGAACTCGACGAAGACCTCGGGCTCCGACATGACGGCCACGCCGCCCGCCAGCGCGAGGGAGCACTCACCCGAGCGCAGAGCCTGGATCGCGAGGTGCAGTGCGACCAGCGAGGACGAGCACGCCGTGTCCACCGTCATCGACGGGCCTTCGAGGCCTAGTACGTAGGAGATCCGGCCGGAGGCGATGCCGCCCGTGCTCGCGTTGTGGGCGTAGTCGTGGTACATCATCCCGGCGAATACGCCGGTCCGGCTCTCCTTGAGGGAGAGCGGGTCGATGCCGGCCCGCTCGAACGCCTCCCAGGACGTTTCCAGCAGCAGCCGCTGCTGCGGGTCCATGATCAGGGCCTCGTTCGGGCTGATCCCGAAGAACGCGGGGTCGAATCCGGGGGCGTCGTCGAGGAACCCGCCACGCGCGACGTAGCTGGTGTCCGGCCGGATGCCTTCCGGGTCGTAGATCTTCCGCAGGTCCCAGCCCCGGTCGGACGGGAAGTCGGTTATGAGATCGGCACCCTCGGCCACGGCCTGCCAGAGGTCCTCGGGTGAGTCCACGTTGCCCGGGTAGCGGCAGGCCATGCCCACGATGACGATCGGGTCGTCCGTGTGCGCGGGGGAGTTCCGGCTCACCGCGGCGAGGGCGGCTGTCGCGGGGGCGTCGGCACCGGCGACCTCGCCCAGCAGGTGGCGGGCCAGGGCCACGGGGGTGGGGTAGTCGAAGACGACGGTTGCGGGGAGACGGAGCGCGGTGGCTTCGGCCAGCGCGTTACGGAACTCCACCGCCCGCAAGGAGTCGAAGCCGAGGTCCTTGAACGCCTTCTCCGGTTCGATGGCCTGGAGGGAGCTGTATCCGAGGACGGAGGCGACCTGTTCGAGGACGACCTCCAGCATCGCTCCTTCTCGCTCGGACTCGGCGAGGCGCGCGAACCGCTGCTGAAGGCCGTTCGCCACGACGTGGCCCGCGGCCCTGCGCCGGGTGACGACCGGGACCAGCGTGCGGAAGAGTTCGCGGCTGCTCTCCCCCTGGGCCCGTACGGCGGCGAGGTCGAGCTGCACCGGAACCGCCACCGGCTTGTCCATGCGCAGTGCGGCGTCGAAGAGGGCCACTCCTCGTTCCGAGGAGATCGGGAAGACGCCGCCGACGGAGGAGATGCGGGAGCGTTCGGCACCGGACAGCTTGCCGGTCATGCCGCTGGCCTCGTCCCAGAAGCCCCAGGCGAGGGAGTGCGCGGGGAGCCCTTCGGCCCTGCGGTACGTGGCCAGCGCGTCCAGGAACGCATTGGCGGCGGCGTAGTTTCCCTGGCCCGCGTTGCCGAAGGTGCCGGCCACGGAGGAGAAGAGGACGAAGGCGGCGAGGTCCATACCACGCGTCAGCTCATGCAGGTTCAACGCCGCATCCACCTTCGGACGCAGCACCGCCCCCACCCGCTCCGACGTCAACGAACCGATCACCCCGTCATCCAGCACCCCCGCCAGATGCACCACCCCCACCAACGGACGATCCACCGGAATCGCCCCCAACACCCCCGCCAACGCCTCCCGATCAGCCACATCACACGCCTCGACCACCACCTCAGCACCCCACCCCGCCAACTCCTCAACCAACTCACCCACACCCTCAGCCACACCACCACGACGACTCGTCAACACCAACCGCCGCACCCCACGCTCCACCACCAAATGACGCGCAAACACACGCCCCAACGTCCCCGTACCCCCCGTCAACAACACCGTCCCCACCGAACCGAACTCCACGCCGCTCCGCTCTTCCGCGGAAGGCACGGCGCGTTCCAGCCGGCCCACGTGCGCACGGCCCTCCCGCACCACCACCTGCGACTCACCCAGCGCCACCACCCGCGCCACACCGGTCAGACCACCCAGGCCGTCCAACTCACCGTCCAGCAGCACCACACGCCCCGGATTCTCCGACTGCGCCGACCGCACCAGCCCCCACACAGCAGCACCGGCCACATCCCCCACACCCTCACCAGACGGCCCCACCGCACCGACCGTCCGCACCACCAACCGCGACCCGTCGAACCGCTCATCACTCAGCCACTCCTGCACCACCCCCAACGCCTCACACACCGCATCCCGCACACCACCCGCGGAACCAGCCCCCGCCCCACCGGCGCGCAGCGAATCGAACACCACGACATCCGGCACCACACCCGACGAACCCACCACATCGCCCCAGTGACCCACCACCACGCCCTCGACCGCGTCCCCACCCGGCAACGCCACCTCCGGCCACTCCACCCCGAACAACGACCCCCACACACCCGACTCCGCCACCGCACGCCGCTCACCCACCACCGAACGCAGCACCAACGACTCCACCGATGCCACCACACCCGCACCACCGGCATCGGCCAACACCACCGACACACGGCCCTCACCCACCACCGAGACCCGAACCCGCACCACCGACGCACCCACCACACCCAACGACACACCCGACCACGCGAACGGCAACGCAGCACCCCCACCCACCGCACCCGACAACGCCACCCCATGCAACGCCGCATCGAGCAGCGCCGGGTGGAGACGGAAGTCCGTCGCGGGTGTTCCGGTGGGGAGCGCGACCTCGGCGTAGATGTCGCCGTCGGCGCGCCATGCCGCGTTCAGGCCGCGGAAGACGGGCCCGTAGCTGAGGCCCTCCTGCGCCATGCCGTCGTAGAAACCGTCCAGGTCCACGGGCTCCGCACCGGCCGGGGGCCACTGTCCCGCGCTCCACGCCGTGTCCTCGGCGTCGGGCGTTCCCGCGCCGGAGGTCGCGGTGCCGGGTGCGAGGACGCCGGTGGCGTGCCGGGTCCACGGCTGGTCGCCGTCCTCCGTACGGGCGTGCACGGTCACCGGGCGCCGGCCGTCCGAGGCTGCGGTGCCGACCGTGACACGTACGGCGACACCACCTCGCTCGGGGACGATCAGCGGTGCCTCCAGGGTCAGTTCGTCGATCACCGGGCAGCCGACCTGGTCACCGGCGTAGCCGACGAGTTCCACCTGTCCGGTGCCGGGGAAGAACGCGGAGTCGCCCACCCGGTGGTCGCCGAGCCACGGGTGGGTGCCGAGGGACAGGCGGCCCGTCAGGCTGAGCGCGTCCGTGTCCGGGGCGGAGACCCGTGCGCCGAGCAGCGGGTGGCCGGCCGGTTCGAGGCCGGCGGTCAGCACGTCGCCGGCGCCGGTGGGCGCGGTGACCCAGTAGTGCTCGCGCTGGAAGGCGTACGTGGGCAGCTCCACGCGGTTGGCGGGCGCGGCGGTCTCGGGGAAGAAGAGGCTCCAGTCGACCGGGGCGCCGTGCACGTAGGCCTCGGCCAGCGATGTGGCGAAGCGGTCCGGTCCGCCGCTGTGCCGGCGCAGCGAGCCGACGGCGGTGGCGGTGGCCGAGCCGGCGGCGACGGTCTCGCCGAGGGCGATGAAGAGGCCCGGGTGGGGGCTGGCCTCGACGAAGAGGGTGAACCCGTCGTCGAGCATGGCCCGGGTGGTGTCCTCGAAGCGCACGGTGCGGCGCAGGTTCTCGTACCAGTAGCCGGGGTCGAGTGCGGTGGTGTCGAGCGGGCCGCCGGTCACCGTGGAGTAGAAGGTCGTGGTGGACGGGCGGGGGGTGACCTCCGCGATGTCCGCGAGCAGGCGGTCGCGTATCTCCTCGACGAACACCGAGTGCGAGGCGTAGTCCACCGGGATGCGGCGGGCCTGTACGCCCTGTGTCTCCAGGTGGGTGTACAGCTCGTCGAGGGCTTCCTTCTCGCCGCACACGACGGTGGAGGAGGGGCTGTTGACCACGGCGATCTGAAGCCTGTCGCCCCAGCCGCTCATCGCCGACTCGGCCTCCGCGGAGGGCAGCGCGACCGACATCATGCCGCCGCGTCCGGCGAGGTCCTGGCGGATGATCCGGCTGCGGAGCGCGACGACGCGGGCGCCGTCCTCCAGCGAGAGGGCCCCGGCGACGCAGGCGGCGGCGATCTCTCCCTGGGAGTGGCCGACGACGGCGGCGGGCTCGACACCGCACGCGCGCCAGAGGGCCGCGAGGGAGACCATGACGGCCCACAGGACCGGCTGGACGACGTCGACCTCGTCGAAGGTGGGCGCTCCCGGGCGCTGGTGGACGACGTCGAGGAGGTCCCAGTCGGTGAAGGGAGCCAGGGCCTCGGCGCACTCGCGCATCCGCTCGGCGAACACCGGGGAGGATTCGAGGAGTTCGACGGCCATGCCGTCCCACTGGGAGCCCTGGCCGGGGAAGACGAAGGCGACCTGGGCGGGGCCGGTGGCGGTGCCCCGGATCACGTGCGGCGCCTTGGCGCCCTCCGCGAGTGCGTCCAGGCCGGTGAGCAGGGGGGTGGACGGAGCGGTGGTGAGGGAGGTGGGCTCGTTGTCGTCGGCGGCGGCCGGGAGGGTCCCGGTGTCGAGGACGACGGCACGGTGCTCGAACGCGGTGCGGGTGGCGACCAGGGCGTGGCCGATGTCCTGGGGCCGGGCGGCGGCTCCGGATCCGTCCCGCACGAAGGAGGCCAGTCGCGCCGCCTGGGCGCGCAGGCCCGCGGCGCTGCGTCCCGAGACGAGGAACGGGGCGACTGGCGTGGCGAAGGGTGTCGTCCGGCTGTCCGTGGCCGGCTGTCCCTCGACCGGCTCCCCGCTCTTCCCGTCGCCTGTCCCGGTGGTCGCACCTGTCGCGCTGTCGCGGCCCGTGGTGGCGGGTTCGGCGGCGGGTTCCGGCTCCGGGGCCTCCTGGAGGATCACGTGGACGTTGGTACCGCTGAGCCCGAACGCCGAGATGCCGGCGGTACGCGGGTGACCGTTCTGCGCCCAGGGCTCGGCCTCGGTGAGCAGGCTGACGTGGCCGGCGGTCCAGTCGACGTGGGTGGAGGGCTGTTCGACGTGCAGGGTCCTGGGGAGCAGGCCGTTGCGCAGGGCCATCACCATCTTGATGACGCCACCGACGCCCGCCGCCGCCTGGGCGTGGCCGATGTTGGCCTTGAGCGAGCCCAGCCGCAGCGGCTCTTCGGCGGTGCGGTCCTGGCCGTACGTGGCGAGCAGGGCCTGCGCCTCGATCGGATCGCCGAGGGTGGTGCCGGTGCCGTGGGCCTCGACGACGTCGACGTGGGCGCCGGGTACGCGTGCGTTGGCGAGGGCCTGGCGGATGACGCGCTGCTGGGACGGGCCGCTGGGCGCGGTGAGGCCGTTGGAGGCGCCGTCGGAGTTGATGGCCGAGCCGCGTACGACGGCGAGCACGGGGTGTCCGTTGCGGCGGGCGTCGGAGAGGCGCTCCAGCAGGACGATGCCCGCGCCCTCCGCCCAGCCGGTGCCGTCGGCGGAGTCGGAGAACGCCTTGCACCGCCCGTCGGGCGCGAGTCCGCGCTGCTTGCTGAAGGCGACGAAGGGCGCAGCTGTGGACATGACCATGACCCCGCCGGCCAGTGCGAGGCTGCACTCGTCCTGGCGCAGGGCCTGTGCGGCGAGGTGCAGGGCGACCAGCGAAGACGAGCAGGCGGTGTCCACGGTGAAGGACGGGCCTTCGAGGCCGAGGGTGTAGGAGATGCGGCCGGAGATGACGGAGGCGGCCCGTGCGGTGGACATGTAGGCCTCGACGACCTCGGGTACGCCTTCGGGGAAGTCGCCGTAGTCCTGGATGCCGGATCCCATGTAGACGCCTACGCGGCCGCCGCGCAGGGTCTCCGGGTCGATTCCGGCCCGCTCGAAGGCCTCCCAGGCGACTTCGAGGGTGAGGCGCTGCTGCGGGTCGGTGGCCTCCGCCTCCATGGGGCTGAGTCCGAAGAACCCGGCGTCGAAGTCGCCCGCGCCCTGGAGGAATCCGCCCTGGTGCACGTAGCTGGTACCCGGCTGCGAGGCGTCGTCGCCCATGAGCTGTTCGAGGTCCCAGCCCCGGTCGTCCGGCATGCCCGATACGGCGTCGCGGCCCTCCGCGACCAGTTGCCACAGGTCCTCGGGGGTGGTCACTCCGCCGGGGTAGCGGCAGCCCATGGCCACGACGGCGATGGGTTCCTGCGCGGCGGCCTCGGCGTCCTGGAGGCGGCGCCGGGTGCGGTGCAGGTCTGCGGTCACCTTTTTGAGGTAGTCGAGGATCTTCTCGTCGTTGGCCATATCGGTCTCACCGAGTCCTTTGGGTCAGATGCCGGTCAGCGTGCCCTTGTCAGGCGAGGCCGAGTTCCTGGTCGATGAAGGCGAGGACGTCGTCGGCGGAGGCCTCGTCGAGCGTGTCCCGCACTCCGGCCACCCCCGTTTCGCCGCTCTGGAGGGTGGTCAGTGTGTCGAGGAGGGTCTGCAGCCGTGAGGTGATGCGGCTGCTGCGGATCTCCTCGATGCCGAGCGCGCCGATCAGTTCCTCGAACCGGTCGACCTCCGCGAGGATCGGCGTCGCGGTGTCGTCGCTGTCGGGGAAGAGCCGGGTGTGCAGGTGCTCGGCGAGTGCCGTGGGGGTGGCGTAGTCGAAGATCAGCGTCGCGGGCAGGCGGGTGCCGGTGGCCGCGGTCAGGGCCTGGCGGAGTTCCACGGCGGCGACGGAGTCGAAGCCGAGGTCCTCGAAGGCGCGCTGCGGGTCGAGCTGGGAGGCCGCGTCGTAGCCGAGCAGGGTCGCGACGCGGGTGCGGACGAGGTCGAGCAGCGCCCGGCCGCGTTCGGCGGCGGAGAGCCCGGCGAGCCGGGTCATCAGGCTGTCCGCGCCGGAGGACGCGGAGTCCGGCTCGGCGGAGAGGATCTGCCGTACGTCGTCGAGGGCGTCGAGCAGGGGGCGGGGCCGGGCGAGCGTGTACGTGGGGGCGAAGCGGGACCAGTCGAACTCGGCGACGACGAGGTGGCTCTCGTCGTGCTCCAGGGCCTGCCTCAGTGCGCCGATGGCGAGTCGGGGGTCCATGGCGGGGGCGCCGATGCGTTCCATCACGGCGCTGAGTTCGGCGTCGACCATGCCGCCCTGCCAGGAGCTCCAGGCCACGGAGGTGGCGGTGAGTCCGCGGGCCCGGCGGCGGTGCGCGAGGGCGTCGAGGTGGGCGTTGGCGGCGGCGTAGGCGGCCTGCCCGGCGCTGCCCCAGACCGCGGCTCCGGAGGAGAAGAGCACGAAGGCGTCGAGGGGTTGGTCGCCGAGGAGGTCGTCGAGGTGCTGGGCGCCGGTGACCTTGGCGTGGCCGACGGCCGCGAACTCGTCCTCGGTCAGTTCGGTGAGCGGTGCCATCCGCTGCATGGCGCCGGCGGCGTGCACGACGGTGGTCAGGGGCAGTTCCGCGGGTACGGCGTCGAGGACCCGGGCCAGTGCGGCGCGGTCGGTGACGTCGCAGGCGGCGAGGGTCACCCCGGTCCCGTTCGCCTCCAGTTCGGCGGCGAGTTCGCGGGCGCCGGCGGCCGCGTCGCCGTGCCGGCTGAGGAGCAGCAGGTGCGGGACGCCGTCGTCGGCGAGCATACGGGCGACGTGGGCGCCGAGGCCGCCGGTGCCGCCGGTGATCAGCGCGGTGCCGTGGGACGGGCGGGCCCGGCTCGGGGCACGGTCGCCCAGGGGGGCCCGGACCAGGCGGCGGGCGAGGATGCCGTCGGCGCGCAGGGCCACCGCGTCCTCGCCGGTGGCGCCCGAGAGGACGTCGCAGAGGCGGTGGAGGTCGGCGGGGCCGGGCTCGGCGGGCAGGTCCACGGTGCCGCCCCAGGTGTCGGGGTGGTCGAGGGCGAGGCCGCCTCCGAGGCCCCAGAGCTGGCTCTGTTCGGGGGCGGTCAGCTCGGTGGAGCTGGAGGTGGCGACGGCCGACTGGGTGGCGCACCAGAGCCTGGGGGCGTCCGGGGTGCCGGCGAGGGCCTGCACGAGGGCGACGGTGGCCGTGAGTCCCCGGGTGAGGTGGGGGTGGGCGGGTTCGGGGCGGCCGTCGAGGGCGAGCAGGGACAGGACGCCGGCGGCGGGCTGTGCGGTGAGCCGGGCGGCGAGGTCGGCGCGGATCTGTCCGGGGAGCGCCTCGACGACGTGCGGGGAGGCGCCGCGTTCGATGAGGGCGGCCAGGATCGCGTTGACCATGGGGGTGTCGGCGTGTCCTTCGGCGACGGCGACGAGCCAGGGGGCGTCGAGCGCGGTGGCGGGGGCTGCCTGCGTGGTGGCGGGCTGCCAGACGACGCGGTAGCGGAGGCTGTCGAGGGCAGCGCTCTCCTGGTGGAGACGGCGCCAGCGGGCCATCGCGGGCAGGATCTCGCCGAGCGCGGTCTCGGTGACCGAGAGCCGGTCCGCGAGGGCGGCGACGTCCTGCCGGTCGACGGCCTCCCAGAACGCGGTTCCGGCGGGATCGGCGGCCCCGTCCGTGCCGGCCCGGTCCACGGGGCGCTCCAGCCAGTGGCTGCGGCGCTGGAAGGGGTAGGTGGGGAGGGTGACGCGGTGGGCGCCCCGGCCCGCGAAGAAGGCGTTCCAGTCGACGGCGGTGCCGTGCGCGTGGGCGTGGGCCACGGCGGTGACCAGGGTGCGTTCCTCGGCGCGGGCCCGGCGCAGGACGGGGACGCAGAGGGTGTCGTCGTCGGGCGCCAGGCAGTCGGCCGCCATGGGGGTGAGTGCCGCGTCCGGGCCGATCTCGATGAGGACCCGGACCCCCTCGGCGTGCAGGGTGCGGATGCCGTCGCGGAACCGGACGGCCTCACGGACGTGGCGGACCCAGTAGTCGGGCGAGGTCAGTTCGTCGGGTCCGGCGAGCCGTCCGGTCACGTTGGAGACGACGGGCAGCCGGGGTGCGTGATACGTCATCCGGGCGGCGACTTCCCGGAAGGCGTCGAGCATGGGCTCCATGAGGGGCGAGTGGAAGGCGTGCGAGACGCTCAGCCGCTTCGTCCGCCGCCCCAGCGCGGTGAAGTGCTCCGCGACGGCAAGCGTCTCCCTCTCCGTTCCCGACACCACCACGGCCGACGGTCCGTTGACCGCCGCCAGCGCCACACCCGCGCCTCCACCCGCCGCTCCCTCACCCTGGCTCAGCAGCGGAAGCACCTCGGCCTCCGACGCGGCCACCGCCACCATCGACCCACCAGCCGGCAGCGCCTGCATCAACCGGCCACGCGCAACCACGAGTTCGGCCGCATCCGCCGCCGACAGCACGCCCGAGACGTGCGCGGCCGTGATCTCGCCGACCGAGTGGCCGACCAGGAAGTCCGGACGTACGCCCCACGACTCCACCAGACGGAACAGAGCCGTCTCCACGGCGAACAGACCGGCCTGGGCGAACATCGTCCCGTTCAACAGATCGACATCCTCACCCCACACCACCTCACGCAACGAACACCCCAACCGGGCATCCAACTCCCCCACCACCGCGTCGAACGCCCCCGCGAACACCGGGAACGCCTCGTACAGCTCGCGGCCCATCCCCAACCGCTGCGCACCCTGACCCGTGAACAGGAAGGCCGTCAGGCCGTCGGCGACGGAGCCGGCCGACGTGACCGCGTCCGCGCATTCCCGGCCCGCCGCCAGATCGGACAGCGCGCGCACCGCCGCGTCACGGTCGGCGGACACCACCACCGCACGGTGGTCCAGGCCGGCACGCGTCGTGGCCAGCGAATAGCCGATATCCGCCAACGACTCGTCCGGGTGGGCCTCCACATGGGCCAGCAGACGGCCCGCCTGGTCGCGCAGGGCGTCGGGGGTCCCGGCGGAGAGCGGCAGGGGGAGCAGCGAGGACGTCACGGTGGGCGGGGCCGCCGCTTCGTCCTCCTCGGCCGCCGGTGCCTCTTCGATGATGACGTGGGCGTTGGTGCCGCTGAGCCCGAAGGCGGAGACGGCGGCGCGGCGGGGGTGTCCGTGGTCGGGCCAGGCGATGGCTTCGGTGAGCAGGGAGATGTTGCCGGTGGACCAGTCGGCCTTGGGGGTCGGAGCGTCCACGTGGAGGGTGCGGGGCAGGATGCCGTGGCGCATGGCCTGCACCATCTTGATGATTCCGCCGACACCGGCGGCCGCCTGGGCGTGCCCGATGTTCGACTTGATCGAGCCCAGGTACAGCGGGCGGTCGGCGGGGCGGTCCCGGCCGTACGTGGCGAGCAGGGCCTGCGCCTCGATCGGGTCGCCGAGGACGGTGCCGGTGCCGTGGGCCTCGACCGCGTCGACCTGGTCGGCGGTGAGCTGGGCGGCTGCGAGGGCCTGGTGGATGAGCCGTTGCTGTGCCGGGCCGTTGGGCGCGGTGAGGCCGTTGCTGGCCCCGTCGGAGTTGACCGCGCTGCCCCGGACCACGGCGAGCACTCGGTGTCCGTTGCGCCGGGCTTCGCTGAGCCGTTCGACGACGAGCATGCCGGCGCCCTCGCCCCAGCCGGTGCCGTCGGCGGCCGCCGCGAAGGACTTGCAGCGGCCGTCCGGGGCGAGGCCGCGTTCCTGGCTGAAGCCGACGAAGGAGGTGGGGGTGGCCATCACGGTGACGCCGCCGACCAGGGCGAGGTCGCACTCGCCGGTGCGCAGCGACTTGACCGCCCAGTCGAGGGCGACCAGGGAGGACGAGCAAGCCGTGTCGACGGTGACGGCCGGGCCCTGGAGTCCGAGGGTGTAGGAGATGCGTCCGGAGGCGACGCTGGCCAGGCCGCCGGTGCCGCCGTCGGTGGCGTAGTCGTGGTAGACGACGCCGGCGAACACGCCGGTGAGGGAGCCCTTCAGGGAGAGCGGGTCCACTCCGGCGTGTTCCAGCGCCTCCCATGACGTCTCCAGCAGCAGGCGCTGCTGGGGGTCGGTCTCGCGGGCGTCCTTGGGGCTCATCCTGAAGAAGTCGGCGTCGAACCGGTCGGCGTCGTGGAGGAAGCCGCCCTCGCGGGCGTACGTGTGTCCGGGGGTGGCGGGTTCGGGGTCGTACAGCCCGTCCACGTCCCAGCCGCGGTTGACGGGAAAGGTAGTGATGCCGTCGCGGCCCTCGGCGACGAGTTCCCACAGCTGGTCGGGGGAGGTCACGCCGCCCGGGTAGCGGCAGCTCATGCCGACGATCGCCATCGGCTCGTGCTCCTTGGCCTCGGCCTCCCGCAGCCGGCGCTTGACCTGCCGCAGGTCGGCCGTGGCCCGCTGGAGGTAGTCGCGGAGCTTGTCCTGGGTTGCCATCTGTTCCTCAACCAATCTCGGTGCGGGAGTCAGCCGTGCCGGGCGGAACCGGTGCCGTGACCGGCGGTGTGTGCGACGGGGCGAGAGCCCCTCGGTGGGCGTACTAGAGGAGTCCGATCTCCTGGTCCAGCACGTCGAACAGCTCGTCGTCGGTGACCGAGTCGAGTGCGTCGTCGTCCCTCTGCCCGGCGCGGCTGCTGTCGTCGCCGTGGGTGTCCTGCCAGTGACGCAGCAGTGCTTCCAGCCGGGAGGTGATGCGGGGACGGTCCCCGGCCTCGGGGTGTGCGGCGGTGAGGACCGCGTCGAGCTGGTCGACCATCCCCAACAGGGCCTTCGCTTCGTCCTGTTCGTCGGATCCGTCGCCGATCAGTCCGGTGAGGTGTGCCGCGACGGCCCGGGAGTCCGGGTGGTCGAAGACGAGGCTGGCGGGGAGGCTGAGGCCGGTGGCGCTGCCGAGCCGGCGGCGCAGTTCGACCGCGGCCAGGGAGTCGAAGCCGAGGTCCTGGAAGGCCCGGTCGGCGCCGACCGCCTCGGGGGTGGGGTGGCCGAGCAGGGTCGCGACGTGTGAGCGGACCAGTTCGAGCAGGATGCGGCCCCGTTCGTCCTCGCCCCGCCCGGCGAGGCGTCGGTGCAGGTCGGCGGCGGCGGAGAGGCCGGGGCCCGGACGGGTCGCGGGGCGGCCGGGGGCGCGGACCAGCGTGTCGAGTACGGGGGGCAGGTGGCCCGCCGGGGAGCGCAGGGCGCCCTGGTCGGGGTGGAGGGCGAGCAGGGAGGCGGTCCGGGTGCGCAGCGCCTCGTCGAGGAGCGCGGTGGTGCGCTCGGCGGTCAGCGGCAGGAGCCCGGTGCCGGAAACCTGTGCGTCGTGCTCGTCCGAGGGGTCGCCGGTGGCGTTCCCCGGGGCGAGTGCGACAGCCGTGGCGGGGAGGCCGAGGGTGTGCCGGTGCCGGGCGAGGGCGTCGAGGAAGGTGTGTGTGGCGGCCTGGTGTGCCGCCCCGGCCCCGTGGACGAGGCCGAGGGTCGAGGTGAGCAGGACGAAGGCCGACAGGTCGTGGCCGGCGGTGAGTTCGTGCAGGTTCCAGGCGGTGTCGGCGTGGTGGCGCAGCGCTTCGTCGAGGAGGTGCGGGGTGCGTTCACCGATCGGTGCGCTCTGCCCTGCGGCGCCCGTGTGGACGACCGCGGCGAGCGGCCGGCTGTCGGGGAGGCCCGCCAGGAGGGCGGCGAGCGCGTCGCGGTCGGCGGGGTCGCAGTCGCTGACGACGAGTTCGGCATCGGTGCCGTCCGTGAGGGCGTCCGTCTCCCCCGGTGCGGTGGCGCCACCGGCGACGATCACGCGGCCGGCGCTGTGTGCGGTGACGAGGTGGCGGACCAGTGCGGCGCCCGTCGCGGAGAGCCCGCCGGTGACGAGCACCGTGCCGCCGGGCGGCAGTGCGCTCGCGTCGCCGGCCGGCGGCGCCGGGACCAGCTTCGGGACGAGTACGGTTCCGCCCCGGACGGCGAGTTCGTCGGCGCCGGTGGCCAGCGCGTCCGGCAGCGCGGTCGCCGAGGCGTCCAGCCCGTCCACGTCGGCGAGGACGAACCGTCCGGGGTGCTCGCTCTGTGCCGCCCGGACGAGACCCCACACGGCCGCGTGCCGGACGTCCGGCGCCTCGTCCCCCGCCTCGACGGCGTGCCGGGTGACGACGGCCAGCCTGGTCGTCCCGGTGTCCGGCGCGTGGCGGAGGAACTCCCTCATGTGATGGAGGACTTCGGCGCTGTGGGCGCGTACGGCCTCCGGCACCTCGGCGCTGTCGACGGGCAGCGGAAGGGACAGGGACAGGGGCAGCAGGACGAAGTCGGGGGCGGGCCCGTCCCCGGGGTCGCGCGGGTCGAAGGCCGGGAAGGGGAGGCCGGTGCGCGGGTCGTCGAGGGGTCCGGCGGCGGCGAGCACGGCGGTCCTGGATCCGAGGTCGGCGATGTCGACGGGCGCGGGCGCCCACTCCAGCCGGTAGAGCGCGCCCACGGGTGCGCCGGTGGTCAGTTCGGCCTGGGTGACGGGCTTCCAGGTCACGTCGGTGGCCGTCAGCACGGGCCGCCCCTCGCCGTCCGCGATGTCGAACGACGCACGGTCCGGGCCGGTCGGCCGGACCCGTATCCGCAGTTCGGTGGCGCCGGTGCGGTACACCTGGACGCCCGTCCAGGTCGCGGGGCTCAGCGGCGCGTCGCCGGCCGGGTCCGTTCCGTCGGGCAGCGCCCCGAAGCGGGCCAGCTGGACGGCGGCGTCGAGCAGGGCCGGGTGCAGCGCACACTGCTCGCGGGCGGCGTTCTCGTCGAGTACGGCGTCCGCGAAGAGCTCGTCGCCGCGCCGCCAGGCGGCGTTGAGGGTGCGGAAGGCCTTGCCGTGACCGTGGCCGGCGGCGAACAGCCGGTCGTAGAGGGCGCCCGCGTCCACCGGGGCGGCCCCGGGCGGCGGCCAGGCGGCCGGGGCGGCGGTCGTTCCCGCGACCGGGTCGGCGGTGGGCTGCGCGAGGGTGCCCCGGGCGTGCCGGATCCAGGCCGCGTCGCCGTCCCCCGGCTCAGCGCCCTGGGCCCTGGAGTGGATGTCGACCGTGCGGCGGCCGTCGTCCGCGGGTGCTCCGACGGTGACCCGCAGTGCGGTGCCCGGACCGGCCGGCAGCGGCAGTTGCGCCGTCACGGTCAGCTCGTCCAGTCGGGGGCAGCCGGTCTCCGTTCCGGCGCTCAGGGCGAGGTCGGCGAAGGCGGCGGCGGGCAGGACGGGGGTCCCCAGCAGATCGTGGTCGTCGAGCCAGGGCAGTTCGGCACGGTTCAGCCGGCCGGTCAGGAGGGCGCCGCCGTCGGGGAGGGCCACGAACGCGCCGAGCAGCGGGTGCTCCGTCGCGCCGAGTCCTGCGGCGGTGAGGTCGCCGCCGGTGCGTTCGGGCAGGGCCCAGAACGGCTCACGGCGGAACGCGTACGTCGGCAGCTCGACGCGGCCCGCCCCGCTGCCGGCGAAGAACTCCGCCCAAGCGACCGGGACATGGCGGACGTGGGCGTGCGCGAGGGCCCCCACCAGTTCCGCCGCCTCGTCACGGTCGCGGCGGGAGAGGGGCAGGAACGCGGCGGCGCTCGTCCCCGGCAGACAGGCGGGGCCGAGGGCGGACAGCGCCGCGTCCGGGCCGATCTCCAGGTACGTGGTGACACCCGCCTCGTCCAGGGTGCGGACGGCGTCGGCGAACCGTACGGCTTCCCGTACGTGCCTGACCCAGTGGGCCGGGTCGGCGAGCTCGGCGGCCGTCACGACGCTTCCGGTCAGGGTGGAGACGAGCGGGACGGACGGTTCGGTCACCGTCATCCCGGCGGCCGTGCGGGCGAAGTCGGCCAGCATGGGTTCCATCAGCGGCGAGTGGAAGGCGTGCGACACCTTCAGCGGCTTGGCCGAGCGGCCGAGTGCGGCGAAGTGGTCCGTCACGGCCCGTACGGCGGCCGCGGTGCCCGAGACGACAACGGATTCGGGGCCGTTGACGGCGGCGACGGCGACCTCGCCGGTGAGGAGCGGTGCCACCTCTTTCTCGCTCGCCCGCAGCGCGGCCATCGCCCCGCCCTCCGGCAGCGCCTGCATCAGCAGGCCGCGCGCGGCGACCAGCCGGGCGGCGTCCGGGAGCGACAGGGCCCCGCAGACATGGGCGGCGACCAGTTCCCCGATGGAGTGACCGGCGAGGAAGTCCGGGTGGACGCCCCAGGACTCCAGCAGCCGGAACTGGGCCACCTCGAAGGCGAACAGGGCGGCCTGCGTGTAACCGGTGCGGTTCAGCGCGGCTTCGTCCTCGCGGATGACGGCGGCGAGCGGCCGGTCTAGGTGGCGGTCGAGCGCGGCGACGGCCTCGTCGAAGGCCTGCGCGAAGACGGGGTGGGTGCGGTGGAGCCGCTCGCCCATGCCGAGGCGCTGGGCGCCCTGGCCGGAGAAGAGGAAGGCGGTCGGTCCGCCGGCGGGGCGGCCGGTGTCCTCCGCGACCACGAGCGAGGCGGTGGAGCCGCCGTCCGCGAGCACGGCCAGGTCACGCAGGGCCTGGGCCCGGTCGGTGACCAGGAGCGCGGCGCGCTGTTCCAGGGATGTGCGGGTGGTGGCCAGGGAGTGGGCCACGTCGAGGGCACTCACGCCAGGCCGGGACTCCAGATGGGCGAGCAGCCGCCCGGCCTGGCGGGCCAGGCCCTCGGGTCCGCGGGCCGAAAGCAGCCACGGCACGGTGGCGGTGGTGGTGGTGCTTTCGGCGGCGCCGGGGGTGGCTTCGGAGCCGGTGCCCGCCGAGGCGACGGGGGTGGCCTCTGGTGCTTCGATGATGACGTGGGCGTTGGTACCGCTGATACCGAACGACGAGATTCCGGCGCGGCGCGGCCGGTCCAGTTCGGGCCACGGACGCGGCGCCGTCAGCAGGGTGACGTCACCCGTCTCCCAGTCGACCCGGGGCGAGGGCTCGTCCAGGTGGAGCGAGCTCGGCAGGACGCCGTGCCGCATCGCCTCGACCATCTTGATCACCCCGGCGATGCCGGCGGCGGCCTGGGCGTGCCCGATGTTCGACTTGATCGAGCCGAGGTACAGCGGCCGGCCCTCGGGCCGGTCCTGGCCGTAGGTGGCGAGCAGGGCCTGCGCCTCGATGGGGTCGCCCAGGGTGGTCCCGGTGCCGTGGGCCTCGACGGCGTCCACATCGGCGGTCGCGAGTCCCGCGTTCGCGAGGGCCTGCCGGATGACGCGCTGCTGGGACGGGCCGTTGGGGGCCATGAGCCCGTTGCTGGCACCGTCCTGGTTGACGGCGCTGCCGCGCAGGACGGCCAGGACCGGATGCCCGTTGCGGCGGGCGTCGGAGAGCCGCTCGATGACGAGCATGCCCGCGCCCTCGGACCAGGCGGCGCCGTCGGCTGCCGACGAGAAGGAGCGGCACCGGCCGTCGCGGGACAGCCCGCGCTGCCGGGCGAACTCGATGAACGTCTCAGGGGTCGACATGACGGTCACACCGCCGACCAGGGCCAGCCCGCATTCGCCCGACCGCACGGCCTGGGCCGCCAGGTGCAGTGCGACCAGGGACGACGAGCACGCGGTGTCGACGGCCATTGAGGGCCCTTCGAGACCGAAGGTGTACGAGACCCGGCCGGGGCCCAGCGATCCGGCGGCGCTGTTGCCCGCGTAGTCGTGGTACATCGTGCCGGTGAAGACGCCGGTCGTGGTGCCCTTGAGCGCCAGCGGATCGATCGTCGCCCGCTCCATCGCCTCCCACGCCACCTCCAGCAGCAGCCGGTGCTGCGGGTCGGTGGTCAGCGCGTCGTTCGGGCTGATCCCGAAGAAGCCGGGGTCGAAGTCGGCGGCGTCGTGCAGGAATCCACCGTGGCGTACGTAGCAGGTGCCGGGCCGGGTGGACTCCGGGTCGTAGAGCCGGTCCAGGTCCCAGCCCCGGTTGCCGGGGAACTCGGTGATGGCGTCGACACCCTCGTCGACGAGCCGCCACAGGTCCTCGGGCGAGCGCACCCCGCCGGGATAGCGGCAGGCCATGGAGACGATGACCACGGGGTCGCCGTCGGCGGACGCCACTGCGGCGTCGGTGGCGGTGGCTGCGACGCTGCTGTCGCCGGCGAGCAAGGTGTCCAGATGCCCGGCGACCGCGCGGGCGTTGGGGTGGTCGAAGACCAGGGTGGCGGGCAGCCGCAGCGCGGTCTCGGAGGCCAGCCGGTTGCGCAGTTCCATCGCGGTCAGGGAGTCGAACCCGATCTCGGTGAAGGCCCGGTCGGGTTCCACGTCGGCCGCCGACCCGTGACCGAGTACGGAGGCCACCTGGGCCCGTACGAGGTCGAGCAGGGCCCGCGACCGCTCCTTCGGCGATAGGGCAGCGAGGCCGGACCGGGGCGGCTGGACGGGTGCGCCGGAGGCCGCGCGTGCCTTTCGGCGTACCAGGCCGGACAGGATCGGCGCAGGCGGCTCGGCCGCGCGCAGGGTCCTGAGGTCGAGCCGGACCGGGACGAGCAGTGCCTCGTCCGACTGCCCGGCCTCGTCCAGCAGGGCCAGGGCGTGGACCGGGGCGAGGGGTTCCACGCCGGAGCGGCTCATACGCCGCAGATCGGTGGCGTCCAGCGCACTCGCCATGCCGTCGCCGTCGGCCCACAGACCCCACGCGAGTGACTGCCCGGACAGGCCGAGTCCCTGCCGCAGGGTGGCGAGGGCGTCCAGGAAGGCGTTGCCGGCCGCGTAGTTGGCCTGCCCCGGGTTGCCGAGGACGCCCGCGACGGACGAGAAGAGGACGAACGCGGACAGGTCCAGATCGGCGGTCAGTTCGTGCAGGTTCCACGCCGCGTCGATCTTCGGCCTCAGTACGCGGGCCAGCCGGTCGGTGGTGAGCGAGCCGAGGGTGGCGTCGTCCAGGACCCCCGCACAGTGGACGACCGCTGTCGGCGGGTGCGCGCTCAGCAGGGCCTGGACGGCCTCCCGGTCGCCGAGGTCGCACGCGGCGACGGTGACCTCCGCGCCGAGGCCCGCCAGCTCGGAGCGCAGTTCGGCGGCTCCCGGCGCGTCGGGCCCGCGGCGGCCGGTGAGCACCAGACGCCGGACGCCGTGCGCGGTGACGAGGTGACGTGCGACGAGGGCGCCGAGGGTGCCCGTACCGCCGGTGACCAGCACGGTCGTGTCGTCGCCGAACGGGGAGCGCGCCGGGGCATCGGCCGGGAGGGGGCTCTCCACGCGGACCAGCCGGGGCGCCCAGATGCCGCTTTCCCGGACCGCGACCTCGGATTCGCCGGAGGCGGCGACCGCGGCAACGTCCATAGGCGCGTCGGTGTCGGTGTCGGTGAGCAGGATTCGCCCGGGGTTCTCCGTCTGCGCGGACCGCACCAGACCGGCGACGGCCGCCGCCGCCGGGTGCGTGAGCGTCTCGCCCGGCAGCGCGACCGCGCCGCGGGTGACCACGAGCAGCCTGCCGGCCGCGAACCGCTCGTCCGTCAGCCACTCCTGTACGACTCCGAGGGCGCGGGCAGTCAGTTCGTGGGCCCCGGACACCACGTCACCGACGGGCGGCGGGCATTCCCAGACGAGGACGGCGGCCTCGGGCACCTCGGGCAGGGAGCCGTTGTTCCGGTCGTCCCAGTTCACGGCAACGGCCACGGGTGCGACGGGGGCGGGTGCCTGCGTCAGCGGCGTCCATCGCACGGAGTACAGGGAACCGCGCTGCGTCGTCCCCGCCGTCGCCGCGACGGCCACCGGCCGGGTGACGAGGGCGCCCACGGAGAACACGGGGCGCCCGTCCGTGTCCGCGCCGTCCACGGTGATGCTGTCGGGTCCTGACGGTGCGATCCTCACCCGGAGCCGGGCCGCACCCGTGGCGTGGATGCGAACGCCGCTCCACGCGAAGGGAAGCCGCGCCGTTCCCTCGTCGCCGGGCGTCGCGTCGGCCCCGTCGAGGAGCGAGGCGTGCAGCGCGGCGTCGAGCAGGGCGGGGTGCAGGCCGTACTGCGCGGCGTCGGAGGCCGCCACCTCCGGCAGGGCCACCTCGGCGAAGATCTCGCCGTCGCGCCGCCAGGCCGCGTCGAGGCCCTGGAACGCGGGCCCGTAGTCGTAGCCCTGCCCGGCCAACTCGGCGTACACGTCGCCCAGTTCCACCGGGGACGCGCCCTCCGGGGGCCAGCTGGTGGCGTCGAGGACGGGGGTCGGCGCGTCCGGGAGCAGTACACCGTCGGCGTGCAGGGTCCACGGTGCGTCGCCCGCTTCGTCGTCCTCGTCCCGCGCGTGCACGGTGACGGTCCTGGCGCCGGTGCCGTCGTCGGCCCCTACCCGGACCCGGACCTGGACGCCGCCGCGGGGCGGGAGCATCAGGGGTGCCTGGAGGGTCAGCTCGTCGAGCACGTCGCAGCCGACCTGCGCGCCGGCGCAGAGCGCCAGTTCGACCAGGCCCGCACCGGGGAACAGTACGGACGTGCCCATGCGGTGGTCGGCAAGCCACGGCTGGCTGTCGAGAGAGAGCCGGCCCGTCAGTACGGGCCCGTCCGTGCCGGGAAGAGTGACGGCCGCGCCGAGGAGTGGGTGATCGGTCGTGGCCAGGCCGAACGAGCCGGGGTCGTTGCCGCCGAGTTCCGCTTCCATCCAGTACCGCTCGCGCTGGAAGGCGTACGTCGGCAGATCGACACGACGCGCACCCGAACCCTCGAAGAACCGAGCCCAGTCCACCGAGACACCCGCCACATGCAACTGACCCAGCGCCGCGACGGTCGTGGCCACCTCGGGACGACCCTTACGCACGAGGGGGGCGAAGACAGCTGCCTCCGCGTCAACCGACTGCTGCGCCATCCCGCTCAGCACACCATCCGGACCCACCTCCACGAACGACGTGACACCACGCGCAGCGACGAACGACACCGCGTCCGCGAACCGCACCGCCTCCCGCACATGCCGCACCCAGTACGCGGCCGAACCCCAGCCCTCCGCCAGATCCCCCGACACACCCGACACCACCGGAATCGACGCGGCACCGAACGACAGCCCGGCCACCACCGCCCCGAACTCCGCCAACATCGGCTCCATCAACGGCGAATGGAACGCATGCGACACCCGCAACACACTCGTCCGACGCCCCTGACCGGCGAACTTCCCCGCCAGATCAGCAACCGCACCCTCCACCCCCGAAACCACCACAGAACGCGGACCATTGACCGCCGCGATCCCGACCTCGTCACTGAGCAGCGGAAGCACCTCGGCCTCCGTCGCCTCCACCGCCACCATCGACCCACCAGCCGGCAACGCCTGCATCAACCGACCACGCGCCACGACGAGTTCAGCCGCGTCACCCAGCGACAGGGCACCCGAGACGTGCGCAGCCGCGATCTCACCCACCGAATGACCCACCAGGAAGTCCGGACGCACCCCCCACGACTCCACCAGCCGGAACAACGCCGTCTCCACCGCGAACAGGCCGGCCTGGGCGAACATCGTCCCGTTCAACAGACCGACGTCCTCACCCCACACCACCTCACGCAACGAGCGACCCAGGCGGGCGTCGAGCTCGACCAGCACCGCGTCGAACGCCTCCGCGAACACCGGGAACGCCTCATACAGCTCCCGGCCCATCCCCAACCGCTGCGCACCCTGACCCGTGAACAGGAACGCCGTAGCACCAGCCGGACGCACCGACCCCCGCACCACCGAAGCCGACACCTCGCCCTCAGCCAGCGCCGTCAGACCCCGCACCAGCTCCTCACGGTCCGACGCCGCCACCACCGCGCGATGCTCAAGCACCGCACGCGACACCACCGACGAAAAACCCACATCCAACAAGGAAGCGGAAGCGTCCATACGCTCCAGCAGCTTCCCCGCCTGCCCCGACAGCCCCGCCTCACTCCGCGCCGACAACACCACCGGCACCACCGGCACCTCAACCGCAGAAACCGCGGCAGCGACCTCCACCACCGGAGCCTGCTCCACGATCACATGTGCGTTCGTCCCACTCAGCCCGAACGACGACACCCCAGCACGCCTCGGACGATCCCGCTCCGGCCACGCTCGCGACTCCGTCAACAACTCCACCGCCCCCGCCGCCCAATCCACCTGCGGCGTCGGCACATCCACATGCAACGTCCTCGGCAACACACCATGCCGAATCGCCTGCACCGCCTTGATCACACCACCCACACCCGCGGCTGCCTGGGTGTGGCCCAGGTTCGACTTCAACGAGCCGAGCCACAACGGATCACCCTCGACCCGCCCCTGCCCATATGTCGCGAGCAGCGCCTGCGCCTCGATCGGGTCTCCCAGCCGGGTCCCGGTGCCGTGTGCCTCCACCAGGTCCACGTCCGCGGTGGTCAGTCCCGCGCCTTCCAGCGCGGCGCGGATCACCCGTTGCTGTGACGGACCGTTCGGAGCCGTCATGCTGCTGGAGGCGCCGTCCTGGTTGATGGCGCTTCCCCGGACCACGGCCAGTACGGGGTGTCCGTTGCGCTGGGCGTCCGAGAGGCGTTCCAGCATGAGGACGCCGACACCCTCCGAGCAGCCCGTGCCGTCCGCGTCGGCGGCGAAGGACTTGCAGCGCCCGTCCTTCGCCAGGCCCCGCTGGTGGCTGAAGTAGAGGAACATGTCCGGCGTCGTCATCACCGTCACGCCACCGACCAGCGCCATCGAGCACTCGTCGGACCGCAGGGCCTGGGCGCCCAGGTGCAGGGCCACCAGTGACGACGAGCACGCGGTGTCCACCGTGACCGACGGTCCTTCGAGGCCGAGGGTGTAGGAGACGCGGCCCGAGACCAGGCTGCCGCCGGTCGTCGCGGCGGCCTCGGTGCCCAGTGCGTAGTCGTGGTACATCAGGCCGGCGAAGACGCCGGTGCGGCTGCCCTTCAGGGAGAGGGGATCGATCCCCGCACTCTCCACCGCCTCCCAGGAC
>NZ_JBFAJY010000062.1:0-27181 GCF_040655445.1 Streptomyces sp. NPDC050423
CAGTGGCAGCCCTTGTAACTGGAGGGATTCGTGGCCGGCGCACCGTTCGTCGGCGCCGTACCGCCGTCCGGGCCCCGCCGTGTGCATCGGTCAGCGGCCGACGGCTCGGGCCAGCTGGGCCTTCGTCATCGATGAACGCCCCTTGACGTTCTTGTGCCGCGCCTCTTCGTAGAGCTGGTCGCGGGTGGGGCCCTGCGCGCCGCTGTGCGACCGCAGACCGCCGCGCCGGGAGGACGAGATGTCCTCGGTCGACGTACGGCTCGCGGTCCTCGCCTCGCCGGAACGGGCGCGCTCCTTGTTGACGGTCCGGGCCGCGATCTCCTCGGCCCGGTCCTCACCGACCCCGCGCTCCTGGGCGGACTCCTTGATGTGCTCGTACTGCCGTTCCCGCTTGGGACTCGATCCGCGTGGCATGGTGTGCTCTCCTCTCACCGGGGCCCTGTCCGCCCCGGACTCCGGGTGCGGTCCGTATCAGTAGCGCAGTGCCGCCGCGATCCGCCCGTGCTCCTTGAGCGAGTCGTCCGCTACGAACACCACGTCGGCGCCGCTGTCCAGCGCCGCCTCGACCAGCTCGTCGACGATGTCCTCGCGGACCTTCTCGTCCGCCGGGTCCGCGGCGTCCCCGCTCACCGGCTCAAGGTGCTCATCGGCGACCCGGACCGTCTGCTGGTAGTGCTCCTCCACAGCCACCAGACCGGCGCGCGCCTCCCGCACGGCGGCCCACACCTCGTCGAGCCCCCCGGCGAAGGCGTGACGGCCGCGCGCTTCGTCCAGCTTGCCGTCGATCTCGGCGGCGAACCGCTTCTGGCGGGCCTCCAGCGCGGGCCGCAGCTCGGTGAGCAGATCGCCGGGCGTCGTGTCGGCGGGCGCCCCCTTGGTGACCCGTCCGACGGCCGCGTCCGTGCTCTCGCCGACCTCGTCCAGCAGCGCCAGCGCGGGGGCGAGGCCGACCAGGTACAGCGGGCGCGGATCCGTGGCCAGGACCGCGCGCAGCTTCTCGTCGACCGTGCGCAGGAAGTGACGGGTCTCCTCGTCGCTGAAGGTGCTCGGCGTGTCGCCGATCCGTTCCTCGCGCTGCGGGTTGGGCGCCTCGTGCGGAGCCGTCAGCGGGAAGCCGCCGATGTGCTCCTCGTGCGCGGTGTCCGCCGTGCCGCTGAACAGCGACGCGTGGTCGGCGGAGACGGTGAGCGCCCAGAACGGCCGGGCCTGGGCCTTCGCGGCGACCAGGTTGCGGGTGAGGTAGGTGTCGCTGAGCACCACTCGTTCGGGTGCGGTGCGGGGGAGCTGCCAGATCTGGTACTCGTCCGCCGTCGCGAGGACGACCAGGGAGTCCAGGGCCCGGCGCGGATCGATCTCGGCGACCGCCCGGTCGAGCTGCTGCTTGAGGGCGGTCCGGGTCTCGCGGTCGACCCGGGGGTCGGCATCGAGCCGGTTGCCCGCCGCGGCGACGAGATTGCGCAGCCGGACGGCGTCCTGCGCGTTGTCGGGTGCGCGGCGGTGGGTCGGCGTGGTCAGGGACAGGGCGGGATAGGGCTTGGCCGCCCGGAGCTCCTGCAAGAGGCCGGCGGTCAGGGCATCCGTGTCCATCTGTTCCCTCCCGGGGACTTGGCGTACTGCCCCGCGAAGCGGGTGATTCGACGAGTCAATTCATACCTTTTGATCCTAATATGGGCGAGTTGGTGCTCCCGGCTCCAGGAGGCACCTGCCCTGCCTGCCCCTTTCCCTTCGCTTCCCTTTCCTGCCGTATCCCCTCCCTGCGTACTTCCTTCGTACGACCGAGCAGACGGAGCGTCCGTGAACCAGCCCAGCCCCGTGCTCCGCCGAGGCCGAGCGCAACCGGCAGAAGGCCGTCACCACGCTCAAGGGTGTGAAGGGGAAGGGCGACGCGATCGAGGACGTCTCCGTCAACGGCCTCGCGGTCGGGCCCTCCGAGCAGTTCCGCAGTGGCCTCGTGCGGGTGACCAACCCCACCGGCAAGGCGGCCTTCTACGCGGTCGAGGTGGAGTTCGCCGACTCCTCCGGGAAGGTCCTGGACTCCGTGTTCCTCGGCTTCACCGACGCCCCGCCCGGCCGCACGGTCAGCCGGCACGCCAACAGCCGCGAGGCCGCGGGTGTCAACACGTTCCCGCGGATCGCCCAGGCCGAGCGCGGCTGACGGCCGGTCGTTGAACGCCGCCGACGCGGTCACGGACGCCCTGCGCGAGCTGCACACCCGGTTCGCCGGCCGGCGCGACGGCCGGCTCGCGGACTACATCCCGCAGCTGGCCCTGGCCGATCCCGACGCGTTCGGGCTGGCCCTGATCAGCATGGACGGTCACCGCTACAGCACCGGTGACGCCGAGGTGCCGTTCACCGTCCAGTCCGTGTCCAAACCGTTCGTCTACGCCCTGTCCCTGTCCGTACTCGGGCTCGACGAGGTGGGCCGCTGGGTCGGCGCCGAGCCCAGCGGCGAGGCGTTCAACGCCATCAGCCTGGAACCCGGCACCGGGCGTCCCGCCAACGCCATGGTCAACGCCGGCGCCATCGTCACCACCGCCCTGGTCCCCGACACCCGGGACGCCCCGAGATTCGACCGGATCCTCGACTTCCTGAGCCGCTTCGCCGGCCGGCGGCTCGACGTCGACGAGCAGGTGTACGCCTCCGAGGCGCTCACCGGCGACCGCAACCGCGCCCTGGCGTATCTGATCCGCAGCGCGGGGCCGCTGCCCGTGGACCCGGTGGCGGCCGTGGAGACGTACTTCCGCCAGTGCTCGGTACGGGTCACGGCGCTGGACCTCGCCGCGATGGCGGCGACCCTGGCCAACGGCGGGGTCAACCCGGTCACCGGGGACGCGGTGGTGCCGGAACCCGTTGCCGCCCACGTACTCGCCGTGATGGCGACCTGTGGGATGTACGACGCCTCGGGCGACTGGCTGCTCCGGGTGGGGCTGCCGGCCAAGAGCGGGGTGTCCGGTGGCCTGATCGCCGCGGGACCCGCCCGGTTCGGGCTGGCGACGTACAGCCCGCTCCTCGACCCGGCCGGGACCTCGGTGCGGGGGCGCCTCGCGCTCGGCGCGCTGTCGGAACGGTTCGGGCTGCACCTCATGCACAACCCGGCCCTGGCGGGCTCCACCGTCACCCTGGTCACCACGGCCGACGATCTGCCCTCCGCGCCGACGGGGGAGCGGGAACGCGCCCGCCGTGAACGGGTGGCGGTGGTCGCCGCCCAGGGCGCGCTGGACTTCACCGCGGCCGAGCGGGTGCTGTACGCCCTGGACGAGGCGGGCGCGCGGGAGACGATCGCCGTGGTGCTGGACCTGGGCCGGGTCACGGACATCGACAGGGCGGCCCGGGCGATGCTGAACAGAGGGCTGGCCCGGCTCACGAGCGGCGGCCGGCGCGCCGCCGTGGCCGATCCGGCGGGCCGCCTCACGGAGCACAGCGCCGCCGCCGGCGCTCCCCGGAACTTCGCCTCCTGCGACGAAGCCGTGGACTGGTGCGCGACGGGGCGGGCCGGCTGAGGCACGCCGCACGGGCCGGACGGTCGCACCGGCCCGTGCGCGGTCCGTCTACCAGATGGCGTCCACCCATTCGGGGTGGTCGACGAACGGATTCCGGTTGTGCTGGTACTGGTCGAATATGACGTCGTTGCGCCGCTTCTCGAAGGTGTCCGGCGGGTCCTCCTGGCTCCAGGCCTTCAGCACGGAGAGCCGGCCGATGTTCGGGGCGGAGCCGTTCGACACCTGGTCGTTGGGTTCGAGATCGGCGAAGGAGTCGTCGCCCTCGTACCGCACCGCCATGTAGAGGATCATGCGGGCGACGTCGCCCTTGACGGCGTCGCGCGGTTCGAAGGAGTCGCTGTCGGTGTAGTTGCCGGGCGCCCCGCTGACCTCGCTGCCGCCGTTGTCGAAGTCCTTGTTGCCGCGGACGGAGTTCACCGAGACGTCCGCCGGGCGCAGGTGGTGGATGTCGGTGCCCGGTCCGGTGGCCGTACCGAAGTTGCCGTGGGACTTGGCCCAGACGTGCTCCCGGTTCCACTGGTCGGCGCCGCCGCCGTTGTCGCTCTTGGGCTCCGAGCGGCCGGAGTAGAGAAGGATCACGTTCGAGGAGTTCGCCGGGTCCTCGTCCGTGTCCTTGAGCGCGCCCCAGACCTGGCTGTAGGTCAGTGTGGACTGGTCGCTGATGATCGTGTGCAGGGCGCCCTTGAGCGTGGTGCCGGTCTTGCCGAGCGCGTCCTGGTAGTACGTGTCGTCCAGCGCGCCGAGCGTGGTGGCGGCGGCCACCGGGGCCTGCGGGGTGTCGGCCGGTGCGGCGGCCGCGGTGCCGGTGAGCACCGCGAAGGCGGCGAGAGTGGCCAGCAACGGGCGCCGGTAGGGAAGGTGACGACGGGACATGTGGGGTGTCCTCTCCGGAAAAACGGGCACCGCGGCGCCGGCACAGGGTGGGGGCGGCTCCGCGGTGGTCGTGTGACAAGTGGTCAGCGGGAGCCTTCCACACGCACCGTGACCCAGGTGTGAACGCTGCGTACCTATCATGTGCAGGTCAAGTGAGGGTCGGTCGGGGGCCGCAGGCGATGCCTGCCGGGTATCGGATGCGACCCCGTCGGCGCGGGGCGAGAATGGCCACAAGGACGAGGAGGCGGCATGAGCGAAGAATCCGTATCCGCATCGCGGGGAGTGACCCCGGACAGCCTCTTGCACACCGGCGCGAGCGACGATCCGTCGCCCGAGGACCTGGTGCTCGCCTCCGGGCGGGACCTGACGCCGCAGACCCTTGAGTGGGCGCGGCGCACGCTTGCCAGGGAGGGCCGGGCGGCCATCGACAAGCGACTGCCGTAGCCGCCGTCGGGCGCCGCACGAAGGGGAGCGCGGCCGCTCCTCGCCGTCGCCGCGGCCGGAAGTGTTCGGGTGTCTCCCGCTGCTCGGTTAGCCTGAACGCACAATGAACCGTTTGACGACGTCAGGGGCCGGTTACGACCTCGCCCGATTCCCCGAGGACCCCCGCGACCCGTTCCGTGCCTGGGACGCGGCCGACGAATACCTGCTGCGGCACCTGGAGGGGATCGACGGAGCGAAACC
This sequence comes from Streptomyces sp. NPDC050423, assembly GCF_040655445.1. NCBI lineage: Bacteria > Bacillati > Actinomycetota > Actinomycetes > Kitasatosporales > Streptomycetaceae > Streptomyces > Streptomyces sp. NPDC050423. The sequence goes on from NZ_JBFAJY010000062.1 coordinate 5,058, forward strand.
GGTCGACCTGTCCGGCAGTGTCGTCGTGGTCGGCGACCGCTGGGGCGCACTGAGCACGGTGCTGGCCGGCCACCGCCCCGTACAGATCACCGACTCCTACCTCTCGCAGCGGGCGACGGCGGCGAACCTGCAACGCAACGGGGCCGGCGCGGACGCCGTACGCCTGCTCTCCGTGCGCGACACCCCGCCGGAACGGGTCGACGTCCTGCTCGTACGGGTACCCAAGAGCCTCGCGCTCCTGGAGGACCAGCTGTACCGGCTCGCGCCCGCAGTCCACCCCGGCACCGTCGTCATCGGCACCGGGATGGTGAAGGAGATCCACACCTCCACCCTCAAGCTGTTCGAGCGGATCATCGGTCCGACCCGCACCTCGCTCGCGGTCAAGAAGGCCCGGCTCATCCACTGCACGCCGGACCCGGCCCCGGTCCGCACCCCCAGCCCCTGGCCCCACCGCTACGAGCTGCCCGACGACGTCGGGGCCGTCGCGGGGCGGGCCGTCACCAACCACGCCGGGATCTTCTGCGCGGAACGGCTCGACGTCGGCACCCGCTTCTTCCTGAAGCACCTGCCGGTACGCAGCGGCCCCGAGCAGGTCGTCGACCTCGGCTGCGGGAACGGGGTTCTCGGGCTCTCCGCCGCACTCGCCAACCCCGAGGCGGAGGTCACCTTCATCGACGAGTCGTACCAGGCGGTCGCTTCCGCCGAGGCGACCTTCCGCGCCAATGCCGACGCCGGCGGCGAGGCCCGCTTCGTGGTCGGCGACGGAATGGCCGGCACCGCGCCGGCAAGCGTCGACCTGGTCCTCAACAATCCGCCGTTCCACTCGCACCAGGCCACCACCGACGCGACCGCCCGGAACATGTTCCACGCCGCGCGTGCCGCACTGCGCCAGGGCGGCGAGCTGTGGGTCGTGGGCAACCGGCATCTCGGCTACCACACCCAGCTGCGCCGGACGTTCGGCAACTGCGCCACGGTGGCGGGCGACCCCAAGTTCGTGGTGCTGCGCGCCGTCAAACGCTGACCCCGGCCACCGGCGCTCCGCGCCGGTCCGTGCCCCTTCCGGATTCTTGCAACACGTTCTACTGTGTGCGCCGCCGCACACGGGCGACGCGACCGCGAGACTCCTGGAGGGGCCGTGCACCTCGAATACACGCCTGAGCAGCAGCAGCTGCGCGTCGAACTGCGTACCTACTTCGCCGCCCTGGTCCCCGACAACGCCTATGCGCGCTACGCCGACCCCGCGGCGCAGAAGCGCTTCTACCGGGAGACCGTCCGGCGCCTGGGCACCGACGGCTGGCTCGGCGTCGGCTGGCCCACGGAGTACGGCGGACGCGGCCTGTCGCCGATGGAGCAGTTCATCTTCTTCGACGAGGCCGCGCAGGCCGGCGTACCGCTGCCGCTGATGGCCCTCAACACCGTCGGCCCGACGATCATGCAGTTCGGCACCGACGAACAGAAGGCCTACTTCCTGCCCAAGGTCCTCGCAGGGGAGATCGACTTCGCGATCGGCTACAGCGAGCCCGACGCGGGCACCGACCTCGCCGCCCTGAAGACCCGGGCGGTGCGCGACGGCGACACCTACGTCGTCAACGGACAGAAGATCTGGACGACCAACGGCGACACCGCCGACTGGGTCTGGCTCGCCGCCCGCACCGACCCGGACGCCCCGCCGCACAAGGGCATCACCATGCTCCTGGTCCCGACCTCCGACCCCGGCTACTCCTGCACCCTGATCAACACCCTCGCCTCGCACGACACCACCGCGAGCTACTACGAGGACATCCGCGTCCCCGTCTCCCGCCGGGTCGGCGAGGAGAACAAGGGCTGGCGGCTCATCACCAACCAGCTCAACCACGAACGCGTCACCCTCGCCGCCCACGGCACCATGGCCATCCGCGCCCTGCACAACGTCCGCCGCTGGGCCGCCGACACCAGGCTCGCCGACGGCCGCCGCGTCATCGACCTCGGCTGGGTCCGCGCCCGACTCGCCCGCACCCACACCCGGCTCGACGCCATGAAACTCCTCAACTGGCAGATGGTGTCCGCCGTCCAGCACAACACCCTCACCCCGCAGGACGCCTCCGCCGTCAAGGTCTACGGCTCCGAGGCGCGCCGCGACGCCTACGCCTGGCTGATGGAGGTCGTCGGCTCGGCCGGACCGCTCAAGGAAGGCTCGGCCGGCGCCGTACTGCACGGCGAACTCGAACGCGGATACCGGTCCGCCGTCATCTTCACGTTCGGCGGCGGGAACAACGAGATCCAGCGGGAGATCATCTCGTGGATCGGCCTCGGAATGCCGCGCGTACGGCGCTGAGCACGTTCCGGCTCCCGGATCCGGTACGGCGAGGACCCGCTGTACCGACGTTGCCGGCAGACACTCCCGCCGCCTCGCGAAAGGGGTTCGCCCGCGCGGGCGGGGGCGATACTGGTCGTGACAGTCGTTCCGCCGCCGGGCCGGCGGGGCGCACCTTTGTCGATGTCTCCGAGGGGAGCCGTTCATGACCACGGCGAAAGACTTGTTCATCATCGCCATGGACCCGGGATCGAAGCATTCCGTGGGACAGGGCGATCTCTCGCTGGCGCTCGCGGGAGCCGAGCTGATCGATCTCATCGGTGCGGGGGCGGTCGCCGTGGACGGCGACCGCATCGTGCCGGGCGAACCGGCGACGCCGGATGACCGGCTCGTGGGCGAGGCCGCGGCAGGGCTCACTCGGCAGGCGCCGTACGAGCGGATCGAGGACTGGCTGTGGCGCCGGGGCCGGGACCTCTCGGCCGCGTACCAGAGCGCCCTGGAGGAGGACGGTGAGCTGACGCGGAAGCCGGGCGGCCGGCTGTCCTTCGGCTCGGAACGCATGGAAACGGCCGATACACCCGCGCGCCGCCGGGCAGCCGACCGCTGGGAGGAGAAGGAAGCCGTCCTGGCCGCCCTCGCCTCGGTCGTGGGCATCGACGACGGCCAGGCCGAGGGCGAACGGTCCGACGACGAGCCCGGCCTCGACGACGAAGCGGTGACGACCGTGGTGGCCATCGTCAACGACGCGGTCATGGAGCTGGAGGCCGTACGCCAGCGGCGGTCCATCGAGAACGCGGCCTTCGCCAATCTCTGGCGCGGACCGTGAGCCGGGTGCGGGTGGGGTCCGACCGCGCGTAGGCCACCGCGCGAGCCGGCCGGGACACACCCCCGAGCGGGAGGTACGACGACATGACGGAAGCCGACCCCGGGCTCTTCGGGCCCGAATCGGTCACCTGGCAGATACACGGCGACCCGATGATGTGGGTGGCGGGGGTGCGCGCCCTGTACCTCCAGGCGCTGCACCCGCGCGCGGTGCGCGGTGTCATGCAGAACTCCGACTTCCGCCAGGACGCCTGGGGCCGGCTGATGCGCACGGCCGGCTTCGTCGGAACCATCACCTACGGCACCACCGAGGCCGCCGAGAAGGCGGGCGCCCGGGTCCGCAGGATCCACCGGCTCCTCAAGGTCACCGACCCTCGCACCGGCGAGACGTACGGCGTCGACGACCCCGCGCTGCTGCTCTGGGTCCACTGCGCCGAGGCCGACTCCTACCTCCAGGTCGAACGGCGCTCCGGCTACCCGCTCACCGACGCGCAGGCCGACCGGTACATCGACGAACACCGCCGCGGCGCCCGGCTCGTCGGCCTCGACCCGGCCGACGTCCCCGCCACCACCGCACAGCTGGCCGCCTACTTCGAGCGGGTGCGTCCCCAACTGTCCTCCTCACCCGATGCGCTGGACGTCGACGACTTCCTGCGCCGGCCACCGGTGCACCCCCTGCTGGTGCCTGCCCGCGCCTTGCTGTGGCAGCGCGTCGCGACGCTCGCCTACCAGTCGCTGCCCCCGTACGCCCACGAGCTGTACGGCAGACCCGCACCGCCGGCGGCCACCGTCGACCGCCGTCTGCGCACCGCCGGAACCCTCCTGCGGGGTATCCCGTCGAGGCTGCGCTGGCAGCTCCCGCCGGGTCATATTCTGAAGGCGATGGCGCGTCTTGGTCCCGGCAGCCGCCCCACCCCGTACAAACTGAAGAGGCAGGCAGCCATACTGGACGGGCCGGGGAGGGCGCAGCAACAGTAGGCGGAATGACGGGGGCGACAGCAGGGATGGCGGAAACCAGGCTGATCCAGAGCCGGTACCGGCTGCTCGATCTGATCGGGCGCGGCGGCATGGGCGAGGTGTGGCGCGCCCGCGACGAATCACTCGGCCGTCAGGTCGCCGTCAAATGCCTGAAGCCGATGGGTCCTCAGCACGACCAGGACTTCACTCGCATCCTGCGCGAACGCTTCCGCCGGGAGGCCCGGGTCGCGGCAGCGCTCCAGCACCGCGGCGTCACCGTCGTCCACGACTTCGGCGAGCACGAGGGCGTGCTCTACCTGGTGATGGAACTGCTGGACGGTCGCAATCTCAGCCAGCTCCTGGAGGACAACGAGCAGCATCCGCTGCCCGTCGACGACGTCGTCGACATCGCCGAACAGGTCGCCGACGCCCTCGGCTACACCCATCAGCAGGGCATCGTCCACCGCGACCTCAAGCCCGCCAACATCATGAGGCTGGCCGACGGGACGGTGAAGATCTGCGACTTCGGCATCGCCAGGCTCGGCCACGACATCAGCGTCACCTCACGCCTCACCGGCGTCGGCATCGCCATGGGCACCCCTCACTACATGTCGCCCGAGCAGATCAGCGGCGGCCAGATCGACCACCGCAGCGACCTCTACTCGCTGGGCTGTGTGCTGTACGAGATCGCCACCGGAGCGCCGCCGTTCGACCTCGGCGACGCCTGGGGCGTCCTCGTCGGACACCGTGACACCCAGCCGGAGCCACTCCGCTCCCACCGGGCCGAACTCCCGGGATTCTTCGACCGCGTCGTCCTGGAGCTGCTCGCCAAGACCCCGGAGCAGCGCCCCGCCGACGCGGGTGACCTGCGCCGCCGCATCGCCGTCGGCCGCACCGGCGCGCAGCCGCACCCGGAGCCGACCGGCCGGGTGCTGCTCGCGCCGCCCGTCCCGGTCGAGCGCCCCGGCGGACACGCCGGCCCCGCGCCGCGGCTGCCCGACTGGACCCGCGGGATGACGAGCGGAATCAAGGCGACGGGCGTCGCGACGCCGGGGCTTCCGCCGCCCGACCACTCGGCGGGCCTGACCGGCGCCTGGACCACGGGCACCGACCCGCGCGTCCCCACCGGATCCGCCCCGCCGGCCAGGACCGAGCGGCCCACGCCCTCGCCGGAACTCCTCGCGATACTCGCCAGCCGCCACAGCGCCGGCCTCAACCTGAGCCGCCTCGGCCACTGGGACGAGGCGGGTGAGGTGCACCGGGCGGTCGCCGCCGAACGCGAGCACGCGCTGGGTCCCGACCACCCCGACACGCTCTCCAGCCGCTACGAGGTGGGGTTCACCCTCAGCCGCACCGGGCGCGCTGCGGACGCGCTGCGGGAGTTCGGCCGGGTCGCCGAGGGCCGCGAGCGGACCCTGGGCCCCGACCACGCGGAGACCCTCGCTGCCCGCCAGGAGGTGGCGTACGTACTGGGCCAGCTCGGCCGCCACTTCGAGGCCCACCAGGTCTACGCCGCCGTCCTCGCCTCCCGGGAACGCTCGATGGGACCCGATCACCCCGACACCCTGCGCTGCCGCCACAACCTGGCGTTCAACCTCAGCCGGCTCGGGCGCCTGGAGGACTCGTACCGCATGGCCCGTGACGTGGCGGCCGCCCGCGCACGGCTGCTCGGCGCCACCCACCCCGACACCCTGGTCACCCGCTACGAGGTCGGCTACACGCTCGGCCGGCTCGGCCGGTGGACGGAGGCTCTGCAGACCTACCGGGAGATCGTCCAGGTCCGGTCGCACGTGCTGGGCGCCGACCACCCCGACACCCTCGCTGCCCGCTACGAGGTCGGCATCAGTCTCGGCCGGCTGGGCCGCAGCACCGAGGCGCTGGAACTGTACCGGGTGCTCGTCGACGACCGGACCCGGGTCAGCGGCCCCGCCGACCCCGAGACCCTCCGCGCCCGCCATGGACTGGGCGTCAACCTGGGCCGGCTGGCCCGCTGGGAGGAGGCGCTGACCGAATCGCGCGAGGTGTGCGCGACCCGCGAACGCGTCCTGGGTCCCGACCACGCCGACACCCTCGTCAGCTGCCGCGAGGTCGCCGTCGGCCTCGGCTGGCTCGGCCGCTGGACCGAGGCGCTCTCCGTCTACCGCCAGGTCGCCGAGGTGCGGACCCGGCTGCTCGGCGCCGACCACCCCGACGCACTCGCGAGCCGCAACGACGAGGCGCACTGTCTCGAACAGCTCGGCCGGGGGACGGAAGCGGTCGAGCTGTACCGGCAGGTCGCGGCGCTGCGACAGCAACGGGGCATCGCGCCGTCCTGACCGGCGCACCCCGGCACGGGCTCTGGCCAGGGGCCGCCGTCCGTGTTACCAAGAGCCATGCCCGTACCCGACAGCTATGACGCAGTCATCGTGGGCGGCGGCCACAACGGACTCGTCGCCGCCGCCTACCTCGCCCGAGCCGGGCAGTCCGTCCTGGTCCTGGAACGCCTGGGCGCCACCGGGGGAGCGGCCGTCTCGACCCGACCGTTCGCGGGCGTCGACGCCCGGCTGTCGCGCTACTCGTACCTGGTGTCCCTGCTGCCGCACAAGATCGTCCGGGAGCTCGGCCTCGACTTCGCCGTACGCAAACGGACCGTCTCCTCGTACACCCCGGCCGTCCGCGACGGCCGCGCCACCGGGCTGCTCGTCGGCGGCGACGGCACCCGCGGCTCCTTCGCCGCGCTCACCGGCTCGGACCGGGAGTACGAGGCCTGGCAGCGCTTCTACCGCCGCACCGGGCAGGTCGCCGAGCGGGTCTTCCCCACCCTCACCGAACCCCTGCCCAGCCGCGAGGCGCTGCGCGAGCGGATCGGTGACGCGGACGCCTGGCGGATGCTCTTCGAGGAGCCCATCGGCGTCGCAGTCGAGGAGAGCTTCGACGACGACCTCGTACGCGGCGTCGTGCTCACCGACGCCCTGATCGGCACCTTCGCCGACGCGCACGATCCCTCGCTGCTCCAGAACCGCTGTTTCCTCTACCACGTCATCGGCGGCGGCACCGGCGACTGGGACGTGCCGGTCGGCGGCATGGGCGCGCTCACCGACGCCCTCGCCGGGGCCGCGCGTGCGGCCGGTGCGCACATCCGCACCGGGCACGAGGCGATCCGCGTCGACACCGACGGGACACATGCCGAGGTGACGGTACGGGCGGACGGCGTCGAGCGGACCATCGGCGCGCGCCGCGTCCTGGTCAACGCCTCGCCCCAGGCACTCGCCGCGCTCCTCGGGGACGAGCCGCCGGCACCCGCCGAGGGGGCCCAGCTGAAGGTGAACATGCTGCTCACCCGGCTGCCCCGGCTGCGCGACCGCTCCGTGGATCCGCGAGAGGCGTTCGCCGGTACCTTCCACATCGCCGAGGGCTACGGGCAACTGGCCGACGCCTACCGGGACGCGGCGGCGGGCCGGCTGCCCGCCGCCCCGCCGTCCGAGATCTACTGCCACTCGCTGACGGACCCCTCGATCCTCGGCGCCGATCTCGCCGCCCGCGGCTACCAGACCCTCACGCTGTTCGGCCTGCACGCCCCGGCCCGGCTCTTCGCCGCGGACAACGCGGCGACGCGCACGGCCCTGCTCAAGGCCACGCTCGCCGAGCTCGACACCCACCTGGAGGAGCCGGTCGCGGACTGCCTGGCCCTGGACGGGAACGGCGAGCCCTGCATCGAGGCGAAGACACCGCTCGACCTGGAGCACGACCTGCGGCTGCCCGGCGGCCACATCTTCCACCGGGACCTCGCCTTCCCGTACGCCACCGCGACGACCGGCCGCTGGGGCGTGGAGACCGCGCACCCCAACATCCTGCTGTGCGGGGCCGGCGCGGTGCGCGGCGGTGGCGTCAGCGGGGTCCCCGGCCACAACGCCGCGATGGCGGCGCTGGGCCGGTGACCGGTGCCGCTACTGCCCGAACGCGCCGCGCAGGGCTCCGATCTTGCGCGGCAGGTCGTACTCCGCGCCGCCCTCGTGGCCGTTGTACGTGAACACCTCGATCCGCGCCGGACCCGCATAGCGGTGGTAGGCGGCGAACACCGTGGACGAGGGGCAGATCTTGTCCATCAGCCCCACCGAGAACCAGGCCGGAGCGGTGGCCCGCGCCGCGAAGTTCACCCCGTCGAAGTAGGAGAGGGTCTCCATCGCCTCGTCGATCCGGAACCGGTGCCCGGACAGCCAGCGGGCGATCTCCGCGTACGGCCCCGCGTCCGTGATCTGCGAGGCACGCCGGTAGTGGCAGAGGAACGGCACATCGGCGACGGTCGCCACGACGTCGTCGCGCAGCCCCGCCACGGCGAGCGCGAGGCCGCCGCCCTGGCTGCCGCCGAGCACCGCCACCCGTGAGGCGTCCACCGCGTCGTGCGCCTTCACGGCGTCGACGGCCCGCACCGCGTCCGTGATCAGCCGGCGGTAGTAGTGCCGGTACGGGTCCTCGATGCCCCGGGTCAGGAAGCCGGGGGAGGAGGAGCCGTTTCCGTCCGGGCCGATGTCCACCGTGTCGGCGGTGTTCTTGCCGCCGCCGCCCTGACCGCGGTTGTCCATGATCAGGTGCGCGTAGCCCAGGGCGCTCCAGGTGAGCCAGGAGTACGGGATGCCCCGGCCGCCGTTGTAGCCGATGTACTGCACGACGGCGGGCAGCGGACCCGAGCGGACCCTGGGCAGCATCAGCCACGCCTTCACCGGCTGTCCGCCCCAGCCGCGGAACGTCACGTCGAAGACGTCGACGGTGGCGAATCCGGCGTCGTAGGGGACGAACTCGGCGTCCAGGCCGTGGCGGGACGTCTCGGCGAGGGTCTTCTCCCAGAAGGCGTCGAAGTCGGCCGGCTCCTCCGGCTCCGGCCGGTACTCGCGCAGCCGGTCCAGTGGCATGTCGAACAGCAAGGGTCTAGCTCCTCTTCAGGGTGAGGTTGAGGGTTGCGCCGTGGAGTCCGGCGGTGTCGGCGGTGATCCGGATGCCGCTGCCGGCCGGCGCGGCGCTCACACCCGGGTCGGCCCGGACGAGGGTCAGCCCCCGCAGCGCCAGGCCCAGCACGACGGAGGACCGCAGCTGGGTCGGGTCCGAGAGCGACACGGTCACCGTCTTTCCCTCGGGCCGCACCAGGACCGAGGCCGGACCGTCCGCGGTGAGTTCCTGCGCGGTTCCCGCGGTCCAGAAGTTCGCGGCGAGCAGTCCGTCCGCGCAGCGGCGTACCGCGTGCACGGCGGTGGAGTCCGCGACCGGTTCGACCGGGGGCGCGGACGACCACTGCTTCGTGCGCTCGGCGGATGCCGCCGGGGCCTGCAGCCAGAAGTAGCCCGCCCCGCTCGGTGCGGTCCCGTGGTCCTGCCACAGCGTCAGATAGGGGCGGGTGACGGAGGTGTCCGTGCCGTACTTGAGGTTGATCTCGCGCCAGCTCGCGGTCCGGTCCTCGCGCAGACCGCGCAGCGTGACGGGTTCGGGGAAGACGTAGCCGCCGGTTCCGGCGACATGGAGCCACCGCACGTCGTCCAGCCGCGCCGACCAGCCGGTGTCCGCCGGGGCGGCCTCGCCGTTGACGAGCAGCGCCGCCCGCGGGTCCCGCAGCTTCCGGTTCTCCACGACCGTCTCGGCCGTACCGGCGTCGGCGGTGATGCCCGAGCCGACACAGGCGATGACGTCGTCCAGGCAGAACCAGCTCTTCAGACCGTGCAGCGAACTGCCGAACGCCCGCAGCTCCATGCCGTAGGCGCCGAGCGTCGTCCCCGGCAGCGCGGCGCCGCCCGCCCAGTCGGCGGTGCTGGTGGAGCGCTGCCCCGCGGCGTCGTCGGGCCGGCCGGCGATGACCGTGGTGCCGGGCAGCCGCGCCGGGTCGACCGTCGGCCAGTAGTCCTCGCTGTAGTGGCCGAGGTCGTCGGTGTAGAGGAGCACCATGCCGTCGGAGAGGTGCCAGGCGTGCAGGTTCTCGTTCTGGATCGACTCGTAGTTGTAGATCCGGGACGAGTACGCGGAGATGCCGAGCGCGAACGTGGGCCGGTGGTGGGCCGCCTTGTCCATCCTGGGGTGCTGCTTGTGGACGACCAGCGGACCGCGCGCCGGCACCGGCGAGGCGATGACCTGCCGGGCGGCGACGAGCGAGGCGAGGTCGGTGACGGCGAGGAAGTCCCGGTAGGTGTCCTCGGCGATCCACTGCTTGACCAGCGCGGTGAACCGGTCGGCGGTCTCGCCGGGGAAGCCCGGGATCAGCCGGATCACCGCCTCGATGACCGTCTGCGCCGAGACGTGGCCCTGCTTGCTCGGGCGGGCGATCTCGCGCCCGCACACCGACGCCATGACGTCGCCGCGTGCCAGCAGCGGGTCGAAGCCCTCGTCGACCCAGCCGCGGACGTTGTCCAGGTCGGGATCGGTGACCGTCCACGCCGTACCGGCGAGAAGGTTCAGCAGCCGCGAGAGGTTGTTGAGCAGCTCCTTGCCGTAGCCGCCGTTGTACGGGTGCTTGTAGTGCTGGAGGAACGAGCCGTCGGAGTAGAAGCCCTCGCCGGTCCCCTCGGCCGCCGCGCTCGCGTCGTTGTGGGCGAGGACGCTGTTGGCGCCCGAACCCTCGACGTCCGAAAGAGCGTCGCGGACACGGGCCAGATCGTCCCCGTTGTCGCGGAGCACGGCGTTCACGGCGACGACGGTGGAGATCCACACCCGGTTGGCGCCGGTCGCGATCTGCCGGTCGGCCCGCCACAGGTTCGGGTCGGGCGTGTAGTGCCGGACGGCCGCGGTGATCCGGGCGAGCCGCTCGGCGCCGAGCGCGTCGTGGAGCAGCACCGTCGCGTCGTTGAGTGCGAGCGCGGAGCCGATCTCCCAGTCCCAGTCGTTGTCGAACCGGGTGTGGTCGGGGCCGTAGCGGTTGGCCAGCATCCAGTCGATGCCGGCCAGCAGCAGATCGCGCAGCGCGGTGTCGCCGTACTGCGGGGTGCCGGGTACGGCCCACGCGGTCGCGACCGTGGCGAGCCGCTTGAACGACGTCGTGACGTGGTTGGAGAGCGTGGTGCTGGTCAGGTCCGGGAACAGTCCGTCGGTGCGTGACGGGTCCATGCCCTTGGCGGAGGTCGTCGCGGCCCTGCCGGCCCTGGCCACGGCCGCGGCGATCTGCGGGTCCGTGAGGTCGAGACCGGGACCGCCGGTGAGCAGGGTGTGCCACCGGGTGCGCAGGGACGCGGCGTCGTCGACGGCGGGGTCCCCGGCGGCGGCCCGCGCGGTGCCGGCCGGGAGGACGAGCGGCAGGGCGGCGGCCGCGCCGAGCGCCGCCGCACCCGCGAGGACGGTGCGGCGGGTGGTCGTGCCGTTGGTGCCCCGGGTGGTGCCTGGGTTCATGGCGCTGCCCTCACAGAAGGTGTCGGCGGTCGACGGCCGCGGCGAGCGCCGCATGGCCGGAAGGGTTGGGGTGGAGCCCGTCGCCGCTGTCGTACGCGGGCCGCAGCCGCTCCGGGTGGTCCGGGTCGCGCAGGGCCGCGTCGAAGTCGGCCACGGCGTCGAAGACCCGGCCGGTCCGCACCGCCGCGTTGATCCGCAGCCGCACCGTCTCCAGCTCGGGCGACCAGCGCGTCCAGCCTCCGAACGGGGCGATGGTCGCGCCGACGGCCCGCAGTCCCGCGTCACGGGCGCGCAGCACCAGCTGCCGGTAGCCGGCCAGGACGAGCGCGGGGTCCGTCTGGCTCGGCGGCTGCTGGAGGTCGTTGACGCCGAGGTGGACCAGGACGGTCCGCAGCCCGGGGAGCGACAGCACGTCGCGGTCGAAGCGGGCCTGTCCGCCGGGACCGAACCGGGCGTCGTCCAGCAGCACCCGGTTGCCGCTGATCCCGAGATCGGCGACCGCCGAACCCGGCAGCCGCCGGGCCAGCTGGTCGGGCCAGCGCAGACCGGAGTCGTCGGGTGTCCCGACGCCCTCCGCGATGGAGTCGCCGAGCACCGCGACCACCGGCCCGTGCGCGCCCGTCACGTCGACGCCCGTCAGCAGGTACACCGACGTGGTGCGCTCCCCGTCGACGTCGTGCGAGGCGTGGGTGTTGCGGTGGAAGGACAACGGCCCGGTGGGGCCCGGCAGTCCGGTCCGCACCGTCAGCAGGGACGCCTCGGCGGCCCGCGGGCCGGCGACCGCGTCACTGGTCAGCGAGGCGCCCGCGGCGAGCCACGCCTGCCGCTGCCCGCCGAACGTCACGGGCCTGCCGCCCGCGGTCACCGGGCCGATCAGCACGGGCGCCGTTCCGAAGGCGTGCCCGTAGCGCAGCCGGAGCTGCCCGCCGGCCGACAGCCGGACGTTCGCGGTGAACGTCGCGTCGGTCAGCCCGGCGCTCGCCACCGGGTCGGTGTCGGTCGGCGCGGTCTGCGCGGTCGCCCAGGAGGTCGTCCAGCGCGAGCGGCGCGTACCGCCGGCCGGTCCGTCGGCGGCTCGGGCGCCGGGCGCCGCCACCGCGACGGCGGCCAGCCCGGCCGCCGCCGTCAGTACCCCGCGTCTCGCGGGTCCCCGCCCGCTCACCGCGGGCACGCGCCGGTCGGGGCGTACTCGCTGCCGTAGGTGCCCACCGCGTCGCCGCCGGTGTTCCCGCTCATCGTGTTGGTGCAGACGGGGCCCTGCGGGGTGCGCATGAACTTGATGCCGCCGCCCGCGTTCCCGGTGATCGTATTGCCGTAGACGCTGGTGGCGGTGCCGTCGGTGGCGGTGTCACCGCCGAGCCGGATGCCCGCGCCGACGTTGTCGTGAATGGTGTTGTAGCGGAAGATGTTGCCGCTGCCCCGGGCGTCGAGCCCGCCCGAGCTCGCGTCCTGCTGGCCGCTGCAGTCGTTGTACTCGACGTAGTTGTCGGTCGAGTTCTCCTTCACGTCGACGCACTCGTTGCCCTGGGTGGCGATCGTGTTGTGGTGGATGCGGTTGTTGCGGCTGATGTCGGGGGCCGCGTCCGGAGCGCCGTTCGCGCCCTGCTGCTCCGGGGCCGTGCCGAGGTAGATGCCCTCGCCGTTCTTGCCGCCGCCGCCGAACTTGAAGTCCGCGACGCCGCAGTTGGTGATGGTGTTGCCGGAGATGCCGGCGCCGGTCACCAGGTAGCGCACCCGCAGACATTCGTCCGCAGCGTTCTTGAGGGTCATATCGGTGATGTGCAGATCGCCCACCCCGTTACCTGGAGTCGTGCTCATGACATATATGAGCTTGAGGCGGTACCCGGACACCTCGGCGGACGACCCGTGCAGACCGTCCACCGTGAAGCCGCTCAGCGTGGTCGAGTCGTGCCGCACCTGAATGATCCGGGCGTCACCGGCGCCCTTCACCACGGCGTTCGACGGGCCCGTGACGGTGACCCCGGCGCGCTTGGTCACCACATCCTGCTTGTACGTACCGGCGGCGAGGTTCACCACCGCGCCCGTCGGTGCCAGATCGACCGCCTTCTGGATCGTGGCGAACGGGGACCCCGCCGACGTACCGGAGCCGGTGTCGCTGCCGGACGGTGACACGTAGTACGCGGTGGCGGCGGCCACCGAAGGCGGCGGGAAGACGAGCGGGGCGCCGACGGCGAGCGCGGCGACGAGGGTGGTACGCAGTGCATGGCTCATGGGGTGTGCCTCCTGGGATCAGCGAAGGACAGAGCGAGCAGTACGGGAATGCTGGGGCCGAGAAGCAGTGGCCCCAGCGGTACGACGAGGGAGAGGAGTACGGCGGAGACCACCGCACCGAGCAGGGCGGTGCCCCGGGCGGCCGAGCCGAAGCCGAGCGCCAGCGCGCCGCGCGTCCAGCCCCGGACGGTGCCGCCGGGCGTCCGGCCGGCCTCGGCCGCGAGCGCCACATGGTGGATGACCAGGGCGGCCGCGATGCCCGCCTGGGCGGCGAGCAGCAGATACGTCCAGGGCTCGGAACGGCCCAGCAGATAGACGATGTTGGCGGTCAGGACGGCCGCGGCCGCCGTGGAGGCGAGGCCGTGCCGCCACAGGGAGCGCCAGTACCGCGGGAAGGACGCGAAGGTGTTGGCGAAGCAACCGCTGTCGCCCTCGGCCCGCCACCGCTGGAGCCCGTGCGCCATCGCGGCGAGCGCGGGCAGCCAGGTCACCACACCCAGCGACAGCACGACGAACGCGGCCCCGGCGGCGGCCGGGTAGGCCACGAACTCCAGCCGCCGCAGCAGCGTCGGCCAGTTGGACGAGAGGGTTGCCTGCACGATCAGCCGACCTTTCCTGTGTACGGTTCCGGCACGTCGAGGAGCACCGTGCCCTCCCGTTCGAGCCGGGTCGCCGCCACCACGTACGGGTCGCCGCCGGAGGTGAGCAGTACGGCCGCGGCGTCGGCGCTGACGCCTTCGGTACGGATCCGGCGGGCGACGGGGGAGAGCAGCACGGTCTCCGTACCGAAGGTCACTCCGTGCCCCTGCGCGCACGGGACCTGCGCGGCGTCCGTCTCCGTGCCCGGACCGATCGCCGTGAGGAACAGCCCCTGCGTGGAGCGGGCGGTCGTCGAACGCAGCGTGTGCAGGGTGCGGGTGAGGCTCAGCTCCGGCGTGCTGGACGTCGGGTTGGCCACCACCTCGGTGACCTCGCAGACGACCCGGCAGTCGGTGGGCGCGAACTGCCGCACCCGCGCCGAGGCCGCCCCGGACCTGATCAGCCGGCTGCCGTCGGACAGGGCCTCGGTGGGCCCGTCGGTCTGGAGCAGGAACGTCCATTCACGTGCCGCCTCCGCCTCGGCGAGGTCCAGCAGCACCAGCCGCCCCGACGGGGTGAACACCAGCGTCCGGTCCAGCCGCCGCACCCCGAGCGCGCGGTCGTACATCGCGGCGATCTCCGCCGTGGCATGTGCCCACCCGCAGTCGGGGGAGATCAGCACATCGCGCTGCCGGGCCTGCCGTTCGAACGGGATGTCCCGGTACACGTGGTACCGGTCCTCGTCCGCGTACCCCTGCCCGTCCACCAGCAGCAGATTGTGATGGGCGGCGCGCTTGCGGTTGCTGTAGCCCTCGTCCACCGCGAGGAACGCCCCCTGCGAGACCAGCACGAAGGAGCCGGAATCGGGGTGGTGGTGACCCTGGTTGAGGGTCTCCCAGCCCCGCTCGGCCCGGTGCTTCGCGGCCGTCTCCCAGGCCCGGTGGCCACCACCCGGGCTCGCCTTGAACGAGACCAGCGTGGCGTCGTCGTCCCATCCGGTACGCGCGGCCAGCAGCCCGAGGTCCGGGAAGAACGCCCGGGTCCCGGTGGGCCGGGCCGCCTGCACGGACGGGTCGTACCAGAGGTATTCGAGGTAGGCCTCCGGCAGGATCCCCGGCCGCACCCCGCTCTCGGCCGCCTCCTTCCACAGCAGCTCGCCCGACGCCAGATCACCCATCCACTGGGCCTCCGGGATGCCGTACTGCGCGCCGAGGCGGTAGTACAGACCGGCGCTGTGGCCGCTGCGCCGGTCGTGGCAGTCGCCGTGGTCGACGTTGAACGCGAAACCGGGCGCAGTCTGGTGCAGCCGGTAGCGGAACGTGTGGGACATGAATCCGCCCCGGTCCCACCAGTCGATGCCCTCCGCCTCCTGGAGGAGGTCCAGGTGGATGGCGAGGAAGGGCACGCCGTAGCGCCAGTACACGACGCCCTCCGCGTGCGAGCCGTCCTCGGGCATCAGGTCCAGGACGGTCCCGAGGTTGTCCTTGGCGCGCTCGGTCCACTCCTCCTTGCCCAGCACGTACCCGGCCGTCGCCAGGCCCGCGTAGCAGATCCAGTTGTGGTTCTGCCAGTACGACGAGGACCACCAGCGGCCCTCGCTCGCCACCGCGAACTCGTACATCCGCCGTCCCTGGAGCAGCAGCTTGTACCGCAGCAGCGCCCGTACCCCGTCCGGCAGGTCGTCGCCGATCCACTTGTAGGCCAGGGCCAGATGGTGCAGCAGCCAGCCGGCGTCCAGGTCGTGGTCCGGCATATGGGCCTTGCCCCAGTGGGGCAGCCGCACCGCGGCCTCGATCCAGCGCCGGCTCTCCGCGAGATGGGCCGGATCGCCGCCGACCCGGTAGGCCAGCGCCGGGTTGGAGGCCGCGGGGCCCAGCCAGGTGATGCTGGCCAGGGGGTGCGTACGCGGCGGAGTCAGCCCGCGGTGGCGGGTGGCCTCCTCGTACAGCCGCACCTCCTGCGCGGGGCGCGGTCCTGGCGGCGGGGTCGCCGAGAGCAACAAGAGTCAGTCCTCCGATCGGAACCGTGCGGTGCTGCCGTCGGCCAGCCGGACCGTCAGCCCGTCGTCCTCCAGCCGTACGTCCGTGACGGCGGGCCCGGCCGACCCGGCCTGGTACACCGAGGCGAAGACGACCCGGTCGGTGACGGCGGTGAAGTCGACCCGGGTCCGCACCCGCTGGGGGTCGTCGGCCGGGCCGGGACCCGGAGTGCTCACCGGGCGCACCGGGGCCCCGGTGCGGTGCGTGTGCCAGCCGTGCAGGGTCTGGTCGCCGTACCAGGTGGTGCGCACCGGACCGGTGGCCTGGACCTGGACGTCCAGGGCGGTGCCCGGACGCAGCTGCGCGGTGATGCGCCGGTCCTTGCCGGCGGTCACGCTCAGCAGGTCCACCAGGAAGCCTCCGCCCGCCACGATCCGCCGGACCGCGCGCACGCCCTCGTACGCGGTGGTCACCTCGGCGGTCACCGAGCGGTCGTCCGAGCCCAGCAGCGCTCCCGTGCACTCGGCCTGCTCGGCGCCGTCCACCCGGAACGCCGGATGCGCCTCGGTCGACGCGTACAGATCACGGAACTCGGCGTGCGCGTAGGGGACCTGACCGGGGTCGGGCTGCCACGGGGTGGTATCTCCGTAGAGATAAAGAGACAACTTGTCCCGATGGCCGTGCGAGCCGCCGTGCGGACCGAAGTCCAGCACCGCGTGGATGCCCGCGACGCGCAGCACCGCGTAGCCCGCGGCCCCGAACACCGTCAGCGCACCGGGCGCGGGACGGGCCGGCAGCGCCGGGCCGGCGAACCAGCCGCGCAGCTCCCGGTCGAGACCGTCGTCCGCGTCACCGAGCTCCGCACGGGCCCGCCCGGCCACCGCTTCCAGCGCGGCGGACGGCACCAACTGCTGTGCCAGCGCAACCAGTTCGAGCCACTCCAGAGCCAGCGGACCGCGCAGATACGGACCGTCGTGCAGCGCGGGCAGAATGCCGCCCGGCGTCGCGATCGTCGCCAGCACGTCCGTCATCCCGGCCAGCACACCCACCACGTCGGCCGGAACGGCCGCCGGATCGGTGCCCCGCAGCGCCAGCAGCGCCGCCCGCAGGACGAACCCGTGGTAGTAGGTGCTGCCCTCCCACTCCCAGCCGTCCTCGGCGACCGCTACCCGCAGATGCGCGTACAGACCGTGCTCGCCCTCCAGCCACTCCTTGCCGCCGTCCCACTCCCGACCGCGCGCCGCGGCGGCACCGCGGCCGGCGGCCACCCCCGCGGCGTTGAGCCACGCGGTGTAGTTCGAGGCGAGCTGCCCCTTCCCGGTCAGCACGTCCCGGGCGTCCAGGGCCGCCCGCTCCAGCGCGTCGAGGAGCGGCAGTACGCCGGCCAGGTCATCCGTGCCGTCCTCGGCGAGCGTGATGACGGCGTGGCCGATGTTCACCGCCCAGATCGCGTCGGTCAGCGCCTGGTGGAAGAGTCGGCCGCGCAGCATCCAGCCCTGCGCCTTGCCGTGCCGCGCGGTGGCGAGTTCCTCGTACAGACCCGCGTACTCGACGAGCCGTGCCACTGCCTCGGCGCGCTCGCCGCGATGGGCGAGCACCCGCAGATGCCGCGCCCACGCCTGGTGCGACAGCACCAGCCAGGCGCCGCGCACCGCCTCGTTGTCCACCCGGCAGCCGTACGCGCAGCGCGCTCCGCCCTCGGGGAACACCCCGCCCAGCACATCGCCGTGATCCAGCTCCACACCGTGCGCCGGGCACACGTAGGCATGCCACCAGCCGCCCCGCTCCCGGGCGATCCGCCTCAACGCGGCCACACGCCACCGTCGATGTCCACCGTGGTGGCGGTCAGGAAGCCGGACGCGGGCGACGCCAGGTGGACGACGGCCGAGGCGACGTCCCGCGGAGTGCCTGCCCGGCCCACCGGGATGCCCGCCTCCATCGCCGCCTGGGCCTGCGGAGCGGTGAACGTGTCATGGAAGGCGGTGCCCTTGATGAAGCCGGGGGCCACGGTGTTCACCGTGATGCCGGTGCCGCCCAGCTCCTTGGCGAGGCCCTTGGTGAATCCCCGGATGCCCGCCTTGGCGGCCGCGTAGGCGACCGAGCCGGGGCCGCCGCCGTTGTGCGCGGCCAGCGAGGACATGGTGATGATGCGCCCGGCCGACGACTTGGCCAGATGCGGCAGGGCGGCCCGCACGGTGCGGAACGTCGAGGTCAGATTGGTCGAGATGACCTGGTCGAAGTGGTCGTCCGACATCTCGGCGATCTTCTCCCGGCCGATCAGGTGGCCCGCGTTGCAGACCAGGACGTCCAGGCCGCCGAGGAATCCGGTCGCCTCCTCGACGAAGCGGTCCACCTCGGCCGTCACCGTCACATCGGCCTGGAACGCCTTGGCCCGCCGGCCCAGCGCCTCGATCTCGGAGACCGTCTTCGCGGCCTCGTCTGCGGAGGAGAGGTAGTGGACGGCGACATCGGCGCCGGCCTCGGCGAGGGCGACGGCGATGGCACGGCCGATGCCGTGTCCCGCTCCGGTCACCAGCGCGCGGGAACCTTGGAGATCAGCAGACATGGGGGTAAACCTTTCGGTAACCGGTCGCTGAGGACCGGGACCGGTCACTTGAGACCGGCGGTTGCGAAGCCCTGCACGAAATAGCGCTGGCCGATGAGGAAGAGAACGACCATGGGCAGGGTGGCGAGCGTGGTGCCCGCCATCAGGAAGTGCCACTGGGTGCCGTTCTCGGTCTTGAAGACGGAGAGCCCGACCTGGATCACCCGTAGGTTGTCCGAATGGGTCACCAGCAGTGGCCAGAGGAAGTTGTTCCACGAGGACTCGAAGGTCAGCAGCGCCACCGTGATGAACGCCGGCTTGACCTGTGGAGACATGATCCTGGAGTAGATCCGGAACTCCCCGAGCCCGTCGAGGCGGGCCGCCTCCTCCAGTTCCACCGGCAGATCCAGGTAGAACTGCCGGAAGAGGAAGACCGCGAACGGGGTGACCGCGCCGGGCACGATGAGCGCCCACCAGGAGTCCAGCCAGCCGCTGCCGCCCTGGCCGAAGAGGTCGTTCCCGCCGGCCAGCGGCATGAAGCGGACGATCAGGAACTCCGGCAGCACCTTGGTGTACGTCGGGATCATCAGCGCCGCGATGAAGAGGTAGAAGATGACCTCGCTGCCCCGGAACCTGATCCGGGCCAGTGCGTACCCCGCCATCGACGCCACCAGGACGTTGATGACGGTGTGGCTGAACGCGATGATGAAGCTGTTCCGGGCGTACGTCGCGAACGGCGCGGCCCTCAGCGCATCGACGTAGTTGCCGAACTCCCAGTGTTCCGGAAGGAGTCCGGCGTCCTGCGACGCGATCTCCACGGGCGTCTTGAGCGAGGTCAGCACCATCCAGACGAACGGCACCACCATCAGCAGCGAGACGACGCAGAGCGTCAGGAGGAGCGCGATCCGGCCGGTCGAGCGCCGCCTGCCCTTCGCGACGGGCCGGGGCGGACGGACGGCCCCGGGCTTGTGCAGCTCAGCTGTGGCCACGGGTGCCTCCCATGATCCGCCGGTTGACCAGGGTGAAGCCCATCAGGAGGACGAACAGCACCAGGGACTGGGCGCAGGCGTAGCCGACGCGGAACTCCCGGAAGGCGGACTTGTAGATCTCATACGTCATCATCGTGGTGCTGTTCGCGGGCCCGCCGTCGGTGAGGATGTAGATCTGGTCGAACGACTGGAACGCGTTGATCATCGAGGTGATCAGCACGAAGAACGTCGCGGGCTTCAGCAGCGGCAGCGTGATCGAGAAGAACTGCCGCACCTTCGAGGCGCCGTCCACCGAGGCCGCTTCGTACAGTTCCTTCGGCAGGGACTGCAACGCGGCCAGGTAGATGAGCATCTTCATGCCGATGCCCTGCCAGATGCCGACCAGGATCACCGAGGGCATCGCCCATGAGGTCGAGGCGAGCCAGGCCGGTCCCTGGATGCCGACGAACGACAGCAGGGTGTTGAACAGACCGTTGCCCGGGTTGTAGATCCACAGCCAGACCAGGGCGATGGCCACCGTCGCGGTGACCTGGGGCAGGAAGATCGCGGTGCGGAAGATGCCCCGCGCCTTCAGGCCCGTGTGCAGCGCCAGCGCCACCAGCAGCCCCAGCATCATGCCGAACGGCACGGTGAAGAAGGTGTAGATGACGGTGTTCACGATGGACTTGCGGAACACCGCGTCGTCCAGCATGTCCCGGAAGTTGTCGAGCCCCACGAACTGCGGCGCCGTCAGCACGTCGTACTTCGTGAAGGCCAGCGCCACCGCGGCCACGACCGGCAGCCCGATCCAGAGGGAGGCGTGCAGCAGGGCGGGCGCCACCATCAGCATGCCGGCCCGTCGCCTGCGGCGCCCCGGGCCTGTCGGGGTCCTGCCGGTGCGCCGTTTACCGGACGCGTATGGCTCAGTCGGGGAAGGCGGCCGCGCGGGCCGTGCCTTCACTACGGATGTCGCTGCCACAGTGACGCCTCACATCCGGCCGATGGCGGCCTCGGCCAGCCGGCCGAGTTCCGCGATGGCGTCCTTCGCGGACTGATTGCCCACGATCGCGGGCTCCAGCGTCGGCTTGATCTTCTCGCGGATCTCCATCCACGCGGCGGTGCCGCCCTCCGAGCGCGCGGCGCTCATGTTCTGGAGGGAGAGGTCGACGAACTTGTTCTCCTTCACATAGCCGCTGTCATTGAGGTCCTTGAGTCCCGGTACGGAACCGCGCTGCTTGGCGGCGCCCAGGATCGATTCCGGCGTCGCGAGGTACTCGACCAGCGCACGGGCCGCCGCGGGGTGCTTGGAGCTCGCCGACTGGGTGACCAGCGTGCCGCCCTGGAGCATCGCCGGACGACGGTTGGCCAGGACGAAGCAGCCGAGGGTGTCGTCTTTCAGCAGGTCCGGCGACTGGCTGCGGACCTGTTCCCACAGGGCGCTGGTCGTCATCATCATCGACGCCTTGCCGGTCTGGACGTTCGACGGTGCGCCGGCGTCCGTCTTCTTCGTGTAGTCGGCGGAGCCGTCCTTCGTCAGGTCCTTGAAGAACTGCAGCGCCTCGACGCCCCGGTTGTCGGTGAACAAGACCTTCTTGCCGTCCTCGCTGAACAGCTGACCGCCGTTGGCGAAGAGGAAGGTCTCCCAACACTGCCGCAAATCAATGGAGAACGGGTCGAAACCGACGCGGCCGTCCTTCGTCAGCTGTTTGGCCACGGCCCGCAGCTCCGCCCAGTTGGCCGGTGTCTTCTTGATCCCGGCCTCGGCGAAGTGGTCCTTGCGGTAGACGACGATGCGGGTGTCGAGGACCACCGGCAGCGCGTACAGCTTGCCGTCGTAGCGGGAGGGTTCCAGTACCCGCTTCTCGTAGTCGTGCGCGGTGGCGAACTTCTCGGGGAGCGGGGCGATCGCCTTCTTGGCGGCGAACGGCGGGATCCAGCCGACGCCCATCATCAGCACGTCGGGCAGCAGACCGCCCGCGAGACCCGTGGTGATCTTCTCGTTGAGCTGGGCATACGTGGTGTAGTCCACGTTCACCTTGACGTCCGGATACTTCTTCCGGAAGCCGCCGAGGATCTCCTTCTCCAACAGCGTCTTGCCGTCGGCGCCTTCGTAGATCGGGGTGAGCAGCGTGATCTCACCCTCGGCGGGACCGTCGGCGGAGCCGGCAGCCGAGGACCCGGTGCCGCAGCCGGAGAGTGCGGCCGCAGCGGTACCGGCGCCGATGGCGGCGAGCAGCGACCGTCGTTTGAGTTCCATGGGCACCCCTTTTGAGGTGGAGGCAGTGGATCGATCCAGCGATGGCAACCCGGCCATGGCTGGGAAGCGCTGGTAAATCGATGCACTGAGACTAGGATCGCGCTGTGGAGCAACCTCGGCTACAACATGGTGGTCTTCTACGCGGCTCTGC
>NZ_JBFAJY010000063.1:0-26376 GCF_040655445.1 Streptomyces sp. NPDC050423
TGGGGGACCAGGTGGAGGCGCGACTCGCCGTGGTCGATCAGAAGCCGGGATGAGCCCTTGCGTACCCGCCGGGATGAGCCCTTGCGTACCCGCCGGGCTGACGCCGACCGTGCCGCCAGAGTCTCGCCCGGGGTGCCGATGAGAGCCCGGCATCGCGCCAACCGCCCTTACCCCGACACTCAGATCCAACGAAGAAGACGATGCGGGTCGATGGGCCTCGCCTTAAAAGAACGAACGTATTCTGAAGATCACCGTTTCAAGATCGAAAAGGACCGAGAACCTTCAAAAACCCCTTCAAAGGCCTGGGACGTTCAAGAATTCGGGAACACCGTTTCTAACGCAGTGCCACCACGTCCGCGATCATCAGGACCAGCAGTTCCATGCGTAGGCCCATGAGACGCCGCAATCGTACGAAGACCGCGTCGCTCCAGTGCCCGGTCAACGTCGGTATGCCCCCAGCCCCCAGCAGCCGGGCAAGTAGACGGGCGTGATTCTGTTCCTCGGCGATGAAGAGCCGGACCGCCTGTGCGTAGTCGGTGTCGCCGGCTTGGTCCGCCTTGGCCGACGAGGTTGGCGCCGTCACCGTCCTCGCCGATCTGGAAGCGCTGAATGCCGGCCCACACCGCCGCATGCGCGTCGCGGATTGTCCCCAGTCCGGATCATCCCGGGGCACGCCTGCGCTCGCGCTCGTCCTCGAACCGCGTTGTCCACTTGGCGAAGCCGCCCGTATGCACCCGGTCTCCCCTTCCCTGGACACAGCCACCGTGTCCCGAGAGGGACGACGCTGTGGCTGGAGGAGTACACCTGGCACTTCGCCACCGTGGAGGACAACAACGCCTTCTACCGCCTGCCCACGTGCGGTTTCACGGCGGCACGGCAAAGCCGCCACTGAGCTACGGACGCCAGGCGTTGACGTCCTGGGCGGCGCATCGCCGACGTCCGCCCCGACGAGGACGACGTGTACGTGTACTTCAACAACGACCTGGGCGGCGCGGTTGTCGCGGACGCGGCGAAGTTCGTGCGGGCGGCCGCCGCGCTGGGCCGGACGGTGAGCCGTGCGCCCGGGTGATGCGCCCGGTTCCGGCGGGGCCGGACGTGTACCGACAGCTCCGGGGTCTGCGAGGTGCATGGTGCGGGGGTGACCGTGTTTACGGGAGGGCCATCCGGGGTCGCCGGTGGCGGCGAAGCGGATCCAGCTCCGGTGCACCCGTTGCGCCAGGTCGGCGGGTGGGAGCACGGTGCCGAGCAGTATGGATCGGCGACCACCCCACCCGCCAGGCGACTGCCGGCATGCCGTCCAGGGCCGGCCTGAGAGGGCCGTGTCCCCCGTGCGAGCTACGTGCAGCTGTCCTCGCTGGGGTGACGACTACGTGCGGATGGATCCCTAACGTGAGCACAGCCGCCGCGCTCCTGCCGCGGATCCAGTGAAGGAGTCTCATGAGGATCGTCTGGCAGCTTGTGGCCGTCTTCGCCATCGCCCTGATCGGCAACCAGGCAGCTGCCGCGGCGCAGGGGAATCCGTGGCTCAGCCTTGGCCTCGGCGCTCTGACGGCCGTGCTCGGCGTGCTGGTTTACAGGTGGGTGGTGGGGCGGACCGAGCGGCGGCCGGTCACGGAGTTGGCCCGGAAGGGCGCCGTGGGAGCGATGGCGCGGGGGATACTGATCGGCCTCGCGTTGTTCGGGGTCGTGATCGTGAACATTGCCTCCGCCGCGGAGTACAAGCTCGACGGCCTGGGTTCGGTGACGGGCGCGGTAACACTGTTCGGCGTGATGACCGCTGCCGCCGTGTCGGAGGAACTGTTGTTCCGCGGGATCCTGTTCCGGATCATCGAAGAACGCGCCGGCAGCTGGATCGCGCTGGCGCTGACCGGTCTGCTGTTCGGTCTGTTGCACCTGGTCAACCCGGACGCCACTCTGTGGGGTGCCATCGCCATCGCCATCGAGGCCGGCGGCATGCTCGCCGCCGCGTACGTGGCAACGCGCAAGCTGTGGCTGCCGATCGGGCTGCACTTCGGCTGGAACTTCGCCGAGTCCGGCATCTTCAGCGCCGGGATCTCGGGCACCGACACCCAGCAGGGGCTGCTGGACTTTGAGATCTCCGGCCCGCAGCTGATCACCGGGGGCGACTTCGGCCCGGAGGGCAGCGTGTACTCGGTGGTGTGGGGCGTGCTGTTGACGATCGTGTTCATGTGGCTGGCCCACCGGCGCGGACATGTGGTGCCCCGTCGTCGGCGCGTCGGCCGGGGCGAGGCCGCCGCTGCACTTCCCCAGTGATCGATCTGCGGAAGCCGCAAGGTTCTGCGGCTGGTCCGCGCTCCCGCCCCGTCGAGCGCGTATCAACCCCCGCCGCGTCAAGTGCCCGATCTCCGCCTCCGGGCGGTCGCCGCAGCAACGCCGGTCCGTGCGGGCGTCGATGCGTCCGGGGCCGGCCTTTGCCGAGTCGATGGGTGCTGATGCCGCCTCCGTTGTTGGTCGCCGGCGAACGACCTGGTCGCCTACCGCGTCGGCGGGGCGATCCTCAGGAGGACGGTCGCGCCTTCGCGGGAGTCGAGTTGTCCCCTCCGAGCTGAGTTCGCACGTCGCGGGGCACGTGCACGCCGTGCCTGCGCATGTCGGCGACGAACCGCGCGGCGAGCGGGTCGAGTGTGGCAGGGGTGACCGCCACCAGTTGCCTGACCCAGTGTGGTGAGAACGATCGGACCGCGCCCGGGAAGCCGGCGCTGATCGCGCTCACCGGGCATACCGCGACCCCTAGGCCGGCGGCCGCGAGTTGCGGGGCTGCGACAGTCACCGATGTCCTCATCACAGGCTCCGGGCGGACTCCGGCCTTGGTGAGGGACCGGTCAAGCCACCTGCTGAGGCCGTTGTCCGGAGCGAAGTGGACAAGGCGCACTCCATCAAGGTCCTGTACACGCACGACTGGCTGCATGGCGATGGGGTGGTCCGTTGGCGCCGCCAGCACAATTTCCTCGTCGGCGACCACGGTGGCCGTGAAGCGGTCGGGCACCGGAGCGGGCATCAGCACCACGTCCGCTTCGTCGGCGTCGATGAAGCCGTGAAGCTCTTCTGCCGACGTGGATTCACGCAATGTGATCGCCACCTTGGGGTAACGGTCGTACCACTCGCGAACGACCGGTGCGAGCACGGAGATCAGGCTCTGCGCGCAGGCCAACCGCAGCGATCCCCCGGTCGCCGCGCCGACGGCGCGGGCCGACAGGACTGCGGAGGCAGCCGCCTCGATCGCTCGTCTGGCATCCACGACGGCGGCACGCCCGGCAGGAGTGAGCTTGACTCCCCTGGGTTCGCGGCGAAGCAGGATCGTCCCTGTCTCGCGTTCCAGCGCGGCGAGTTGGTGAGAGACAGCGGGCTGCGACGAATGCAGCAGCCGTGCAGCTTGTGTGACCGACCCGGAGTCCGCGACCGCGACAAGGCACTCCAGCGCCCGAAGAGAAGCCATGCCCATATTTTATCGCAGCCCACCGAAGTATGAATCTTTTCGAGGGAATGGCTCGTGACTGGAGACCGCTTCACCCCGTGAGACCTTCTCGCCCCGAAGCAGGCGAGAGGCCGGTATCGATGAAGGAGAGTTTCATGGCACGCGCATTCATCACAGGCGGTTCGGGGTTCATCGGCCAAGTGCTGGTCCGTCGGCTTGTCAGTGAGGGACATACGGTCCGAGCTCTGGTCCGAAGCGAGGGGTCGGCCGCCAAGGTGGCAGCGCTGGGCGCGGAACCCGTGCGGGGCGAGCTGACCGACTCGGCCACGTGGCGGGACGCGGTGAAGGGCAGCGAAGTGGTCTTTCACCTCGCTGCCGAAACCGATATCTCCAGCGACCGTGCACGTCAGGAGGTGGTGACGGTCGGCGGCACTCAGGCAGCGGTGGACGCGGCCCGCTATGCCAAGGTTCCCCGGTTCGTTCACTGCGGAACCGAAGCCGCGCTCCTTGCCGGCGACCCCCTCGTGGACGTCGACGAAACCGCGCCGCTGCGGCCGGACTCGGAAGCCGTCTACTCTGCGGTGAAGGCTGAGGCAGAGGCGATCGTGCTCGACGCGAACGCGCCGGGATTCGCCGCGGTGTCGATCCGGCCCAGGATGGTATGGGGTCCCGACAGCATCCTCATCGACATGCTGATCGAGTTGGTGAAGGCGGGGCAGTTCGCCTGGATCGAGGGTGGTCGCCACACGACTGAGATCACGTTCGTCGACAACTGCGTCGAGGGCCTCGTGCTCGGATGGCAGCGCGGCCGGCCGGGCCAGGCGTATTTCGTCACCGACCAACACCGCGTCACCTTCCGCGACTTCTGGGAGACCCTGTTCGAGATCCATGGCGTCGACAAGCCGACCGCCGAACTGGACGCCGTGACTGCCGCCCGTGCGATCCCCGTGCCCGTTCGATGGTTCCTCGGGCAGACGTGCACCCTGCGGACCGACAAGGCGGTAGCCGAACTCGGGTACAAGCCCATCGTCTCGCACGCCGCCGCTCTGGAGGCCGTCAGGAACTCGGTGGACGTCGCCCGCGCGTGAAGCGCCGTCCACGTTCAACCGGCATACGGCAAGAGGCATCTGGAGATTTCTGTGTTTGAAGCGATCAATTGGCCGGAAGCCCTGGCCCACCTTCTACCCGGGCGTCGAACATGTCCAGCTGCTTGACGGCCATGAATCGCTGCACCTCGGAACTCGATTCGAAACCAACCTGGCCGGCCAGGACGTTTTCGCATCCATACAGGAGTTTCAACCTGTGACACGTATCGCCTGGGGTGGTTACCCCAAGGCGTCGGAAGCACGCCAAGTTAGCGGCCGAGCGTAACAATCGCGCCGGCTGACTCGTGGGTACAGTGGACTGCCGAAGGCGGGAGTCAGTACGCAGTGCCAGCGGGATGCGGTCCTCCCACGACCTCCAGGGGCGCCCCGCCGCGGACCGCCCAAAGCCTCACGTCGAACCACAGCGACCAACTTCCCGAAACAACTTGAGCTCTGCCGGGTGAACGGACTATCCGTCCAAACACCTCAGACAGCAGTTGGCGCATTGAAGCGTTCTCTTCAGCACCCGCCGAACCCTCATAGCGACCGAAGTGTCTTCAAGCGGAGCATCTTCGCGCTCACAGCGATCAGCACCGCTTGGCTGACGCCTGTTTATGCGTCAGCAGCGTGCACGCAACGCCCGCACTGCCCGTTCCACATGTTTCGCGATGACTCATCATGTGGAGAGCGCGGTGTTCGGAAGCCGTCGCTCCTGGTTCAAAGTCCCAGAGAAGTCCCAGGGACTCCGTCACGCCCCGCCCAGCCTCGCATTTGTGCAGGTCAGGAGGGGTGTGGCGGAGTCTTCCCTGAAGGCTTTCAGATGTCCCGGAAGATCTCGATCTGCGCACCCACCGAGTTCAACCGCTCCGCCAGTTCCTCGTAACCGCGGTTGATCACATAGACGTTGCGCAGTACGGAGGTGCCCTCGGCCGCCATCATCGCGAGCAGCACCACCACGGCCGGCCGCAGCGCGGGCGGGCACATCATCTCGGCCGCGCGCCACCGGGTCGGACCCTCGACGAGCACCCGGTGCGGGTCCAGGAGCTGGAGCCGGCCGCCGAGGCGGTTGAGGTCGGTGAGGTAGATGGCGCGGTTGTCGTAGACCCAGTCGTGGATGAGGGTCTGGCCGTGGGCCGAGGCGGCGATGGCCGCGAAGAACGGCACGTTGTCGATGTTGAGGCCGGGGAACGGCATCGGGTGGATCTTGTCGATCGGCGCCTCCAGTTTGGAGGGCCTGACCGTCAGGTCGACCAGCCGGGTCCGTCCGTTGTCGGCCGCGTACTCCGACGTGCGGTCGCAGTCGACGCCCATCTCCTCCAGCACCGCGAGCTCGATCTCCAGGAACTCGATCGGCACCCGGCGGATTGTCAGCTGGGACTCGGTCACGACGGCGGCGGCGAGCAGGCTCATCGCCTCGACCGGGTCCTCGGAGGGGGAGTAGTCGACGTCCACGTCGATGGTCGGCACACCGTGCACGGTCAGTGTGGTCGTGCCGACCCCGTCCACCCGTACGCCCAGCGCCTCCAGGAAGAAGCAGAGGTCCTGGACCATGTAGTTGGAGGACGCGTTGCGGATGACGGTGGTGCCGTCGTGCCGGGCGGCGGCCAGCAGCGCGTTCTCGGTCACGGTGTCACCGCGCTCGGTCAGCACGATCGGGCGGCCGGGTGTGACGGCGTGGTCGACCTGGGCATGGTAGATGCCCTCGGTGGCGGCGATCTCCAGGCCGAAGCGGCGCAGCGCGATCATGTGCGGCTCGATGGTCCGGGTGCCGAGGTCGCAGCCGCCCGCGTACGGCAGCTTGAACTGGTCCATCCGGTGCAGCAGCGGCCCCAGGAACATGATGATCGACCGGGTCCGGCGGGCGGCGTCCGCGTCGATGGCGTCCATGTCGAGCCGGGCGGGCGGGACGATCTCCAGATCGGTGCCGTCGTTGATCCACCGGGTGCGCACCCCGATGGAGTTCAGCACCTCCAGGAGGCGGTAGACCTCCTCGATGCGGGCCACCCGGCGCAGCACCGTGCGGCCCTTGTTGAGCAGCGAGGCGCAGAGCAGCGCCACGCAGGCGTTCTTGCTGGTCTTGACGTCGATGGCGCCGGACAGCCGGCGACCGCCGACCACCCGCAGGTGCATGGGACCGGCGTAGCCGAGTGACACGATCTCACTGTCGAGTGCTTCACCGATACGGGCAATCATCTCAAGGCTGATGTTTTGATTGCCGCGCTCGATGCGGTTCACGGCGCTCTGGCTGGTGGCGAGCGCCTCGGCGAGCTGGCTCTGTGTCCAGCCCCGGTGCTGGCGGGCGTCACGGATGAGCTTGCCGATACGTACGAGGTAGTCATCTGACATGCCGAAAGGCTATCTCAGATATGAGATGAGGCTGTTGGTGGGGTGTGGTGTTCGAGTGACGGGCGGGTGCGGGGCCGCGGTGCGGGGCCGCGGCTGAGCGCGGGCGCTGCCGCCCGGCTCCATGGTCCGCCCGCCGTCAGGGTTCGGCACGTGGAGCGCGTCCATCGGGTGCGTCAGCCCCTGACCGGGTTGAACGACAGGATAAATATGTCGCCCCGGCGCGGGGACGATCGTATGGTCCCCGGCATGAAGCTGCTCTCCGTCAATACAGGCCGCCCCCGTCCCAACCCCTGGAAGGGGCTGAGCTCGACCGGTATCGACAAGCGGCCCGTCGACGGGCCGGTCGCCGTCACGGCCCCCGGCCCCAAGGGCACCGGTGCGGTCGGTCTCGCCGGTGACCGGGTCTACGACGTGAAGCACCACGGCGGCTCCGACCAGGCCGTCTACGCCTACGCCCGCGAGGACCTCGACGGCTGGGCGGCCGAGCTTGGCCGGCCGCTGGCCAACGGGGTCTTCGGGGAGAACCTCACGACCCTGGGGCTGGACGTCAACGGTGCCCTGATCGGCGAGCGTTGGCGGATCGGGCCGGATGTGATCCTGGAGGTGTCCTGCGCGCGGATCCCGTGCGGGACGTTCCAGGGCTGGCTGGGGCGTGACGGCTGGATCAAGCGGTTCACGCGGGCCGCGCTGCCCGGAGCGTACCTGCGCGTGATCGAGCCCGGCGACATCCGCGCCGACGACCCGGTCGAGGTCGTGCACCGGCCGGATCACGACGTGACCGTCGCCCTCGTCTTCCGGGCCATGACCCTGGAGGGCGACCTGCTGCCGAGGCTGCTGGCCGCGGACGCGCTGCCGGAGGAGGGCAAGGAGCTGGTCCGTCGGCGGACCTCTGCGTAGGGGACGGGGGCGGGCGGCGGGAGCGGGGGCGGGGCAGGGTGGTGAGGGGGAGCTGTGCGCGTACCCCCGCCACCCTGCCCCGTTTCTCAGCGCTCGTCCTGTCCCGCCATCAGGTTCAGCCGATCTTGTCCGTGAAGCCCATCGACAGGATCGTGTGGTGGGTGACCTTGCCCTTGCTCGGTCCCGACGTCCACGTGAAGGTGTACTCCAGGATCGCGCTCGTCTTCGGGTCGACGGTCACCCGGCCGAGGCTCTTGGCCTCCTGGAACTCAAGAGCCGTCCCGCCGCGTCCGGTGCTGTCCTTGACGGACCCGACGAGCTTGACGCCCTTCAGTCCGGCCATCGCCTTGAACACCCCTGCCCGCAGCTTCGGGCTCGCAGGGGCGTCGCCGAGCAGGGCGGTCGCCTGGTCGAAGGGGGCGATGGCCTTGGCCTTCGGCGGTGTCTGCAGCAGCTGGAGCAGTTTCGCCGGGTCGGTGGTCAGCTGGTCCAGACCCTTCCAGTCGACGTCCTTCGGCCCGAACGCCCAGTCGGGCCGGCGACCCTTCTTGTAGGCCTTGCCGCCGTTCGTGACGTAGAAGTCCATGGACTGCGAGAGGTAGGTGTCCCCGATGGGCGTGTGCGTCTTCCAGTACTTCCCCGTGGTGACCGACCGGCTTGCGGCAACGGTGGACATGTCGTTCAGGAAGACGGACGCGTCGGCCGCCTGCGTCCCGCTTGCCGGGCCCGTGGGCGCCGCGGACCCGGCACCGGCGTTCGCGTACGTCACCGCGCCGGCCGCGACCGCGGCGGCGGTGAACATGCCCACGAGGACCCGGCGGCGCGGGGACAGCCGCCGGACCGGCGTTACGGCAACGCTGCCCCTCCCGTGCCCGGCCGCCTCCGCCGCCACCGCCGTCTCGACCCGCGCCAGCGCGTCGGACAGTGCCTGTGCCGACGGCTGTTCGACCTGCCCCGCGGCCACCAGTTCATCGGCGCCCGGGAAGTCCAGCAGCGTCCCTCGCTCGTCCATACCGCTCTCCTTCACGCCGTGCGTCCTCATGCCGGTCCGCTCCATGTCGTCGTACGGGTCCATGCCGGTCTGCTCCACGTCGTCGTACGGACTCACGCCAGGTCCCCCGTCACGCTCAGCTGCCGGCCCACGGGGCGGGGGACGAGCCGGTCGCGCAGCCGGCCCCGGGCCCGGTGCAGCCGCGAGCGGGCCGTGCCCGCAGGGATGCCCACAGCGGTGGCCGCCTCCGCCGGGGTGAGCTGCTCCCAGCTGACCAGGAGCAGCAACTCCCTTTCCTCGACCGATAGTTCGGCCAGTCCCCGGCGCAGGGCCGGTGCCAGTGCGGCCGCGTCGAGCCGCTGGTCCACCGCCTGCCAGGGGTCGGTGATCTCCGGTCCCGGTACGGCCTCTGTCCGCCCCGCCCGTCGCAGGTGCTGGGACAGTACGTTGCGGGCCACCCCGAACAGCCAGCCCCGCGCCGAGCCGCGTGCGGGGTCGAACGTGCGCCGTGCGGCGAACGCCTGCAACCATGCCTCGGCCAGCAGATCGTCGGCCGCGCCGGGCATGCGCCGGGCGAAGTAGCCGTGCAGGACGGTCGAGTACTTCTCCACCAGCGGGGTGAACGCCGCAGGGTCGCCGGCCGCCGACCGCGTCAGCTGGGCGTCGCTGTCGTTGTCGCCTTCGTGCTCAGGGGCGCGGTCATCGCGCCCCTCGTGTTGCCGGACATCCGGTTTCACGGAGTCTCCGTCTCCGACCGCCGGGCGACGGTCTCACCCTGTACTTGTCACCGGGCGCCGGTTCCGTTCGCACTCGCCGCGGGAGTGGGGCCCGCGAGGGGGCATCAGGGCGTGAGCGCCGGCGACGCGGCCTTCCAGGCGAACCCGTCCGGGTCGGTGAACGGACCGGCGTCGCCGCCGATCACGATCCGGTGCGATCCGGTGCCGTCGGGGGAGACCCCGACGTCCTTGGCCAGGGCGCGGCGCCTGTACAGCGCAAGCTTGACGGGACTCGGGCCGGCGGCGAACTCGACGTACATGCGGCTGAAGCTCTTCG
Organism: Streptomyces sp. NPDC050423; assembly: GCF_040655445.1. NCBI lineage: Bacteria > Bacillati > Actinomycetota > Actinomycetes > Kitasatosporales > Streptomycetaceae > Streptomyces > Streptomyces sp. NPDC050423. The sequence continues at coordinate 9,809 of NZ_JBFAJY010000063.1, forward strand.
CCACGGCCAGGCCCCGGCCGACGTAGAACCCCTTGCTCGCGACCATGTCGTCGACCCCCAGCAGGAGCACGATCTCGTCGATCTCCCGGGTGGCGGGGCCGGTGTCCTTCTTCTCCGAGGTCGCGACCTTCCAGATCGTGCCGTCCGGGGCCCGCACGACACCGCCGTAGCCCCAGAACGACTTGGCGGCCGGCTTGAGTGCCGTGGCGCCGGCTTCGAGGGCCGAGCCGATGAGGCTGTTGACGGTGGCGGGCTGCGACACGGTGAGCGACAGCGTGAACCCGCGGAAGCCGGCCGTGGGTGCCTCGGAGGCCCGCAGGCGCAGCTGCGTGTCCAGTCCGAAGGCGGAGGTGTAGAAGCGCTGGGCGACTGTGGGGTCGTCCACTTCGAGGGTGATGGATTCGATGGGTGCCATGTCCATCACGCTAGTTGTGGCTCCGGGGCGGGTGCTTCTCGATTCCTGACCGGTCGGGTCACCTGTTTCGCCACGCAGGGCGGCATCCCCGCCGCGGCGCCCGTCGCACGGCGCCGGTAGGCGCTGGGCGGCATCCCGACCAGCTCGGTGAAGCGGGTACTGAAGGTGCCCAGCGACGAGCAGCCGACCGCGAAGCAGATCTCGGTGACGCTGAGACCGTCACGGAGCAGCAGTGCCTTCGCGCGCTCGACACGACGCGTCATCAGGTACGAGTACGGCGACTCGCCGTACGCCGACCGGAACTGGCGGCTGAGGTGCCCTGCGGACACGTTCACGCCGCGGGCGAGCGCCTCCACGTTCAGCGGCTGGGCGTACTCCCGGTCGATGCGGTCGCGGACCCGGCGCAGCAGTTCCAGGTCGCGCAGTCGCTGCTCGCGGGCGCGGGCCCGCGCCCACGAGGGATGGCACAAGAGGGGGCTCCTTCTCATGACGGTGACCGCCGGCGGGTGCGGAAACCGGGACGGCTCAGCGGAGTTCCTGGATGCGGACCATGTTGCCCGCGGGGTCGCGGAAGGCGCAGTCGCGGATTCCGTACGGCTGCTCGGTCGGCTCCTGGACCACCTCGGTGTCGCCCGCCTGCACCTTCTCGAAGGTTCCGTCCAGGTCCCGGGTGGCCAGCAGGATCCACCCGTAGGTGCCCTTGGCCATCATCTCGGTGATGGTGCGGCGCTCGTCCTCGGTGACCCCGGGGTCGGCGGCCGGGGGCGCCAGGAGGATGGACGTGTCGGGCTGACCCGCCGGGCCGACCGTGATCCAGCGCATCCTGCCCTGTCCCACGTCACTGCGGACCTCGAAGCCGAGCGTGTCGCGGTAGAAGGCCAGCGACGCGTCCGGGTCGTCGTGCGGGAGGGCGCTCGTGTGAATGGTGATGTCCATGGCGGTCAGGTTATGCGAGGTCCCGCGGCCCTCGCTTCTCGAATCCTGACCGGTCCGGCCGCCCGCCACGCAGCCCGTCGCGCCTCCCGGGCGCACCCTGGCGGAAGCCTCCCGACCGGTATGCCGGTTCACCGGTCTACGGGCGCCGGCCCCAGGCGGAGATCATCGGCGCCGTCGCCAGATCGAGGTCTCCGGTGGCGACGTTCGCCAGGTGGCGGTCGATGTCCTCGTCGGTCGCGATCCCCGCGGCCACGAGCCGGCCACGGATCTGCCGGACGGTCGCAGCCTCGAGAACGGTGCAGGCCGGCGAGGTGATCGGGAAGCAGGCGTCCGCCTGCACGGCGAGCAGACCGGCCTCGCGCAGCCGCCGGGGCAGCGTCCGGCCGTACGAGAGATCGGCACCGCGCGACGCCATGAGTTTCCGGAACCCGGACCGCAGACGGTTGGCCAGCCGCTGCTCGGGACCCGACTCGTCCGGGCACAGCAGGGGTTGCAGCCCCGGGTCGGCGTCCTCCAGGAGCAGCACACCACCGGGGCGCAGCGCCTGGACCATGCGGCGCAGTGCCTCGGCGCGGTCGACGACGTGCACCAGGACCAGCCGGGCGTGCACCAGGTCGAAACCACCCGGCGGCGGAGGATCGGCCGCGACGTCGTGGCGCAGGACCTCGACGACGTCGGAGGCGGCGTCCTGGGCCCAGGACACGTCGATGTCGGTGCAGACGACCTGTCCGGTGGCGCCGACCCGTTCGGCGAGACCCGCGGGAACGGAGGGGCCGCCGGCTCCGACCTCCCAGCACCGCATGCCCTCGGTGATGCCGATCCGGTCGATGTGCCGGAACGTCACCGGGTCGAACAGCTCGGCCAGCGCGCCGAACCGGACGCCCGCCTCCGACTGCTGGTTGTCCAGCAGATACCCGCGGTCCTTGCCGTGCTCGGTCACGCCCTGCCCCACCGTCTCTCTGCGCCTGCGTCTCGCCGCCGCCGGCCCCGATCCGTCCGCCGGACCCGAAGTTCACCATGCCCGCACCGTCCGCCCCGACCGGTCCGGATGCCGCGCGAGCGTGCCCGCCTCCGTGGGGGAGGCGGGCACCTTCGCGGGGCGTGACCGGGTGTGTTCCAGACCGGCGACGAGTCCTTCGCGTACGGCATCGCGATGCGGAACCCGCTGGACGATGTCCGCCGACAGATCCCCGTGGTCAGTGAGCGTCAGCAAGCTGGCCCGATGGCGTCGATCAAGCAGATCCAGGTCACCTTCGACTGCGCGGAACCCGAGCGCGACGCCCGATTCTGGTGCGAGGTGTTGGGGTACGTCGTACCGTCGCCGCCGCAGGGGTTCGCCACGTGGGGCGATTTCGACCGCTCGCTGCCGCCTGAGCGTCAGGGTGCGGCATTCGTCTGCCATGACCCCTCAGGTGTGGGCCCCGGCTGTTCTTCCAGCGCGTTCCCGAAGGCAAGGTCGTCAAGAACCGGGTGCATCTATCCGTCGGGGCGGCCTGGGGCAGGACACCCCCGGTCCGGACGGGGACGGCACAGACTGCGGCGCCGGGTGGTTCACACGTGACCAGCGCGAGGATCGACGGTGGGCCCCGCCGGGGCGAGGAACGGTTCCAGGAGGGCGAGCAGTTCCTCGGGGCGGTGCAGCGGGATGATGTGGCCGCAGTCTTCGATGACGTGGCCGACGAGATGATCGGCGACCGGCCGCAGTTGCTGTTCGAGGGCGTTGCCCACGGGGCGGGCGCCGATGGCCATGGTGGGCACGGTCAACCGGCCCGCACCGACGGCCTCCTGGATCTGATCGGCGCTTTCGGGCAGTGCACGGTAGTACGAGAAGGCGCAGCGCAGGGCCTCGGTCCCGGTGTACGCGCGGGTGAAGGCGTCCCGGACAGCGGGATCCACCCCCTCCCCGAGCGAACCCGCGTCGAGGAACCAGTCGATGTACTGGGCTTCGTGCCCGGTGAGAACGGTTTCCGCGAGGCCGGGTACCGCGTGGAAGCCGAACCACCACGGTGCTCCGTGGGCGAGGAATCCCTCGGCGCCGGGCAGCCTGCCCAGAAGTGACTCCATGACGACGAGCCGCCGGACGAGGTCGGGGCGGCGCATGGCGAGAAGAAAGGCCGGTGGGGCGCCGGCGTCGATACCGACCACGGCCGCCGAACTCTCCCCGAGAGCAGCGAGGAGGGCTTCGGCGTCGGTCGCGAGCGTGCCGGCGTCGTAGCCGCCCACGGCGCGTGTGCTCGCGCCCGTCCCTCGCAGGTCCGGCGCGATCACCCGGTATCGCCCGGCGAGCCCGTCCAGGAGATCGGTCCACAGGTGCCAGGTGTGCGGGAAGCCGTGCAGCAGCAGCACGGCCGGCCCCTCACCGGCGAGAGCCACGTTGAGGTCGACGCCGTTGGCCGTGACACGACGGAGTTCCACGCCGGACGGACGATGGCCGGATATGCGGTGCGGTGCGGCAGGCACAGGGATCTCCAGGCAGTTACGAATGGTGACAGCAAAACGATAGGTAACTAGGGTGGGAGGGCCAAGACCGCACTTCTGCCACAGGTGGTGAGCCCCAGGTGACCTCCTCGACGCCGCCTCCCCCGCATGGGGATCGTGGAGATCTGTTCAATCCGCAGTGTCCGACCCGCCGTCTGCTCGACCGGATCGGTACGAAGTGGACGTCCATGGCCATCAAAGTGCTGGCGGAGGCATCCCCGGGGGAGGTGCGCTTCGCGGAACTGCAGCGCCGGATGACCGGCGTCTCGCAGAAGATGCTCTCGGTCACCCTTCGAGGGCTGGCCCGTGACGGCCTGGTCGGCCGCCGGGTGGAGGCGACGGTGCCACCGCGCGTGTACTACCGGCTCACCCCGCTCGGCCTGACGCTGGAACAGCCGCTGGCCACGCTCCGTGCGTGGGCCGAGGAACACATGGCCGAGGTGGACCGTGCGAACCGGTGCGGCCATGAAGAGACGGCCGGCCGCTGACCGCAAACGGAATCCGCGGCCGGGTTCGCTGAGCAAACGCCTCGGTCGGACGGGGCGGTCAAGCGTGTGACCTGTGCCATCGAACCTGGACCGTTTGCCACTGAAGTTGGACGACCGGCGGTTCTGTGACAGCGAAGTTGGACCGGCCCAGAGTCCGCAGTTCGGGCTCCACCTCGATGGCGGGTGAATCGGACTGTTGGGCGACCCGGGTGTTCCCCCGGCCAGGAGGCCCGGAACGATCGAGGTATGGACATCGCGGATCAACTGGTGAGGTCGGCGGGCGACGGCGACGTGATCGAGGTAGCCCGGCTGCTAGAGCAGGGTGCCGCGGTGGATACGCCGAACCGTGATGGGCGTACGGCGCTGGACCGGGCGGTAGAGCAGGGGCATGCCGATGTTGTCCGCCGACTCGTCGGAGCAGGGGCTGATCTGGAGCAGCGGGCGGGTGAGTACCAGGAGTCGACGCCGCTGTGCCTGGCGGCGAGTCAGGGGCACACGGCGGTTGTCGGGGTTCTTCTCGATGCCGGTGCCCGTACCGGGGCCCAGGGCCGGCTGGGCTACGTACCGCTGGTGCTGGCAGCCACGACCGGCGACGAGGGGCACCCGCAAACAGTAGACCTGCTGCTGGACCGTGGGGTGGACATCAACGCGGTGATGAAGCACAGGACCGCCCTGGACTGGGCGGTCGGGTTCGGGCAGGAAGAGATGGTGCAGCGCCTGCTCGGCTGCGGTGCCGTCCCCTCGGCCGAGACCCTGGCCGCCGCGCGTGAGCATCTCGGACGTCATCCGGGGCGTCGGCGTAAGACCGAACGCATCGCCGTCGCCCTCCTTGCTGTAGATGTCGCGCCTGGCCCGGGCCAAGAGCCCGGGACGGAAGCCGGGAATCTGGCGTAGCGATCGCTCAGGGGGCACCCGCCCGGCCCAACTTCGCCGTCACGGAACCACCGGTCGCCCAACTTCAGTGGCAATCGGTCCAGGTTCGATGACACGGGACAGCGTGCCCCGACATGACCCTTCCCCTGCGATGTACTAGAGTTATCTCGACATCGAGATATATGCCGAAGGCGCACAGCGGGCCGCCGCGAGGTAAGGGCTACCTAACTAAGCCTTACCTTAGCGAATGGCCGGGTGGCTGTAGGCAGCACCACGCGGCGCCCGCCGTGGTGAGGCGCGGCGCGGAGTTACGCGCACATTGATGAAGGAGACTGTCGTGTCGGCGAACAGCTTCGACGCCCGCAGCACGCTGCGCGTGGGCGACGAGTCGTACGAGATCTTCAAGCTGGACAAGGTCGAGGGCTCCGCGCGCCTCCCTTACAGCCTGAAGGTGCTGCTGGAGAACCTGCTCCGCACGGAGGACGGCGCGAACATCACCGCCGACCACATCCGTGCGCTCGGTGGCTGGGACTCCCAGGCTCAGCCCAGCCAGGAGATCCAGTTCACGCCGGCCCGCGTGATCATGCAGGACTTCACCGGTGTGCCGTGTGTCGTGGACCTCGCCACCATGCGTGAGGCCGTCAAGGAGCTCGGCGGTGACCCGGCGAAGATCAACCCGCTGGCCCCGGCCGAGCTGGTCATCGACCACTCCGTCATCGCCGACAGGTTCGGCACCAAGGACGCGTTCGCGCAGAACGTCGAGCTGGAGTACGGCCGCAACAAGGAGCGCTACCAGTTCCTGCGCTGGGGCCAGACCGCCTTCGACGAGTTCAAGGTCGTCCCCCCGGGCACCGGCATCGTCCACCAGGTCAACATCGAGCACCTGGCCCGCACGGTCATGGTCCGGGGTGGCCAGGCGTACCCCGACACCCTCGTCGGCACCGACTCGCACACCACCATGGTCAACGGCCTCGGCGTACTGGGCTGGGGCGTCGGCGGCATCGAGGCCGAGGCCGCGATGCTCGGCCAGCCGGTCTCCATGCTCATCCCGCGCGTCGTCGGCTTCAAGCTGACCGGCGAGCTCCCGGCCGGCACCACCGCCACCGACCTCGTGCTGACCATCACCGAGATGCTCCGCAAGCACGGCGTCGTCGGCAAGTTCGTCGAGTTCTACGGTGAGGGCGTCGGCGCCACCTCCCTCGCGAACCGCGCCACCATCGGCAACATGTCGCCGGAGTTCGGCTCCACCGCCGCGATCTTCCCGATCGACGACGAGACGCTGAAGTACCTGCGCCTCACCGGCCGCGACGAGCAGCAGGTCGCGCTCGTCGAGGCGTACGCCAAGGAGCAGGGCCTCTGGCTCGACCCGGCCGCCGAGCCGGACTTCTCCGAGCGGCTGGAGCTCGACCTCTCCACGGTCGTCCCCTCCATCGCCGGCCCGAAGCGCCCCCAGGACCGCATCGTCCTCGCGAACGCCTCCCAGCAGTTCTCGCAGGACGTCCGCAACTACGTGGACACTGTCGACGAGACCGGCAAGGAGTCCTTCCCCGCCTCCGACGTCCCGCCCAACACGCCGGACGACGGGCCGCACATGCCGGTCACCGTGACGGCCCCCGACGGCTCGACGTACGAGATCGACCACGGCGCCGTCGCCGTGGCCGCGATCACCTCCTGCACCAACACCTCGAACCCGACCGTCATGGTCGCGGCGGCGCTCGTGGCGAAGAAGGCGGTCGAGAAGGGTCTCTCCCGCAAGCCGTGGGTGAAGACGACACTGGCACCCGGTTCGAAGGTCGTCACCGACTACTTCGACAAGGCGGGCCTGACCCCCTACCTCGAAAAGCTCGGCTTCAACCTCGTCGGCTACGGGTGCACCACCTGCATCGGCAACTCCGGCCCGCTGCTGGACGAGGTCTCCAAGGCGGTCAACGACCACGATCTGGCCGTGACCTCGGTGCTCTCCGGCAACCGTAACTTCGAGGGCCGTATCAACCCCGACGTCAAGATGAACTACCTGGCCTCCCCGCCGCTGGTCGTCGCCTACGCCATCGCCGGTTCGATGAGGGTCGACGTCACGCGGGACGCACTGGGTACCGACCAGCAGGGCAAGCCGGTCTACCTGAAGGACATCTGGCCGACCGAGGCCGAGGTCAACGACGTCGTGGCGAACACCATCGGCGAGGACATGTTCAACAAGTCCTACCAGGACGTCTTCGCGGGCGACGCCCAGTGGCAGGCGCTCTCGATCCCCACCGGCAACACCTTCGAGTGGGACTCCGAGTCCACCTACGTGCGCAAGCCCCCGTACTTCGAGGGCATGACGATGGAGACGACCCCGGTCGAGGACATCACCGGCGGCCGTGTCCTCGCGAAGCTGGGCGACTCGGTCACCACCGACCACATCTCCCCGGCCGGTGCGATCAAGGGCGACACCCCGGCCGGCAAGTACCTCACGGAGCACGGCATCGAGCGCCGTGACTTCAACTCCTACGGCTCGCGCCGTGGCAACCACGAGGTCATGATCCGCGGCACGTTCGCCAACATCCGCCTGCGCAACCAGATCGCGCCGGGTACCGAGGGCGGCTTCACCCGCGACTTCACCCAGGCGGGTGCGCCGGTCTCGTTCATCTACGACGCCTCGCAGAACTACCAGGCCGCCGGCACCCCGCTCGTCATTCTGGCGGGCAAGGAGTACGGCTCCGGCTCGTCCCGCGACTGGGCCGCCAAGGGCACCGCGCTCCTGGGCGTCAGGGCCGTCATCGCCGAGTCCTACGAGCGCATCCACCGCTCGAACCTCATCGGCATGGGCGTCCTCCCGCTCCAGTACCCGGAGGGCGCGACCGCCGAGTCCCTCGGCCTCACCGGCGAGGAGACCTTCTCCTTCACCGGCGTGACCGAGCTGAACGACGGCACCACCCCGCGCACCGTCAAGGTCATCACCGACACCGGTGTGGAGTTCGACGGCGTCGTCCGCATCGACACCCCCGGTGAGGCGGACTACTACCGACACGGCGGCATCCTGCAGTACGTGCTCCGCAGCCTGATCCGCAAGTAGGCCGGCAGGCAGTACGGCGAGAGGGCCGCATCCCCGGCGACGGGGATGCGGCCCTCTCTCATGTTCCGGTTCGTACGTACCGGCTCTCATCCGCCGGGTGGAACATGTCCGGGCGGTACTGCCGAGTGGCTCAGAAGAGGAACTTGTAGCTGTTCCAGCCGCTCGTGCCGATCTTCACCTTGGCCGCGTACGGGGCGGCGGCGTTGCCGGTGCCCCGGTACAGGTAGAGCTCGCCCGCGGCGTTCCGGGCGAGGAGGTCGGTCCGGCCGTCCTCGGTGATGTCACCCGTGGAGACCAGCCGGTTGTACTGGTTCCAGCCGCTGCCGATCTTGGTGCGCTTGGCGAACGGCGCCTTCTGGTTGCCCGTGCCCTTGTACAGCCACAGGACACCGGACTTGTCGCGGGCGACGACGTCGTTCTTGCCGTCGCCGGTCAGGTCGCCGTTGCCGGCGATCTCGCTGTAGATGTCCCAGCCGTAGCCCACCTTGATACGGCCCGTCACCTTGCCGGTGCCGTAGCCGAGGTAGACGTAGAGGTCACCCTTCTTGTCGCGGGCGAGGATGTCGCCCGCGGCGGCGCCCCCGATGTTGCCCGGGGAGACCAGCTTGTTGTAGATGTCCCAGCCGTAGCCGGCCTGGACCGGCTTGTCGGTGTCGAACTTCAGGTAGCCGAAGTTCCCGTTGTTCTCACGGAACCAGATGCCGTCGCTGTCGCCGCTGCTCTTCGGCACGTTGGCGACCTGGAGCATGGCGTTGACGCCCGTCCAGCCCGATCCGTTGAGGCTGCGGGCGGTGAGACCGCCCTTCAGGTTCGACCTGTAGGCGTACGCGGTCCCCGCGGAGTTGACGCCGAACAGGGCGAAGTTGGAGGCTACGGCGGCTGCCGCCTTCGCGGCCGCGGCGGACGGCTGCTGCTGCGCCGCGCTGATCGACGGCTGCGGAGAGTCTGCGGCCACGGCGGAGGTGCCGGTGGCGACGAGGGCGGCGGTGAGCGCCGCGGCTGCCGCGCGAGCGGCTGTGCGCTTGTGGTTACGGCCAGCGGTTTCGGCCACGAAGTACTCCATGGATCGTGATCGGTCGTGGCCCGCCACGAGTTGACGGCGGACCACGGATTCAGCCGAATCGTGTCACGATTTTGGGCACAAAACCTGCCCTTTTGATCAGAAGAACAGGCGGTAGCTGTTCCAGCCAGACGTTCCGATGATTGCCTTGGGCTTGTACGGAGCGGCGGCGTTGCCGGTGCCCTTGTACAGGTAGAGCTCGCCGGCGGCGTTCCGGGCGACCAGGTCCGCGATGCCGTCCAGGTCGATGTCACCGGGGGCGAACAGGGCGTTGTACTGGTTCCAGCCACTGCCGATCTTGGTGCGCTTCGCGTACGGGTCGTGCTGGTTGCCGGTGCCCTTGTACAGCCACAGGACACCGGACTTGTCGCGGGCGACGACGTCGTTCCTGCCGTCGCCGGTCAGGTCGCCGTTGCCGGCGATCTCGCTGTAGATGTCCCAGCCGTAGCCGACCTTGATGCGCTTGGTGACGGTGCCGTCGCCGTAACCCAGGTAGAGGTACAGGTCGCCCTTGGCGTCGCGGCCGAGGAGGTCGCCGCCCTCGGCGCCACCGAACTGGCCGGGGGACACCAGCTTGTTGTAGATGTCCCAGCCGTAGCCGATCTTCTTCGCCGCGGAGTTGTCGTTGGCGTAGTAGTGGATGTCGCCGTTGGTGCTGAGCTGCCAGCGGCCGTCCGCGACGTTGTCGGCGTTGTTGTCGACCCGGCCGAGGAACTTGACGTTCTTCCAGCCGGTGTCGAGCTGGACACGCTTCTCGAGGCCGCCGTCGCCGGACGGGGTGTAGTAGTACGAGGTGCCGGCGCTGTCCAGACCGGCGATGCCGAACATGGGCGCGTCGCCCGGCTCTGCGGCGAAGGCGGCGGTACCGGTGCTGACGAGGGCCGCGGTTATCGCGGCGGCGGCGAGACGGGCGGCAGCCCGTCCGGGCCGACGGCCAGAGGTCTTGGCCACGTGTGTTCTCCATGGGTGGTGGGGCGAGGCGTGACGCGCCGCGGGATACGGGGACACGCCACGGAATTGAGGGTGATCCTTTCACGGGTCCCTCACGTGTCCAAGGGTTTGGCGAAATGATGCCACCGCGACATCTTCGCCCGGATATGCGGGTGTTGTGGGATCGGACGAGGTCAGGACCGGGGTACGCGGCAGGCGGCCGGCGGGCCGGGGAGCCCGGCCGTGGTCAAGCGGTGAACGCCGTGCGACCGGGTCTCCACACGGGCCCTGACGGCAGCCGCCCCGGACGTGCGCGCGGCATCCGCAGCCGAGGCTCTACGCTCGAAGACCTGATGAAGATCCATGCCACCCCCGCCGGCGCCAAGGCCGGAACCGAGTCCGTGCGCCGCCACAACCTCGGCCTCGTCCTGCGTGCCGTACTGGAGGAGGGCGAGGCGACCCGGGCCCGGGTGGCGAACCGGGTCGGGCTGACCCGGGCCGCCGTGTCCTCGCTCGTCGAGGAGCTGCTCTCCCTGGACCAGCTGACCGAGTCCGGCAAGACGTTCAGCGGCAGCGCCGGCCGCCCCGGCACCGTGCTGAAGGTGTCGGACACGGGTCCGGCCGGGCTCGGCGTCGAGATCAACATCGACTATGTATCGGTCTGCGCGGTCGGGCTCACCGGCACCGACCGGGTCCGGGTCACCGAGCACATCGACAACCGGAACACCCCGCCCGCCGAGGTGCTCGCCCACGCGGCCCGGCTCACCAACCGGGTCATCACCTCGACCGGCGAACAGGGGCTGCGGGCCGTCGGCGTCGAGCTGGCACTGCCCGGACTGGTCTCCGGCGGCATGGTCCGCCAGGCACCCAACCTGGGCTGGTACCGGGTCGCGGCCGAAGGCATCTTCGGCCAGGCGCTGAGTACGCTGCGCCCGGCGGGCCGGGCGCTGGCGGTCAGCTCGGACAACGAGGCCAATCTGGCGGCGCTGGCCGAGCTCTGGTTCGGTGGCGCCGGGGACGGCGGCTGCTTCCTCTACCTCACCGGCGAGATCGGCGTCGGCGGTGCGCTGGTGCTCCACGGCGAACTGCTGCGCGGCGCCCACGGCTTCGCCGGTGAGGTGGGGCATGTGGTCGTCGACCCGGAGGGCCCGCTGTGCGGGTGCGGGGCGCACGGCTGCCTTGAGCAGTACGCGGGCCAGGCGGCGCTGCTGCGGGCCGCCGGGATCGACCCGGCGGCGGGCGTGCGCGGCCTCGGCGAGCTGGAGAGGCGGGCCCGCGCGGGCGAGGCGGGGACGCTGGAAGTGCTGCGGGCGGCGGGGGACCGGATGGGCCTGGTGCTGTCCGGCGCGGTCAACCTCTTCGACCTGGACACCGTCGTGCTGGGCGGCATCTACCGCGATCTGATGCCGTGGCTCGCGGACGCGGCGCAGGCCCAGCTCGCCGACCGGGTGGTGTCGGGGCGGTGGCACGGCAACTGCAGCGGACTGCGGGCCTCCTCGCTCTCCGGCGACGCGGCCAGGGGCGCGGCCGCCCGCGTGGTGCGCGGGGTCCTGGCCGACCCGGCGGCGTACGCGGCGCGCTGACCCGCCCCCGGGGGCGCGCAGAAGGCCGCCCCGCCCGCCGGACGGCGGACGAGGCGGCCCGGAGGCGCCCGGGACTATCCCCGGTGCGCCGCGATCAGCCCCTGGTACCAGCGGTAACTGTCCTTCGGCGTGCGCTCCTGCGTGTCGTAGTCGACCCGGATGACGCCGAACCGCTTCGCGTACCCGAGCGCCCACTCGAAGTTGTCCAGCAGCGACCAGACGTAGTAGCCCCGGACGTCCACGCCCGCGTCCATCGCCGCCCGCAGCGCCGTCAGATGGGTCCGCAGGTACTCGACCCGGTCCGCGTCGTGCACCGAGCCGTCCGCGTCCACGGTGTCGAACTCCGCCGAGCCGTTCTCCGTGATGTGCACCGGCGGCAGCGCGTCCCCGTAGGTCTGCTTCAGCGCGGTCAGCAGATCGGTGAAGGACTCCGGCACGACCGGCCACCCCATCGCCGTCTTCCGGACGTCCCGGTACTGGCCCTCGCTGTAGCGGTTGTCGGTGGCGACGCGCAGCGCCGGGTCGGCCTCGCGGTGCGGGGCGGCGGCGATCACGATGGGGCGGTAGTAGTTGATGCCGAGGAAGTCCATCGGCTGGGAGATCAGCTCCAGGTCGCCCTCGCGCCGGAAGTCCTGCGCGGTGATCAGCTCGCCCCAGGTCTCCTCCTCGGTCGCCGGGTAGCGGCCCGCGAGGATCGGCTCGGTCCACACCAGGTTGTGCTGGGTGTCCGCGCGGACGACGGCGGCCAGGTCCGCGTCCGACTCGGTGGCCGGGACGTTGCGGTCGAGGTTGAGCGTGATGCCCGCGTCGCGGACCCCGGCCGCCCGCAGCTCCTTCATCGCCAGGCCGTGGCCGACCAGCAGGTGGTGCGCGGCGGCCAGCGCGCCGCGCCCCTCCTTCGCGCCGGGCGCGTGCCGGCCCACCGAGTAGCCGAGGAACGCGCTGCACCACGGTTCGTTGAGCGTGATCCAGCGCGGGACCCGGTCGCCCAGGTGCTCCGCCATGATCCCGGCGTACTCCCCGAACCGCTCCGCGGTCTCGCGCACCCGCCAGCCGCCCCGGTCCTCCAGGGCCTGCGGCAGGTCCCAGTGGTAGAGGGTGGCGGCCGGTTCGATGCCCGCTTCGAGGAGCGAGTCGACGAGCCGGGAGTAGAAGTCCAGGCCCTTGGGGTTGACCGCACCGCTGCCGGCCGGCTGGACGCGCGACCAGGCGATGGAGAAGCGGTACGAGTCCACGCCCAGCTCGCGCAGCAGCGCCACGTCCTCGGGGTAGCGGTGGTAGTGGTCGCAGGCGACGTCACCGGTGTCACCGCCGTCGGTCTTCCCGGGCGTGTGGCTGTAGGTGTCCCAGATGGACGGGCCGCGGCCGTCCTCCCGCGCGGCGCCCTCGATCTGGTACGAGGCCGTGGCCGCGCCGAAGACGAAGCCGGGCGGGAACACGGGGAAGTCACTCATGAAAAACGCAGTCCTCACTTGACCGAGCCGCCGGTGATTCCGGCGGCGATGTACTTCTGCGACAGGACGAGCAGGACGGCCGCCGGGATCGCCGACAGCACGGACGCCGCCATGACGGAGCCCCAGTCGCCGACATGGGCGCCGATGTACTGGTAGATGCCCAGCGTGATCGGCTTGACGTCGTCCGTGGTGTTCAGCGTCAGCGCGAACATGAAGTCGCTCCACGCGTACAGGAACGAGAACAGCCCAGCGGTGATGAGGGAGTTGCGGCTCATCGGCAGTACGACCTGCACGAAGGTGCGGAAGCGGCCCGCACCGTCGACCTCGGCCGCCTCGATGACCTCGCGCGGGATGGCCACCATGAACGACCGCATCAGCACGATCGCGAACGGGATGCCGAGCGAGGCGTCGGCCAGCATCAGTCCTGCGTAGGAGTTGACCAGGCCCATGTCCACGTACGCGCTGTACAGGGCGTTGGCGATGACGATGCCCGGCACCATCTGGGTGATCAGCGTGCCGAAGACGATCGTCCTGGTGCCGCGCAGCTTGAACTGGGCGAGCCCGTAGGCGGCGGGTGCCGAGACGGCCAGGCAGATGATCACCGCACCGAGCGCGACGGCCAGCGAGGTCAGCAGGTTGCGGCCCTGATCGGTGATGGCCGAACGGAAGCCCGACAGATCCAGGCTGTGCGGGAAGGGGCTGACCTCCAGCAGTCCGGACGCCGGCTGGAGCGCGGTGTTCACCATCCAGTACAGCGGGAAAAGCATTACGCACAGCACCACGACGCCGAAGACCATGGCGCCCCAGCGCCGCTTCGGCCGGCCGGTGAGATGCGTGGGGGCGGCGGGGGTACGCACAGTGCTCGCCATGCCGGTCACTTCCCCTCGTTGCGGTTGGCCCGCAGGTAGAACACCGCGAAGACGGCGGAGATCAGGATCAGGATGTTGCCGACCACGGCGCCCGCTCCGAAGTCCAGCTGGACGAAGGAGTTCTGGTACGTGAGGGTGCCCAGGGTCTGCGTGGAGTCGGCGGGCCCGCCGTCGGTGAGCGCCAGGATCAGGTCGAGGATCTTCACCGTCGACATGAAGCCGAGCACCAGCACCACGGTGATGACGGGGCGCAGCATCGGCAGCGTGATCGAGCGGAAGGTCCGCCAGGCGGAGGCGCCGTCGAGCGAGGCGGCCTCGTACAGCTCCCTGGGGACCTCCTGGAGGCCGCCGTAGAGGATCACCATGTTGAACGGGATGCCGATCCAGATGTTCACCAGGACCACCGAGATCAGCGCCATGCTCGTGCTGGTCAGCCACGGGGTGTCGCCGCCGACGCCGATCGTGCCGAGGAACGAGTTGAGGACGCCGGTGTCCTGGTCGAGGATGCGCCGCCAGACGACACCGGAGACGACCATCGGGACCAGCCAGGGCAGCAGGATCAGCGACCGCAGGATCCCGTTGAGCGGGAAGCGGCGGCTGAAGAACACCGCGAGACCCAGACCGATGCAGAACTGCCCGATCAGCGAGCCGATGGTGAACAGGATGGTGTGCCAGAGGGCCTTGCCGAAGAGCTCGTCGTTGAAGACGTTGCTCCAGTTGGCCGTTCCGTTGAACGGGGACTCGCCCGTGAAGAACGTGGACGGCGAGTAGTCCTGGAAGCTCATCACGATGTTGCGGACGAGCGGGTAGCCGAAGAAGAGCGCCATGAAGATCACGGCGGGGGCTATGAAGCCCCACTGGGCCAGGCGCCTGCGGCGGCGGATGCGGGCCGGGTTCGGCGGCTTCCCGACCGCGGTGGCCGGGAGCGCCGGGCCGGCGGCTGCGGAGGCGGTGGTGGTCGACATTGCTGTACCTCAGTTCCCGCTCGTGGCGCGCTGCTGGGCGCGCTTGAGGGCGGCCTCGCTCGACTCGCCGGTGAGGGCGGACTGGAAGGCGCTCTGGAGCGCGAGGGAGACGGACGACCAGCCCGCGCCGAGCTTCGCGGTGCGCGAGCGGGCGGTGGCGACCTGGTCGGAGAGGGCGGCCAGCTCCGGGACCTTCTTGCGCCACACCGCGGCGGCCTTCTCGTTGGCCGGGACCATCCAGCTGTTGAGCGCGTAGGTGATCTGTTCCTGCTCACCCGCCATGCAGCCGATGATCTTCGCCGACATCTTCTCGCGGGCGCTGTCACCGGTGTTGGGCACGGTCAGAATCCCGCCGCCCAGCGGACCGACCGAGTCGTCGCCGGCCTTCGGGACCGGGATCTGGGCGATGCCCCAGTTCAGCCCCTTCTTGGAGTTGAGGGTCTCCACCTGCCAGGGGCCGTTGATCATCATGGCGGCGTTGCCGGCCATGAACTGGTCGTTCACATCGGCCTGGGTCCAGTTGACCGTCGACTTGGACAGCGAACGGTCCTTGAGCAGGCCCTTCCAGTAGTCCAGCGCCCCGGCCACCTGCGGGCTGTCGAGCTTCGTCTCGTCGCCGCCGTTGGACCACATGAACGGGGTGAACTGGAAGACGCCGTCCTCCGCGCCGCCCGCGCTCAGCGCCAGTCCGTACCGCTTGCCCTGGGTGAGCTCCTTCGCCGTCGACCGCATCTCGGCCCAGGTGGCGGGCACCTTGAGACCGGCCTTGTCGAGGATGTCCTTGTTGTAGAACAGCGCCAGGGTGTTCACCGTGCGCGCCGCGCCGTAGTACGTCCCCTCGTACGAGCCGAAGTTGACGATTCCCCGGGGGATGTCCGTGGTGGTCAGCCCGAGGTCCTCCAGCGGGATCAGGCCGCCGGCCTCGGCGAACGTCGGCATCTCGGAGGCGTCCAGCTGAAGGACGTCGGGCAGCGACTTCGAGGACGCCATCCGCAGGGCCTTCGTCATCACCTGGGCGGCCGGGACACTCTGCTGCTCGATCTTCACCCCGAGCTGCTTGCTGCACCGGGCCAGCGTCTGGGCGTCCCAGCGGTGGTAGGACTCGTCGGTCGACGAGTTCATGACGGTGTACACGTCCGGGTCCCGCTGCTGCCCGCAGCCGGCCAGGACGACGCCGCCGACCAGCGCGGAGACGACGGTGAGCGGAACGATGACCCGCCGGTGGTGACGACGGCGCCGTTGGCGCAGGCCGTCCGGGGAAGGTGCTTTCACGATGGTGCCCTTGCGTGAGAGGGGTGCCGGCCCGGGGGGACCACTGTGTCCCGACGGGATGAGTCAGTCCGCCCGGGTACGGATCCGGCAGGCCCGCACCCGGGGAGTCGGGGCGCCCGGCGGTCCGCCGGGCAGGTACACCCAGATCAGCGCGGCGATGATGCCGGGCACGGCGTGCGGCAGGAACAGC
>NZ_JBFAJY010000064.1:0-24668 GCF_040655445.1 Streptomyces sp. NPDC050423
GGGCCCGGCGGTGTCCGGTGCGTGCGATCGCAAGGGGCGGAGGGTCGCCCCGATACTGGTTGTACCGGGGCGACCCCGACAACGCGGCGAGCGTGCGCACCGGACACCGCCGGGCAGGCGGGACTTTCGAAACACGCCCTAGTCGTGCACGATGCCTTCCTCCAGCTCCTGGCCGCGCAGCAGGAACCACGCCGCGGCCGCCGTCGCCATGAGGACGGCGGCACCGAAGACCGAGGCGAGCCGCAGGCCGTCGACGAACGCCTCCTGGGCGGCGGAGACCAGGGCCGTCCCCTGCTGTCCCGTGAGTGTCTTGGCCGCTTCGACGGCGCCGCCCAGCGATTCGTGGGCGGCCGACGAGGTGGAAGCCGGCACCCCCGCCGGAGTGGCGAAGTCCTGGTAGACCCCGGTGACGATGGAGCCGAGCAGGGCGATGCCGAGAGCGGCGCCCAGCTCGTACGCCGTCTCGGAGACCGCGGACGCGGAGCCCGCGTGCTCCTTCGGGACGCTGGAGAGGATCACGTCGGAGGTCACCGTGAAGGCGAAGCCCGCGCCCACGCCCACGACCAGGAGGAGAGCGCCGATCAGCGGATACGCGGTGTCCTTGTGGATCGCGGCGACCGCGGCCAGCGACAGGCCGATTGCCGCGAGGCCCCCCGAGACCACGTACCGCACCGAGAACCGGCGGGCGGTGACTCCGGCCAGCAGGCCCGCGGTGACCGCGCCGACGGCGGCGGGCAGTTCGGCGAGGCCGGCCTCCAGCGGCCCGCGCCCCTGGACCAGTTGCAGGAACTGGGAGAGGAAGAAGACCAGGCCGGACAGGCCGAGGATGGTCAGCAGATCGGCGAGCACGGCGCCGGAGAAGCCCCGGTGGTGGAAGAGCCGCATGTCCAGCAGGGGTGCGGGGAGCCGGAACTGCCGGCGTACGAACCAGACGAGCGCGGCCACTCCCCCGATGCCCGCGAGCGCGACCAGCCGGCTCCCGCCGTGCGCCGCCAGCTCCTTGATGGCGTACACGACTCCGATCATGCCGACGAGCGAGAGGCCGACGCTGATCAGGTCCCACGGTCCGGGCGCGGGGTTCTTCGACTCGGGGATCAGCTTGATCCCGATCACGACGAGCACGGCCATGACCGGCAGGTTGATCAGGAAGACCGAGCCCCACCAGAAGTGCTCCAGGAGGAAGCCGCCGACGACGGGGCCGACCGCCGCACCGGCCGAAGCCATCGCCCCCCAGATGCCGATGGCGAGGCTGCGCTCACGCGCGTCGTGGAAGAGGTTGCGGATCAGGGCCAGGGTGGACGGCATCAGAGTGGCGCCGGCGACACCCAGCAGGGCCCGCGCAAGGATCATCATCTCCGGCGTCGACGCGTAGGCGTTGAGCACCGAGACCGCGCCGAAGGCGGTGGCTCCGCAGAGCAGCAGCTTCTTGCGGCCGATGCGGTCACCGAGGCTGCCCATGGAGACCAGGAGTCCGGCGATGACGAAGGAGTAGACGTCGCCGATCCAGAGCAGCTGGGTGCCGGACGGCTTGAGGTCCTCGGTGAGGAACGGAGTGGCGAGGCCGAGCACGGTGGCGTCGACGGCCACCAGCAGCACCGCGAGCACGAGCACGGACAGCGCGATCCACCGCCCGGGGCGGCGCAGCTCTGCCGGGGGCTCCAGGTGCTGTTCGATGCTGCTCATTTCTCCACGCTCCGGCGTGCGCCGCCGAGGAGCAACTCGACGATCATGTACTGGAAGTCCTGTGCGGCCACCCGGCCCACCTGGACGGCCCAGGCGCCGGTGCCGATGAGCCCGTAGAGGGCCTCGGTCAGCCAGGCGGGGGTCAGGTCGATCCGGAATTCGCCGCGTTCCTGGCCGCGCCGGAAGAAGGCGGAGACCCGGGCGTCCAACCGGTCCCAGCCCTGGTTCAGGTCGCCGCCCTCGAAGAGCTGGTTCTCGGACACGAGGAAGGAGAGGAGCCCGGCGCCCGGTTCGACGGCCGCGACGAAGCGGCGCAGCGCCTCCTGCGAGGTGCCCCGGTCGAGCTCGGCGGCGTCGAGCGCTGCTTCGAACTCCTGGATTCCCAGGTTCTCCAGCGCCCTGACCAGGGCGTCCCGCCCGGCGAAGTGCCGGTGCAGGGTGGCGCGGCCGATACCCGCGGCCTTGGCGACCTCGTCCATGGTGGCGGTCGATTTGCGGGTCAGCAGGGCAGCGGCGCTGCGCAGCACCTGCTCACGATCGAGAGTCATGAGACGAGAATAGCCCATATGAGACATCAACGTCTCACCCGGGTGACCGAGAGAGCCGAAGAGATCTCTCCCCGGCCGGGAGGCCACCTGCGCCGGGCGGCCGGAACGGGCCGGACACTCAACTGGTCGTCGGCGTCCCGCACTTCGGCGAGCAGCGGCTCAGGGGTGTGAACGGCCGGGAGGCCGGGCCTCGGGCCGGCGTCCCGGCGGCTTGCCGGGAGCGGTGCCCGCACGGAGGGAAGGCGGGTTCCGCGCGCGGGTGCGTGAACGCGCGCGGGTGCGTGAATCGGTCCCGATCGGCCGGCTGTCACGCCGGGCGGGAGGAGAGCCGTCGGCGGGGCCGTATCGTGGCAGTCGGCCCCGGGTCTGCCGGGCTATGGCCGGAGGGTCGTGAGCACGAACCCACTCCTTGCCACTTTTAACTTATAGCGCATGGGGGGGCTTGCGGCAAGGCCCGGGTCATGGCGCAGAATCATCGGCCGAGGCCAGAATTTTGCGGAGATGGGTGAGTCAAGAAGTGCGTGTGCTGTTGTCGGACGGTGGGTCGCGCGGGGACGTCGGACCGCTGCCGGGACCAGCGGGGCGGTCACGGGCTGTCGGCGCGAAGGCGCGGCTGAGCGTGCCGCCGCCGCCCCGGTACGCGGCCGTGCCGGCCACCTGCCTGCTCGGACGGCGCTCCCGGAGGCCGCCGCGCCCCCGGCCCGGGTCCGGGTGAACCGCCCGGACCCACCGAGCCAGGACCAGGTACCCGAGAACCCGTAAACCCTGGCGACCTGAACCGCGACCAGCCACGGCGTCCACGCCGGACGGAGCTCTGCCCGTCACGGCCACCAGAGACGTCGCGCCGGTCCAGGCGCCCTGCTGCGCGCATCGACTGCAAGCGGCCCCAGATCGGAGCTGACGACGTGAATCCCCTGACCACCAGCGCGTTCGACCTTCCCGACCGCCTCTCCCCCAAGGCCGACCCGGCACTGATCGCCGGCGACGAACAGCACTTCGCGGCCATCGCGCAGTGCCTCGACGAGTCGATCGCCGAGCTGACCGAGCGCCTGGCCGCCGAGCGCAGGACGCCCGGCGGTGCGGGCCGGCAGGCGATGGACCGGGACGTGGAGATCCACCGGCTGACCGCCCGGCTGCGCGCGCTGCGCCGCTTCGGTCTGGACCTCTGCCTCGGGCACATGGTCGCGGCGGACGACCCCGAGCCCCTGTACATCGGACGGCTCGGGCTCACGGACAGCTCGGGCCGCCGGCTGCTCATCGACTGGCGCTCCCCCGCGGCCGAGCCGTTCTTCGGAGCCACCCACGCCAACCCGATGGGGCTGGCGAGCCGCCGCAGGTACCGCTGGACCCGCGGCCGGATCAGCGACTACTGGGACGAGGTGTTCACTTCGGAGGGGTTCGCCGGGCACGCCGCGCTCGACGACCAGTCCGCCTTCATCGCCAGCCTGGGCAGCAACCGGTCGGCCCGGATGCGGGACGTACTGGGCACCATCCAGGCCGACCAGGACGCCATCATCCGCGCGGGCTCCCGCGGCGCTCTCGTCGTCGACGGGGGCCCGGGTACGGGCAAGACCGTCGTCGCCCTGCACCGCTCCGCCTACCTCCTCTACTCCGACCCCCGTCTCGGACACCGCCGGGGCGGCGTGCTGTTCGTCGGTCCGCACCAGCCCTACCTGGGCTACGTCGCCGACGTCCTGCCCAGCCTCGGGGAGGAGGGCGTGCAGACCTGCACCCTGCGGGACCTCGTGACCGAGGGGGCCGCGGCGGGCGCCGAGGCCGACCCCGAGGTGGCCCGCCTGAAGTCCTCCGGGAATCTGGTGGCGGCGGTCGACGCGGCCGCCAGGTTCTACGAGGAGCCGCCCGCCAAGGGGATGACGGTCACGACCCACTGGTCCGACATCCAGCTCAGCGCCGGCGACTGGGCCGTGGCGTTCGAGGCGGCGGAACCCGGTACTCCGCACAACGAGGCGCGCGACCAGGTCCGGGAGGAGCTGCTCACGATCCTGGTCGACAAGCACGAGGGCGACGTCTCGGACGCGGTGCTCCGCAAGTCGCTGCTGAAGAACCGGGAGCTGCTCACGACCTTCGACCGCGCGTGGCCGCTGCTCGAGGCGGCGGACGTCGTCGGGGACCTGTGGTCGGTCCCCGCCTACCTGCGCCGATGCGCCCCCTGGCTCAGCCCCGAGGAGGTGGCGCGGCTCCAGCGGGCGGACCCCCAGGCCTGGACGGTGTCCGATCTGCCGTACCTGGACGCGGCGCGGCAGCGCCTCGGCGACCCGGAGGCGTCCCGGCGCAGCCGTCGGCACCAGGCCGCACTCGCCGCCGACCGCGAGCACATGGACAAGGTCATCGACACCCTGTTGCAGGCCGACGACGACGGCGAGGGTGCGGTGACGATGCTGCACGGGAAGGACCTTCAGGAGGCCCTGGTCGACGACAGCGGGGTGCCCGGCACCGAACCCGACCTGCTCGCCGGCCCGTTCGCCCACATCGTCGTGGACGAGGCCCAGGAACTGACCGACGCGGAGTGGCAGATGCTGCTGATCCGGTGCCCGTCGGGGAGTTTCACCATCGTCGGGGACCGCGCCCAGGCCCGGCACGGGTTCACCGAGTCGTGGCAGGAACGGCTGAGGCGGATCGGGCTCGACCGGATCAACCTGGCCTCCCTGAGCATCAACTACCGGACGCCGGAGGAGATCATGGCGGAGGCCGAGCCGGTCATCCGGGCCGTGCTCCCGGACGCCAACGTCCCGGCCTCCGTCCGCAGCAGCGGGCTGCCTGTCGTGCACGGATCCGCCGCGGACCTGCGCTCGGTGCTCGACACCTGGCTCGCCGCACACACCGACGGGATCGCCTGCGTCGTCGGTGATCCCACGTTCCGGTCGACGCCCCGCGTCCGGTCGCTGGCCCCGGAACTGACCAAGGGGCTCGAGTTCGACCTGGTCGTCCTCATCGACCCGGAGACGTTCGGCGAGGGCATCGAAGGAGCGGTCGACCGCTATGTCGCGATGACCCGGGCGACCCAGCAGCTCGTCATCCTCACCAGCCCCTGACACGGGAGCGGACGTACGTCCGCTCCCGGCCTGCGGTCAGCTCCAGGGCAGCGACGCGCGGTGCCTCCAGTACGCCTCCGGCTCCTCCACCAGTGCGTCCAGCCGGGCGCGCCGCTCCTCGTCGAGGTCGAGGACGGCCGCGTGGAGGTTGCCGGCGAGCTGGCCGACGGTCGCGGCGCCGGAGAGCACGACCCCCACCCACGGCTGGTGGAGCACCAGCGCCAGGGCCACCGCGTCGCTGCCGAGCCCCTCCTCGGTGGCGATCTCCCGCACCGCGGCAGGGGCCTCCGTGCCCGCGAGCCGGCCGTTGGCCATGGCCTCCTTGACGATCACGGTGAGTCCGGCGGCGTGGGCGTCGGCCAGTGCCGGTCCGGCCGAGGTCTCCAGCGCGTTGTAGGTGGCCTGGACGGTACGGAAGAGGGGCTCGCCGTCGACCGTGACGGTGAGGGCGGCCCGGATCGCGTCCGCCTGCGCGGGCCCGCTGGTGGAGAGGCCGACGCTGACTCCTTCGGCGGCGAGCGCGGCGAGGCGAGCGTGCAGCTCCTTGTCCGTCAGGGCCGGGCTGTCCGCGGTGACGGAGTGGATCTGGTAGAGGTCGAGCCGGTCGCCGAGCAGCTCGGCGGTCTCGGCGCGCTGGCGCTCGTAGGCGGCGAGGCTGTGGTCCTTGACCTCGTGCGCCTCGGCGTCGACGTTCCAGTCGGCGGTGTAGGTGTAGCCCCACTTGCTCCCGATGACGACGTCACGCGCCTCGGGCCGGGCCTTCAGCCAGTCGGCGAGGAACTCCTCGGAGCGGCCGTAGGAACGGGCCGCGTCGAAGTAGCGGACGCCCTGTGCGTAGGCGGCGTCGAGCAGTTCGTGCGTACGGGAGCGCAGCGCGTCGGCGGTGCGCTCGTCGGGCAGGTCTCGGTCACGGTGGAGATTGATGTAGCCGGGCCTGCCGACCGCTGCCAGGCCGAGCCCGATGTGGGCGGTCGGGGTGGTGGTGCTGGCCAGTCGGGCGAAGGGCATCGCGGGCTCCTCGTGGTCGGTGGGGAACGCGGCCGGGTCCGTCCGGCCCCGGTCCGCCGCGCAGGTCATGGGTTCTGCACCTGCCCGGACCTGATCCGGACAGGCCCCATGACCCAACGTAGCCCGCGATGCCGGCCGGCTACCTGCGGGCGGTCGCCCAGGCGTGCTGCGTCGCGAGATCGGCCTTGACCTCGGCGAGCTGGACGGCGACCGCGGAGGGTGCCGTGCCGCCGCGGGCGTTGCGGGAGGCCAGCGCGCCGGCCACGTCGAGGACCGTGCGGACCTCGGGGGTGAGGTGCTCGGAGATCTTCGCGAACTGCTCGTCGGTCAGCTCGTCGAGCTCGATGCCGTGCCGCTCGCACTCCTTGACGCAGCTGCCGGCGACCTCGTGGGCGACGCGGAAGGGCACGCCCTGCTTGACCAGCCACTCGGCGATGTCGGTGGCGAGCGAGAAGCCGGCCGGGGCCAGCTCCTCCATGCGTTCACGGTTGACGGTGAGCGTGGCCATCATGCCGGTGAAGGCGGGCAGCAGGACTTCGAGCTGGTCGCAGGAGTCGAAGACCGGCTCCTTGTCCTCCTGGAGGTCGCGGTTGTACGCGAGCGGCAGGGCCTTCAGCGTGGCCATCAGCCCGGTGAGGTTACCGATGAGCCGCCCCGACTTGCCCCGCGCCAGTTCCGCGATGTCGGGGTTCTTCTTCTGCGGCATGATCGAGGAGCCGGTGGAGAAGGCGTCGTGGAGGGTGACGAAGGAGAACTCCTTCGTGTTCCAGATGATGATCTCCTCGGCGATCCGGGAGAGGTTGATGCCGATCATCGCGGTGATGAACGCGAACTCGGCGACGAAGTCCCGCGAGGCCGTGCCGTCGATGGAGTTGGCCACCGATCCGCGCTCGAAGCCCAGGTCGGCCGCGACCGCCTCCGGGTCGAGGCCGAGCGACGAACCGGCCAGTGCGCCCGAGCCGTACGGCGAGACGGCGGTCCGTTCGTCCCACTGGCGCAGCCGCTCGGCGTCCCGGGACAGGGGCTGCACATGGGCCAGGATGTGGTGGGCGAAGAGCACCGGCTGGGCGTGCTGGAGGTGCGTGCGGCCGGGCATGGCCACGTCCGGGTGGGCCTCGGCGAGGCCGACCAGGGCGTCCTGCAGCTCGGCGACGAGGCCGCCGATGATCCGGGCGTGGTCGCGCAGGTACATCCGGAAGAGGGTGGCGATCTGGTCGTTGCGGGAGCGTCCGGCCCGCAGCTTGCCGCCGAGGTCGGGGCCGAGCCGCTCCAGCAGACCGCGCTCGAGGGCGGTGTGGACGTCCTCGTCGGCGACGGTGCCGGTGAACGAGCCGTCCGCGACGTCGGCCTCCAGCTGGTCGAGGCCGGCGGTCATCCGCTTCAGCTCGTCCTCGGTGAGCAGGCCCGCCTTGTTGAGGACGCGCGCGTGGGCGCGGGAGCCGGCGATGTCGTACGGCGCGAGGCGCCAGTCGAAGTGGACCGACGCGGACAGCTTGGCCAGCGCCTCGGCCGGACCGTCGGCGAACCGGGCGCCCCAGAGGCGTACGTCGCTGTTGCCGTTGCCGTTGCTCACTGCGTGCTCCTCGGAAGAACAAGGGGGTTGGATGTGCGACCGCCTCCCCGCGCGGACGGCCGGGGAGGCGGTGACGTAACGGGGAGGGGTCAGGCCAGGTCACGCTTGGCGGCGATCTTCGACGAGAGGCCGAAGATCTCGATGAAGCCCTGTGCCTTGGACTGGTCGAAGGTATCGCCGGAGTCGTACGTGGCGAGGTTGAAGTCGTACAGCGACTCGCTGGACCGGCGGCCGGTGACGACGGCGCGGCCGGCGTGCAGGGTCATCCGGATGTCGCCGGTGACGTGCTGGTTGGCCTCGTTGATGAAGCCGTCCAGGGCGCGCTTGAGCGGGGAGAACCACAGGCCGTCGTAGACCATCTCGCCCCAGCGCTGCTCGACCTGCCGCTTGTAGCGGGCCAGTTCGCGCTCGACGGTGACGTTCTCCAGCTCCTGGTGGGCGGTGATCAGTGCGATCGCGCCCGGTGCCTCGTACACCTCACGGGACTTGATGCCCACGAGCCGGTCCTCGACCATGTCGATCCGGCCGATGCCCTGGGCGCCGGCCCGCTCGTTGAGCTGCTGGATGGCCTGGAGCACGGTGACGGGCCTGCCGTCGAGGGCGACCGGCACCCCCTCCTTGAAGGAGATGACGACCTCGTCGGCCTCGCGCGGGGCGGCCGGGTCCGCGGTGTACTCGTAGATGTCCTCGATCGGCGCGTTCCAGATGTCCTCCAGGAAGCCCGTCTCGACGGCGCGCCCGAAGACGTTCTGGTCGATGGAGTACGGGGACTTCTTGGTGGTCGCGATCGGGAGGTTCTTCTCCTCGCAGAAGGCGATCGCCCTGTCCCGGGTCATCGCGTAGTCGCGGACCGGGGCGATGCACTTCAGATCGGGGCCGAGCGCGGAGATGCCGGCCTCGAAGCGGACCTGGTCGTTGCCCTTGCCGGTGCAGCCGTGGGCGACGACGCTCGCGCCGTGCTTGTGGGCGGCGGCCACCAGGTGCTTGACGATGGCCGGCCGGGAGAGCGCCGAGACCAGCGGGTAGCGGTCCATGTAGAGGGCGTTGGCCTTGATCGCCGGGAGGCAGTACTCCTCGGCGAACTCGTCCTTCGCGTCAGCGACCTCGGCCTCGACCGCACCGCAGGCGAGCGCGCGCTTACGGATGACGTCCAGATCCTCACCACCCTGGCCGACGTCCACCGCGACGGCGATGACCTCGGCGCCCGTCTCCTCGGCGATCCAGCCGATGGCGACGGAGGTGTCCAGGCCGCCCGAGTAGGCGAGTACGACGCGCTCGGTCACGGGTTTCTCCTCACGGTGCGATCACTGACAGGTATAACTATGCGTTCCTCCGTATGGTTTGTCAAAGTCGCAGGTCAGCGACGTCCACCGGACGGGCGCGGGCGCGGATAATGCGTGGGCCGGCTCCTCTGCCGCGTCTAGGATCGGCACCCTGCAAGCACGGCACACACGAGGGGCGGCCATGACCACGGACCACGCGGCGGTGGAGCGGCTGGCCCGAGGGCTCCCGCTCCCGGAGGCGCTGGACTGCTCCTCGGCACGGTCGTGGGCGGCACTCGACCTCGGGGTGCGTGTCCTGGCGTGGGAGTCACCGCACCTGCTGCCGGCGCACGACTGGGCTGCCGGACGGCGGCCGCGGTGGGAGTGGGACGCGCCCCTGCTGTCCGCCCGCCTGCGCAGACCCTCCCCGGGCGAGGGCGAACTGGCCCTCGCGCTGTGCCATCCGGACGGCAGGATCCGCGAGGCGGCCCTCGGCCGTGCGGCCGGAGCCCCGGCCCTGGTGCCACTCGTGATCGTCCGGTGCGCGGACTGGGCCGGGCCGGTGCGCGAGCGGGCCCGAGCCCTGTTGGCACAGGTGCCTGCGTCCGCCCTCGTGCCGTGGGCCGAGCTGGTGCTGCTGCTGTCCGTGCGCGCGCAGGGCGGATTCGCCCTGGACCTGCTCGGGCGGGCGCTGCACGAGGGTCCCGCCGGGCGGGTGGAGACACTGCTCATGAGCAACGACCGCGCCACCCGCCGCTTCGCCCACCGCATCGCTCTCGACCGCCGGCTCCTCTCCCCGGTCCGACTGGCCCGCATCGCCGCGGGTTGCGGCGACGCGACCCTGCAGGACCTGTGCGCGGACGAGGCGATGGCCACGATGGACGGGCAGGACCACGCCGAGGTGCTGGTCACGCTTCTGGCGGCCCGTGCGCCGAGGGTGCGGGCCGCGGGAGTCACCGCGCTGCGCCGTACGGGGCGGCACGACGAGGCACGGGCCTTCCTCGCGGACCGTTCGGGCGTTGTCCGGGCCTGTGCCCGCTACGTGCTCCGGCAGGGCGGGACCGACCCGCTCCCCCTGTACCGGTCGATGTGCGCCGCTCCGGCCGAACACCCCGGTGCCGGCGCGGGACTCGGCGAGTGCGGGGTGCCGGCGGACGCCGGGATGCTGTGGCCGCTGCTGGCCCATCCGCTCCCCGCCGTCCGCCTGCACGCGGTCACCGGTCTGCGCGCACTCGACGCGGTGACCCGCGAGCGGCTGACGCCGCTGCTCGACGACCCGTCACCCGCCGTCGTCCGGGCGGCCACCCGGGCGCTGCTGCCGGACGCGGCGGGCTTCTCCCGGGAGTGGCTGTGCGACAGGGCGGCGGGGGACCGGCCGCGGCCGGTGCGGGTGGCGGCTCAGCGGCTGCTGCGTGCGGCCGGCCACGCCTGTCCCAGCAGCTGAAATACCCCCGCTCCGCCGGGGATCGGGCAGATAATCGAACGCATGGGAAAGACATACGAACGCATCGACGGGCGGCTGCGGACCTTCATCGAGGAACAGCACATCTTTTTCACTGCGACCGCACCGCTGGACGGCGACGGCACGGTCAACCTCTCCCCCAAGGGCGTCAGCGGTTCCTTCGTGCTGCTCGACGAGCTGCGGATGGCGTACCTGGACTTCGCCGGGAGCACTGCGGAGACGGTGGCGCACCTTCGCGAGAACGGCCGGATCACGCTGATGTGGTGCGCCTTCCAGGGGCCGCCCACCATCGTGCGGGTGCACGGCACCGGGGAGGCGGTCTTCCGCGACGATCCCCGCTTCGCCGAGCTCCTCGGGCGGTTCGGCGCGGTCGACCACACCCGGCACGGGCTCCGGGCGATCATCGTGGTGACGGCCGAACTGATCCGGGACAGCTACGGATACGCGGTCCCCTTCATGTCGTACGACGAGGACCGGCCGCTGCACGCCAAGCGCTTCGCACGTGAGGACGACGCCTCGCTCAGCGCCTGCTTCGAGAAGAAGGAGCACATCGCCACGAGCATCGACGGGCTGCCGGGGCTGCCGCTCCCGCTGCCCGCCATGCCGCCCGCGCGGTGAGCGGTTGGGCCGTACGGAGCAGGTGGGCGGGTGGCGGCGCAGGGGCCGGTCTACCGTCCGGGACATGCGCAGATGTCTGGTGACCTGTTCGGTACTGCTCGCCCTCGCCGCCCTGACCGGGGCCCGGCCCCCGGCGGCCCCGCCGCTGCCGCAGCGGCTGGCCGACACGGGCGGCGGCTCCCAGCTGATCACGGCCGAGGCCCCCGCCACGGGGGCCACCACGGGCACGGTCACCTGGTGGAGCCTGCGCTCCGGCCGCTGGGTGGCGGCAGGCTCTGCGCCCGCCCGGTTCGGGGCGAACGGGCTGACCGAGGGTGCCTCGCGCAAGCAGGGCACGAACACCACGCCCACCGGTCTGTACGACCTGCCGTACGCCTTCGGGGTGGCGGCCGCCCCGCCCGGCACCCGCTACCCCTACCGCCGGGTCCACGAGGGGTCGTGGTGGTGTCAGGACAACGCCGCGCGGGCGTACAACCGGTGGGTGGAGCCGCGCCCCGCCGGCTGCCGGGCGTCGGAGGCCGAGCACCTGATCACGTATCCGGCCCAGTACGCCCGTGCGCTCGTCGTGGGGTTCAACTACCACCGTCCGGTGCGCGGGCGGGGGGCCGGGATCTTCCTGCACGTCAACGGGCGTGGTGCGACCGCCGGTTGTGTCTCCGTACCGACGGCCGCGATGGACCGGATCCTGGCCTGGGCCGATCCGGCCCGCCGTCCGCACCTCGCGATCGGGACCCGCTCGGGCCCGACCGCGATCACGCGCTACTGACCGTCAGCGGTCGTTCTGTGCGAGCCGCAGCAGGTGGTCGGCGAGCGCCTGTCCGCCCGCCGGGTCGCGGCTGATCAGCATCAGCGTGTCGTCACCGGCGATGGTGCCGAGGATGTCGTGCAGTTCGGCCTGGTCGATGGACGAGGCGAGGAACTGGGCGGCGCCCGGAGGCGTCCGCAGCACCACGAGGTTGGCCGAGGCCTCCGCCGAGATGAGCAGTTCGGCGGAGAGGCGCCGCATCCGCTCCTCCTTCGCGGAGCCGCCGAGCGGTGCGTGCGGGGTACGGAAACCACCCTCGCTCGGCACCGCGTAGATCAGCTCGCCGCCAGTGTTGCGGATCTTCACCGCACCCAGTTCGTCCAGGTCCCGGGAGAGCGTCGCCTGGGTGACGCTCAGCCCGTCGTCCGCGAGGAGCTTGGCCAGCTGGCTCTGCGAGCGCACCGGCAGCCGGTTCAGGATGTCCACGATCCGGCGGTGGCGTGCCGTGCGGGTCTGCGGCACGGACGGCCCGCCGTGCTCGGATTCCTGGGCCTCGGTCATCGTCGTCGCCTCATTCTCCGGAACGTCATTCTCCGGATCGTCCGTATGCCGCGTCGAGTATGCCGGGAAGCGCCCGGAGGAACGTGTCCACCTCTTCGTCACCGATGATCAGTGGCGGCATCAGCCGTACGACATCGGGCGCGGGTGCGTTCACCAGGAGTCCGGCTCCCTGAGCCGCCTGCTGCACCTGGGGTGCGAGGGGCTCGGTGAGCACGATACCCAGCAGCAGGCCGGAGCCCCGGACATGGGACACCAAAGGGTGTCCAAGCCCCTCCACGCCCTCCCGGATCCGTTCGCCGAGCCGCTTCACGTTGTCCAGCGCGCCATCGGCCGCCAGGGTGTCCAGGACCGCGAGACCGGCGGCGCAGGCGACCGGGTTGCCGCCGAACGTCGTGCCGTGCTGGCCCGGCTCCAGCAGGTCGGCGGCCGCGCCGAACGCCACCGTGGCGCCGATCGGCAGTCCGCCGCCGAGCCCCTTGGCAAGGGTGACGAGGTCGGGCTCGACGCCCTGGTGCGCCTGGTGCTCGAACCAGGTGCCGCACCGGCCGATCCCGGTCTGCACCTCGTCGAGCACGAGCAGGGTGCCGGTGGCCCGGGTGATCTCCCGGGCCGCCTCCAGGTAGCCCTTGGGCGGGACGACCACGCCGTTCTCGCCCTGGATCGGCTCGATGACGAGCAGCGCGGTGGCGGTGGTCACCGCGGCCCGCAGCGCCTCGACGTCCCCGTAGGGGACATGGGTGACGTCGCCGGGCAGCGGGGTGAAGGGCTCGCGCTTCTTCGGCTGGCCGGTGAGCGCGAGAGCGCCCATCGTGCGGCCGTGGAAGGCGCCGTCGGTGGCGACCATGTGGCCGCGCCCGGTCAGCCGGCCGATCTTGAACGCGGCCTCGTTGGCCTCGGCGCCCGAGTTGGAGAAGAAGACCTTCCCGGTGCGGCCGAAGAGCTGGAGCAGCCGTTCGGCGAGCGCGACGGGCGGTTCGGCGATGAAGAGGTTGGAGACGTGACCGAGGGAGGCGATCTGGGTGGAGACCGCCTCGACGATCGCGGGGTGGGCGTGGCCCAGCGCGTTCACGGCGATACCGCCGACGAAGTCGAGGTACCGGGTGCCGTCGGCGTCCTGGACGTACGCGCCCGATCCGCTGACGAGGGAGAGCGCCGGGGTGCCGTAGTTGTCCATCAGCGCACTCCTCCAGCGCTGCGAGAGCTCGGCGTTGGTCATGCTTCCCCCTGTGCGTCGGGCACGACCATCGTGCCGATTCCCTCGTCGGTGAAGATCTCCAGCAGGATCGAGTGCTGGACCCGTCCGTCGATGACCCGGGCGGTCTCGACGCCGTTGCGCACGGCGTGCAGGCAGCCCTGCATCTTGGGCACCATTCCGCTGGACAGCTCCGGCAGGAGCCGCTCAAGCTCGGTGGCGGTGAGGCGGCTGATCACGTCGTCGCTGTTGGGCCAGTCCTCGTAGAGGCCCTCGACGTCGGTGAGGACCATCAGCGTCTCGGCGTCCAGCGCTGCGGCGAGTGCGGCGGCCGCGGTGTCGGCGTTGACGTTGTAGACGTGGTCGTCGTCGGCGGAGCGGGCGATGGAGGAGATGACCGGGATGCGGCCGTCGTCCAGCAGCGCCTGGATGGCCCCGGTGTCGATCGCGGTGATCTCGCCGACCCGGCCGATGTCGACGGCCTCGCCGTCGATGACGGGCCGGTGCTGGGTGGCGGTGATGGTGTGGGCGTCCTCGCCGGTCATGCCGACGGCGAGTGGCCCGTGCTGGTTGAGCAGGCCCACCAGCTCGCGCTGGACCTGTCCGGCGAGCACCATCCGTACGACGTCCATCGCCTCGGGCGTGGTGACGCGCAGCCCGGCCTTGAACTCGCTGACCAGCCCCTGCTTGTCGAGCTGGGCGCTGATCTGCGGGCCGCCGCCGTGCACGACGACGGGCTTGAGGCCGGCGTGCCGCAGGAAGACGACGTCCTGCGCGAAGGCCGCCTTCAGCTCCTCGTCGATCATGGCGTTGCCGCCGAACTTGATGACGACGGTCCTGCCGTTGTGCCGGGTCAGCCAGGGCAGCGCCTCGATGAGGATCTGCGCCTTCGGGAGTGCGGTGTGCTTCCGCGCGACGGTCATGAGCTGTACGCGCTGTTCTCGTGGACGTAGTCCGCGGTGAGGTCGTTGGCCCAGATGACGGCCGACTCGGTGCCCGCGGCGAGGTCGGCGGTGATCCTGACCTCCCGGTAGCGCATGTCGACGAGGTCGCGGTCCTCGCCGACTCCGCCGTTCTTGCAGACCCAGACGTCGTTGATGGCGACGTTCAGCTCGTCGGGCTCGAAGGCCGCCTTCGTCGTGCCGATGGCGGACAGCACCCGGCCCCAGTTGGGGTCCTCGCCGTGGATGGCGCACTTGAGGAGGTTGTTACGGGCGATGGAGCGGCCCACCTCGACGGCGTCGTCCTCGGACGCGGCGTTGACGACCTCGATCCGGATGTCCTTGGAGGCGCCTTCCGCGTCACCGATCAGCTGCCGGGCCAGGTCGTCGCAGACGGCCCGTACGGCCTCGGCGAACTCCCCCCGCTCCGGGGTGATTCCGCTGGCCCCCGAGGCCAGCAGCAGCACGGTGTCGTTGGTGGACATGCAGCCGTCGGAGTCGATCCGGTCGAAGGTGGTGCGGGTCGCGTCGCGCAGCGCGGTGTCGAGTCCGGCGGCATCCACGTCGGCGTCGGTGGTGAGCACGACGAGCATGGTGGCGAGGCCGGGCGCGAGCATGCCCGCGCCCTTCGCCATTCCGCCGACGGTCCAGCCCGCACCGCCGGCGACGGCCGTCTTGTGCACGGTGTCGGTGGTCTTGATGGCGATGGCGGCCTTCTCGCCGCCGTGCTCGCTCAGGACCGCCGCGGCCTTCTCGATGCCCGGCAGCAGCTTGTCCATGGGCAGCAGCAGACCGATGAGGCCGGTCGAGGCGACGGCGATCTCACCGGCGCTGTGGCCCTTGAGGACCTCGGCGGCCTTCTCGGCGGTGGCGTGGGTGTCCTGGAAGCCCTGCGGTCCCGTACAGGCGTTGGCACCACCGGAGTTGAGGACGACGGCGGTCACCTCGCCGCCCTTGAGGACCTGCTCCGACCAGCGGACTGGGGCGGCCTTGACACGGTTGGAGGTGAAGACGCCCGCGGCGGCGCGACGCGGACCGTTGTTGACCACGAGGGCCAGGTCCGGGTTACCGCTGTCCTTGATTCCGGCGGCGATGCCCGCCGCCGAGAATCCCTGTGCTGCCGTGACGCTCACGGTGCGACTCCGATCGTGGAAAGACCTGTGCCCTCGGGAAGTCCGAGGGCGATGTTCATGCTCTGCAGGGCGCCGCCCGCGGTGCCCTTGGCGAGGTTGTCGATGGCGCTGATGACGACGATCCGGCCGGCCGCCTCGTCGTACGCGACCTGGATCTGGACGGCGTTGGAGCCGTACACGGCGGCGGTCGCGGGCCACTGCCCCTCGGGCAGCAGATCGACGAACGGCTCGTCCGCGAAGGCCTTCTCGTACGCGGTGCGGAGCACCTCGGCGCTCAGGCCCGGCTTCGCCTTCGCGCTGCACGTGGCGAGGATGCCGCGGGGCATCGGCGCGAGGGTCGGCGTGAAGGAGACGGTCACCGGCTCACCGGCCGCGGCGCTGAGGTTCTGGATCATCTCGGGTGTGTGCCGGTGGACGCCGCCGACGCCGTACGGCGACATGTTGCCCATCACCTCGGACCCGAGCAGATGCGGCTTGGCCGCCTTGCCCGCGCCGGAGGTCCCCGAGGCGGCGACGATCACGGCCTCGGGCTCGGCAAGCCGGGCCGCGTACGCCGGGAAGAGCGCGAGCGACACGGCGGTGGGGTAGCAGCCGGGCACCGCGATACGCTTGCTCCCCGCCAGCCCGGCGCGCCCACCGGGCAGCTCGGGCAGGCCGTACGGCCAGGTTCCCGCGTGCGGCGAGGCATAGAACTTCTCCCAGTCCGCGGCGTCCTTGAGCCGGAAGTCGGCCCCCATGTCCACCACGAGCACCTCGTCACCGAGTCGCTCCGCCACGGCGGCGGACTGCCCGTGCGGCAGCGCGAGGAACACCACGTCGTGCCCGGCGAGCACCTCGGGCGTGGTCGGCTGAAGCACCCGCCCGGCGAGCGGCCGCAGATGCGGCTGCAACGCCCCGAGCGGCTGTCCCGCGTTGGAGTTCGCGGTGAGGGCCCCGATCTCGACCTCCGGGTGGACCAGCAGAAGACGGAGCAGCTCCCCGCCGGCGTATCCGCTCGCCCCTGCCACCGCTGCACGTACCACCATCGAAATCCTCCTCGTCGATGGCATGACTATACGCAGCGTCGCACTTTTATGCAAAGAAATCGACCGGCGCGGCCCTGCCCCCGTGTGACCGAGACTCTCGCTCGGCGCTTGGAGCGCCTTGCCGGCATCCACCAGCGTTCGACGATCGCGAGCGACAAGCAGCCTCCGTCTTCGTCCGGGTTCAAGTGACCCAAGGGCGGGCACGTCTTCACCTCGATGCCGATTGAGGCCGCTCAGACGCCGGACGTCCAGCGCAAGTGGGGGTCACGCGCAACACACGTGGTGCCATCCGACCCGCCCCGATGCCGCCCCTCACGACTCCGGCCTGCGCAAGGTCCTCACCACGTACGCAAGCCGGCCGGCCCGGCGCATCGATGACGGGGAGTCGCCCCCACAACAGCGCTCCCACAACAGTGAAGATCTCAGCCACGGAGCATCACGGAGTCCACGTAGGTTTCCGAGGCTCGATCGCCGGATACCGGAATTCATATTCGGCGCGGCACTGCTCCGTCCTGCCGGCGGCAGAGGTCGCGCAGCAGGGAAATCTCGGCGCCGTGATGGATCAGCTCCCTGTTGACGTGCAGGACGATGCCCTCCATGGGAAACCGCTCGGGACCCACCGTGGGCGGCTTCTCCAGGTCAGCGTCCGAGAGCTCGCGGACCCCCGTGTTCCATCTCCCATACATCTCATCGAGCTGCTTCAGCGCCTCGTCAGCGGTCCCCGCGTAGGCGAATGTCGTGGAGTCGACATCCTGGCCGCCGAAGTGCCATCCGACCCGATAGCCCAGGCAGGAGACGACGATGTGCGCCAGCCGCCAGGCAATCGTGGTCACCGGCGCCGGCACCGGGCCAGGGGACGCGAAATCCATCGTCCATCCCCCCGAACCCGCCGCCATCGGTGCGGCCGACGTGCCACACGGGCGGATGCTCCAGCAGCCACGCACCGGCTCCCAGAAGTACTCCTCATCGGTAAGACCGTCCAGCCGCGGCCGCAGGTTCTTGTGCCAGTACCAGTCCAGCTGCTCCGCGAGCCGTCCGCTTCTTGTCATGTCCGCACGCTACATACAACGGAGACGCCGACCACATCGCGGCCATCGACAACACCACCCGCAAGCTGATGTACGAGGGCAGACGGCCGCTGTCGGTCGGCTTCTGGTTCTCCCTGGGCCATTCCAGCATCGTCTTCGCGCTGGCGGTCCTGCTGTCGCTGGGTGTCAAAGCCCTCGCCGGGCCCGTGGAGAACGACAACTCCACCCTCCACTCCGCCACAGGCTGGATCGGGACCACCGTCTCCGGGACCTTCCACTACCTCATCGCGATCACCAACCTCGTGATCCTCACCGGGATCTGGAAGGTCTTCCGCGAGATGCGGCGAGGCCACTTCGACGAAGCCGCGCTCGAGGAGCAGCTGAACAACCGCGGGCTGATGAACAGGCTGCTGGGGCGGCTGATGAAGTCCATCACCAAGCCGTGGCAGATGTATCCGCTGGGCCTGCTCTTCGGCCTCGGCTTCGACACCGCCACCGAGATCGCCCTGCTGGTCCTCGCCGGCACCGGAGCCGCCTCCGGGCTTCCCTGGTACGCCGTCCTCTGTCTGCCCGTGCTGTTCGCGGCAGGCATGTCCCTGCTGGACACCATCGACGGCACCTTCATGAACTTCGCCTACGGCTGGGCGTTCTCCAGGCCGGTCCGCAAGGTCTACTACAACCTCACCATCACCGGCCTTTCCGTCGCCGTCGCGCTGATCATCGGCACCGTCGAACTTCTCGATCTGGTCGGCGAGAAGGCCGGCCTCCACGGACCGTTCCGGGACTGGATCACCGGCCTCGACCTCAACATCCTCGGCTACCTGATCGTCGGCCTGTTCATCGTCACCTGGATCACCGCGCTGGCCGTGTGGAAGTTCGGCCGCATCGAGGAGAAATGGACCGCGAACCTGAGCGGGCCGCCCCCGCCCTCCTCGCCACCGCCCCGGGGCCGGGCCAGGTAGGACACGTTCGAGGCCTGTTCCGGCTCATCGATCTCATCGATAGCCTGCGTCATCATGACGCGTACCTGGACCTTGCCCGTACTCCTCGTGCTCTGCGGCTCAGTCGTCGCGACCGGGCTGATCCTCAGCGGGAGCCCCGGCGAAGCCGCAGCGCTCCTGCTGATGTTCATACTGCTCGCAGGCATGAACTCATCCCTGGTCTTCCCGAGATCAATCGATGCGCCGGAGGCACTGCGCCGCAGCGCGGCCGACGGCCGACCCGTCGTCTACTGGCGTCCGGGCTGCAAGTACTGCCTGCGACTGCGCTTCCGGCTGGGCCGCGCCGCCCGCCAGTTGCACTGGGTCAACATCTGGCGCGACCCTGCCGGAGCGGCAGCGGTGCGGGCGGCCAACGACGGAAATGAGACCGTGCCGACCGTCGTCGTGGCGAGCCGGCCGCACACCAACCCCGATCCCGAATGGGTGCGCGAACAGCTCTGACCCGAGGGGGCCGGGCGACAAGCAGTGGGCGGGGCCGGCCAGTGCGATGCCCGGGTACAGCAGTTCCGCGTGCTCCCGACAGCGCTCGCGCTCCGCCTCGCGCCGGCGTTCACGCGACTGCGCGGGGGCCGATGAAACCCCCGTGGACGACGGCGGCCGCCAGTACGGCCGCAGCCCCGCCCGCCGACGTGGTGCGGCCGCCGGGGCCGGACCGCGTCAGGCCGCGGCGCGGGGCAGCCCGAGCGAGCGGTACTCCTCCACGATCCGGTAGCCGACGCTCGTGTACAGGTTCATCGCCACCTCGTTGCCGCCCCACACGGTGAACATCAGCACCGAGTCACCGGCTGCCGACGTCGCCTGTTCACCGGCCGTCATGGCGGCCCGGCCGTACCCCTTGCCGCGGTGCCGCTCGTCGATGTGCAGCGAGTAGCCGTAGGTCGCCCCCGGGAGGTGCCCGTGCTTCAGCCAGCCGGTGCCGATCGGCTCTCCCCCCGCCTCAAGTACCAGGAGCGTGGTCTCAGGGGTCGCCAGGCCCTCGGGAATCAGCTTCGCGAAGTCGTCGTCGGCCTTGCGTGCGGCGCCCTCGGGGCTCTTGGCCCCCGCCCGCACGATGTCACCGATGTAGGCGCGCTTCTCGGAGGCGAGCCACCCGGGGTACTCGGCCTGCGTCATCGGCCGTGCGGTGACGCCTTCGACCGGTTCCGGCGAGGTGCCGACGGGCCGCGCCCTCAGCTGACCGTGGACGCCGAAATCGGCGAACAACTCGCCTGCGGGCTCCCTGAGCCGTATGTCCAGCCGACGTGCGCCGCGCTCCGCGCACCATCGCTCGGCCCAGTCCCGGGCGGCCTCCTCGTGTCCCCGGCCGGCGTGGCGTGGGTCGACACGGAGGTCGCCGATACGGCCCGCGGGCGGGTCGTCGCCCTCAGCCACGACCACGGCGACGTGCCCCACCCGGGTCCCGTCCTCCTGCGTGACC
Organism: Streptomyces sp. NPDC050423; assembly: GCF_040655445.1. NCBI lineage: Bacteria > Bacillati > Actinomycetota > Actinomycetes > Kitasatosporales > Streptomycetaceae > Streptomyces > Streptomyces sp. NPDC050423. The sequence goes on from NZ_JBFAJY010000064.1 coordinate 20,251, forward strand.
GCGGCGACCGTCCAGTCACCGATGCCGGCGCGCATGTCGTCGAGCACGCGCTCCGTCGCGGCCGCGCCGAGCCCGGCCGCCGTGTACGAGGCGCGCAGTCGCTGCTCGAAGTCCTTCTGCCATTCCGTGCTGTCACCAAGGACGTTGAATTCTGTCACCCGATCACATTAGCGAGGTTGTCATGGACCTGAGCGGGTGTTCTCCGGTCGCCGCGGCAGTCCCCGCGCCGGCCGTCGTCCGCACCGCCCGGACCCGCGGCGGCTGCCGCTCCTCCTCACCTGACCGGTTCGCCGATGCCCAGCAGGTTTCCCTCGCTGTCGCGGAACCAGGCGCCGCGCTCTCCGCTCGCGCCCTTGCTCGGGTAGTTCCCCTCGACCTCGGCGATCCCGCCCCTCGTACGGAATCCGGGCGCGTCGACGTCCTCGAACACCACGCCTCGGCGCCTCAGCTCCGCCACGGCCGTCTCGACGTCGTCGACCTCCCACCCCATCTGGGTGAAGGCTCCGGACGAGGCCCCCGTCGAACGGAACACCACGAAGTCCACGCCACCGCACCGGTACAGCAGCCCGCCCGGCCGTTCGTCGACGGGATCCAGGCCGAGCGTCCCGGAGTAGAAGCGCCGCGCCCGGTCCAGGTCCTGAGCCGGCAGCCTGGTCGCCACGCGTGACCGGGCGAGGATGTTCCTGTCGTCTGCGTCCATGTCCCCACTCTGCCGCGAGCGGCGGCCGATTCCGTGGAGACCGTGCCCTCCTCGCCGTCGCGGGCCGGGCCGTCGCGGGTCGGGCCGTCGCGGGTCGGGCCGTCGCGGGTCGGGCCGTCGCGGGTCGGGCCGTCGCGGGTCGGGCCGTCGCGGGTCGGGCCATGGAGGAGCCCGGCCTCCGCGTACCCTCGTCTCCCATGCCAGCCGCCCGCCTGCGACACGTCGCGGTCCTCGTGCTCGACGGCGCGAAGCCGCTCGATGTCGGCATCCCCGCACAGGTCTTCACGACCCGCGCGAGCATGCCGTACGAGGTGCGGGTGTGCGGCGCGGCACCCGGCCTGGTGGCCGGCGGGGACGGGCTGTCGTACTACGTCACCCACGGGCTCGACGCGCTCGAATGGGCCGACATCGTCTTCGTGCCCGGCTACCGGCTCCCCGACCGTGACGACCCACCGCAGCCCGTCATCGACGCGCTGATCGCCGCCCACGACCGGGGCGCGCGCCTCGCCGCCATCTCGACCGGGGCCTTCGCCCTCGCCGCCACCGGTCTCCTCGACGGCCGCCGCGCCACGACGCACTGGCACTACACGAGGGCGCTCGCGGCGCAATACCCGCTGGTCCGGGTCGACGAGAACGTCCTGTTCGTCGACGAGGGCGGCGTGCTGACATCGGCGGGCGCCGCGTCGGGCATCGACCTGTGCCTGCACGTGCTGCGCGGCGACCTCGGGGTGGCCGCGTCGAACTACGCGGCCCGGCGCCTGGTCGCGGCGCCCTATCGCAGCGGCGGCCAGGCGCAGTACGTGCCGCGCAGCGTGCCCGAACCGCTCGGCGAACGGTTCGCCGCCACCCGCGAGTGGGCGCTGCACCGGCTCGGCGAACCCCTCACCCTCCAGGCGCTCGCGCGGCATGCGGCGGTGTCGCCCCGTACGTTCTCGCGACGCTTCGCCGAGGACACGGGGTACACCCCGATGCAGTGGGTCATGCGAGCCCGGATCGACGTGGCCCGTGAGCTGCTGGAGCGTTCGGAGCGGGGCGTCGAGCAGATCGCCGCCGATGTCGGCCTCGGCACCGGCGCGAATCTGCGGCTGCACTTCCAGCGCATCCTCGGCACCACACCGAGCGAGTACCGGCGCACCTTCGCCCGGGGTGAATAGCCCGCGCGGCGGGTGGCGGGATTCTTACGGACCATGGCGATCACGCCGCTGTCAGGCGGGTCCGGCGGGCGCGATGCTGAGGACGAGGAGAAGGGACTCTCACATGACTCGCATCGCCATCAACGGATTCGGCCGCATCGGACGCAACGTGCTGCGCGCGCTGCTCGAACGCGACAGCGACCTCGAAGTCGTCGCCGTCAACGACCTCTCGGAGCCCGCCACTCTCGCGCGGCTGCTCGCGTTCGACACCACGGCCGGGCGGCTCGGGCGCCCGGTGACCGTGGACGGGGACACCCTCGTCGTCGACGGCCGCCGCATCAAGGTGCTCGCCGAGCGGGAACCGGGACAGCTGCCGTGGGCCGAGCTCGGCGTCGACATCGCGCTGGAGGCGACCGGCCGCTTCACATCCGCCAAGGCCGCCCGCGCCCACCTCGACGCCGGTGCGAAGAGGGTGCTCGTCGCCGCGCCGTCGGACGGCGCGGACGTCACGCTCGCGTACGGGGTCAACAACGAGGCGTACGACCCGGCCCTGCACACGGTCGTCTCGAACGCCTCGTGCACGACCAACGCGCTCGCGCCGCTGGCCTCGGTGCTGGACGAGCTCGCCGGCATCGAGCACGCCTTCATGACGACGGTGCACGCCTACACCCAGGAGCAGAACCTCCAGGACGGCCCGCACCGCGACGCCCGCCGCGCTCGCGCCGCCGGGGTCAACATCGTGCCGACGACGACGGGCGCCGCGAAGGCGATCGGCCTCGTGCTGCCGAATCTCGACGGCAAGCTGTCGGGCGACTCCATCCGCGTGCCGGTTCCGGTGGGCTCGATCGTCGAGCTCAACACCACCGTGTCCCGCGATGTGACGCGCGACGAGGTGCTGGCGGCCTACCTGGCCGCGGCGCGGGGACCGCTGGCCGGCGTGCTCGAATACTCGGACGACCCCCTGGTGTCGTCCGACATCACGGGCAACCCCGCCTCGTCGATCTTCGACTCGGCTCTCACCCGGGTCGACGGGCGCCACATCAAGGTGTCCGCCTGGTACGACAACGAGTGGGGCTTCTCGAACCGCGTGATCGACACGCTGACGCTCCTCGCCACTCGCTGAACGGTCGCGGGGGCGGTCTCCGCCGCCCCCGCCGACACCCCCTGAGGGAATGCCCCGGCTCCCCTGACCTCAGCCGGGGCCACCCAGTCCGAGGTCAGGAACGGGGCTCCTGCGACTGGCCGTCGCGCTCCGCGTTCCGCTCCTTGATCCGCACCGTCTCCTTGCGGACCTCGGCCTGGGTGGCGCGCTCCTTGCGCAGCCACCCGGGGTCCTCCTGCTTCAGCGCGTCGATCTGCTCCGTGGTGAGGGCGTCCGTGACGCCACCGCGTGCGAGGCCGGAGATGGAGACGCCGAGCTTGGCGGCGACCACCGGCCGCGGGTGCGGGCCGTTGCGTCGCAGTTCCTGCAGCCACTCGGGCGGATCTGACTGGAGAGCCGCCAGCTCGGTGCGCGAGACAACACCCTCCTGGAACTCGGTGGGGGTGGCTTCGAGGTACACACCCAATTTCTTCGCCGCGGTCGCGGGCTTCATTGTCTGGGTGGTCTGGTGCGACGTCATGGAGTCAAGACTATCGAGCGTGTGCGCCGCCCCTGACCACGACCGGTAACCTGGCGGGGTGACAGGCTCGGAAGCAACCCCTTCGTTCCGGCTCGCGTACGTCCCGGGGGTGACGCCCACCAAGTGGGTGCGGATCTGGAACGAACGCCTGCCCGACGTCCCCCTCGCCCTCGTCGCGGTGCCCGCCGCCGAGGCGTCGGACCTGCTGCTCGGCGGCGGCGCCGACGCGGGTTTCGTACGGCTGCCGGTCGACGTCACGGATCTCAGCGCGATCCCCCTCTACACCGAGGCGACCGTGGTCGTGATCCCCAAGGACCACGTGGTGGCGGCGGTCGACGAGATCTCCGTCGAGGATCTGGCCGACGAGATCGTGCTGCATCCGCTGGACGACACCCTCGGCTGGGACACCCCGCCGGGCCTTCCCGCGATCGAGCGCCCCGCCACGACGGCGGACGCCGTCGAGCTGGTGGCGGCAGGGGTGGGCGTCCTCGCCGTCCCGCAGTCGCTCGCCCGCCTGCACCACCGCAAGGACCTGACGTACCGGCCGCTCTCGGGCGCCCCCGAGTCGCGTATCGCGTTGTCGTGGCCGCAGGACCGGACCACCGATCTGGTGGAGGACTTCATCGGCATCGTCCGGGGGCGGACGGTGAACAGCAGCCGGGGCCGCGTTACGCCGCCCGCGGCGCAGCCGAAGGGCAAGTCTCCGCAGACCGGCGGCGCCCGGCGCAAGCCCGCGGCCGGTGGAGCTGCGGGGAAGGGCGCCCGGAGCGGTTCCGGGGGCGCGAAGGGGGCCAAGGGCTCCCGGGGCGCGAAGGGCGCCGCGGGCGCCAAGCGCGGAAAGCCCCGCCGGCGGCCGTAGCGGCGCGACTGAAGCTCCTATTGCTGTCAAGCGGTCTGGAGCCAGTCGCGGTAGGCGAGGGCGAAGTCGTCGTCTCTGCTGAGTCCTCTTTCGAGCCTGGAGAT
>NZ_JBFAJY010000065.1:0-22747 GCF_040655445.1 Streptomyces sp. NPDC050423
CGACACTCGGGCCCTCAACCTGCACAACCTCAGCCCACGGCACGAAAACGGTCCACCGACTCCATCGGCGGACCGTCACGAAACTTCGAGGCTAGGCCGTGGGTAGCTTGCCGCTCTTCGTGTGCACTTCGTCGAGGAACTCGACGTCCTTCGAGTTCATCCGGTACACGTTGATCCGGACCTTGTGGCCCTCAGGGATGCTGAACGCACAGGACTTGAAGCTGCCCGTCCGGCACGTGCCCTTCTTCTTCCCCGCCGTGACGTCGTAGACCTCGGTCCAGATGTAGTGGTTGTCCGCGCGGTTCCTACCAGGGGGCCGGAGCGGCCGGTCAAGGCGATTTCGCAGGGTCTCCATCCCATGACCTCGGCATGGAGGAGCCACCCCTTTGCCCCCTCGAAGGCTTCACCGCCCGGTCAGGAACCCGCTCGTGCCGGCGCGAGGACGGTCGGTGCGACGGGTACGACGTACGGCGACTCCTGTGGCAGGAGCCGGGCGGCCGCGTCGTCCCGGCCCGCCCGGACCAGTTCATGGATCTCCCGGGCCAGCGGGGTGACGTCGCGGACCGACACCGTCCACTCGTCCGAGTAGCGCCGCGCCGCCTCACCCGCGAAGCCGAGTTGGAGGGAGCGGTACGGGGGCGGTTGAGGTGCAGGTCGCGTTCGTAGTGGGAGAGTTCGGCGTGCGACAGGGCCCAGTCGAAGCCCTCGCGGGTGATCTCGACCGCCAGAACCGTCTCCTGGCCCTCCTTCATCGCCCAGCCGCAGCGATACATCATCCACAGGAAGCTCAGCTTGATCCACATCAAGCCGCGTTCACAGCCCTAAGAAGGCGGTACGTGACTTGATATCCGTTTCGTGGTCGCCTGATCGTGTGGCTCTGCCGGATCCGAGCAAGTTGGTGGGTTTACCGTGTTGGGGCGGTTAAGTAAGTTGACCTTCACCTCACTCGAGGCAGGTCAATCAGGGGGAATGAAAGACATGCAGGCACTCGCGCCGGAGGATCCGCGGTCCATCGGGCAGTATTCTCTGCTCGGCCGGCTGGGTGAGGGCGGCATGGGCCGGGTGTATTTGGGACGCTCCGGGGGCGGGCGGACCGTCGCGCTCAAGGTCGTCCAGAGAGAATTGGCCCAACTGCCGGAATTCCGGTGGAGGTTCGCGCGCGAGGTGGCCTCCGCACGGCGTGTGGGCAGCGAGTGGACCGCTGCGGTACTTGACGCGGACACCGAGGCTGCGGTGCCGTGGGTGGCTACGCAGTACATTCTGGGGCCTTCGTTGCACGAGGTGGTGGCCGAGAGTTACGGGGCGTTGCCGGAGCTCTCCGTGCGCGTGCTGGCCAATCGCCTCGCACTGGCTCTGTCGGCCGTGCACGGGGTCGGGCTGATCCACCGGGACCTCAAGCCGTCCAATGTACTTGTCACCGTGGACGGGCCGCGCGTCATCGATTTCGGCATCGCCCGGGCGCTGGACGCACTGGACACGGTCGCGGGGGACGTGGCGCAGACACGTACGGGGATGGTGATCGGCTCCCCTGGCTTCATGTCTCCGGAGCAGGCGCGCGGCCTTGAACTCACGGCCGCGAGCGATGTGTTCTGCCTGGGGTCCGTGCTGGTGTACGCAGCCACGGCGCGCCAGCCGTTCGGTGCCAGCGGTAGCGGTAGCGGTGGATTGCACGCACAGTTGTTCCGAGTCGCGGAGGACGAGCCGGATCTGGACGGTGTGCCGGAGAGTCTCCTTACTCTCGTTCGCGCGTGCCTGCAGAAGGATCCGACGCTTCGGCCCTCGCCCCAGGAAGTGGCTGACCGGACCGCCGGGCTCACAGCCGGTCCCTGGTTGCCAGGTGAGGTACTGGAGCAACTAGGACGCCGTGCAGCCGAGTTGCTGGATTACGACCCCGCCTTGACCATCAATCGTCGGCCCACGCCCACAGTGAAGGACATCCCGGCCGCAGGCACAATCCGGGGGACCGCAGCATCGGGTCAAACCACTCCGCCCCTTCCCCTTGCCCCACCGATGATGCCCGCGCAGCCCCCGGCCGTGGCTGGGCGCGGGCGTAACCGGACCACCGTGGTCGGCGTCGCTGCGGTGGCGCTCATCGCCGTCGGTGCGGGCCTCCTTGCACTCAAGCTATGGGACGACAGCAAGAGTGGCGCCGGCCAGGGCGGCACCACCGCCGTGCCGCGACAATTTCAAGGCAAGTGGGAAGGGAAGCTCACGAAGCAAGGTGAGACGTCTGGGGAACACGTCCATCTGGAGATCAAGGGCGCCGGCACCCGGGCCGCCAAGGTGTCCATATTGGGCAAGACGCGCTTGTGCGTCACCGGCAGGGTCGTCGAGAGGGCGGACTACGACGAGAGCTCCGGAGAACGGACTCTCACGCTGAGTAAGGGCAGCGCCGGGAGCGCCACTCCCAAGAGCGAGTCCGCCAAGTGCTCGAAGCAGACAGAGAGCGAACTCAAGTTCAGCCCGACCCCGAACGACCGACTCGTATGGATCGTCGACGGGTACGAAATCCAGCTCACCAGGCAGGAGAACTCGTCGCTCGACAGGTACCAGGCCACCAGCGTGTGGTACCCCGACACGGACGCACAAGAGCCCGGCACCCTGGAGCTGATCCAGGTCGCGGGCGTGTCTGTCGAACAGAACACCATCACGATCATTGATGGAATGGGCCCCAACCCATCGTGCGGCTATGAAGCAAAGGTGTTCTCCGTCAAGGACGATCTCCTGACCACCCCACCGCAGCTGGACGCGCGGACCGCAGGTCTGAATCGGGACTGCCCCAGGAGCAGGTCCCCGTTGAGGCTCACACTGCTGGACGATCAGCGGATGGAGTACCGCTCACTCGATTCCGCCGACACAGGGTCCCTGACCTCCACGCCTCCCTAGTGTTCTGCGTCGTAAGAGGATGCCGCCAGGCTGCGCTGACGGCCTACGACGGCGAGGAGCCCCGGCCCGGGTCGTCGTGATCCGCAGCCCTTTGGCTGCCGCCCCGTGTTGAAGGACTCGGAGTGGGCGACCGGGCCGGCGTAGCCGCCCCCGCGTAGTCGCAGCCGAGCAACGGCGGTGGTCACACTCGGGGGTGCCCGCCTGCCTGCTTCTGGCCGGCGGGCACGACTGCGCCCGGAGCGTCGCGCCGAGGACCGACTCATCCGCCGATACGACCCCGGGCGAGGGCCAGAGGGCGCGCCGAAACGGCTATGGGCAAGCACAGCGGCGTCCGCATCGCCCGCAAGGTGGTCGAGTCCAGCGAACGGTTGGGGCGTCGACGGTGGGTCATCGAGTGGACGGTGTCCTGGCCGACCGGCTACCGCCGCCTCAGCCACGCTACGAACTCCACCCCGGCAACTACCTGGCATTCCTCGGTCTCGCCGCAGCCCTCTGCTGCTACAGACGACTCGTCCGACTCACCACATAGGAAACGGCCCAAGTGGTCAGCCAGCCCCCAGCACGCGGCGAAGTCCCACAGGTCGGCGGCGACGAAGGTGTCCGCCTTCCGAACGGCGATCCTTCGGTGTGTCCGTGAATGGTCACAGGAACGTAGTGGATCAAGGACATCCCGTGTTCGGTCTACGACGTGGCGCATGATGCACGAACAAGCAGTTCACAGACACCAACTGACCCGATTCTTCGAAGGCCCCCCACACATGGCTTCCCTGCGCACTCGTTCCGTTCTGCTCGCCGCCGCCCTCGTCGCTGGTACCGCTTTGCTGACGGCCTGCCAAAGCGACACGGGCGACAACGCCTCCTCGGCCGCCTCGGCCTCTGCCACGGCCAGCGCCTCTTCGACGGATGCGGCTGCCGAGGCCGAGGGCTCGTCGGGTGCCGGCAGCAACGACGACGCGTCGGCCTCCAACGGCACGAGGGCGCCTGCCGCCGGGAGCGACTCCAGCGATACCGGTAAGGCCGGCTCGGGGTCCACCCCCGAGAGCGCCGGCGACGGGGCCAGTCAGGGCAAGGGCGCGAGCGGCACGTGGTTCGGGAATGTGTCGTACCTGGCGCCCGGCAAGTACACGGTCTCCGGCCCGAAGGGTGAGGAGCAGGCATTCTTCACGTCCGATGCCACGGAGATCTGGGGCGCGGGTGACATCTGCGGAGACGAGAACGACCAGTCCGCCACCAAGTGCACCGAGCAGGAGCTGGAAGCTGCCGCGCAGAAGGGCGTCTCCGCCGAGGTGAAGATCAGCGACGGCATCGCCACCCGCATCACCGACGACCACTGACCCTTCAGCTGGAGCCGAGGCCCACGCGGCACCCACCTAACACCTGTGACGAAGCCGCACAGTTGGCAATGCAGCACGCCGGCCGGCAAACGATCCCGAAGCCGCTCTGTGGTTACTTGAGCCGGGACACGGATCGCCACCGTCCACTCGTCCGCGTACCGCCGCGCCGCCTCCCCCGCGAGGCCCAGCTGGAGGGAGCGGTACGGGAGCCGGTTCAGGTGGAGGTCGCGTTCGGGGTCCCACTGGACGCGGGCCGGGGCCTGGCGCAGGTTGCGTTGCCAGGTGGCGAGGTCCGGGTGCACGCCCCGTTCGTAGTGCGAGAGTTCGGCGTTCGCGAGTGCCCAGTCGAAGCCCTCGCGGGTGATCTCGACCGCCAGAACCGTCTCCTGGCCCTCCTTCATCGCCCAGCCGCAGCGATACATCATCCACAGGAAGCTCGGCTTGATCCATGTCATGCGGTCGCGCTTCCAGGCGGGCGGGAAGCGTCCGTCGCGGGCGGCGGGGAGACCGAGGGACGGGGAGTACGCCTGGTAGACGGTGACGGTCGTGTCGGTGTACAGCGCGCGCATCTCGTGCTGCGGCGGGGTCGGTGCGGTCATGGCCTCATCACAGCACCGCCGGTGCGCAGTCGGCGAACGGGTTTCCGTACTGGCTTGCGTGCGGGTTTCCGTGCGGCCGCTTCGTGGGTCACCGGCGGACACTGACATTCGTCATACGGAGGTCAGTACACCTGGCCCTGCCGCGCACCCGGGTCCGGCGGCCAGTCTGTACGTATCGAGAGCGGGAGCCGTGAGGGCCGCCGGCACCGAGTCCTGACCGCTCACGAACCACTGCAGGGCCGCCCCGGGGGAGCGGCCCTGCAGTTCTGTTCGGGTCCGGGAACAGTGGGCGCCGCTGTCGCGGCCCGCTGCCACCCGGTGGAACTACTTTCGGGAGGAGCGCGAGAAGATCAGATAGAGAATGAATCCAATCGGAAGGTGAACTTCCAGCGTCGCCGCCGGAGAGAGAACCACCGATAACTCGATCAGGTCGAACATTTTCGGACCTCCGTCTCAGAATGCTCCGACGCCTCAAGGGCGTTCCGGGCATTTCCATCGACTTCGCGGCCCCTTCGGCCTGCGGTCCGGACAGCTCGGATCCCTCGGCCTGCACGGCGTTCACGGTCTCGACGGCCCGTACGGGGCTTGATGTCCCCATGACAGCGCGGGAGCACGGAAGCGCGCAGGGCTCACAAGGGGGCTCACAACTCGCCGGCCCTGCCTGTGGAGCCCATGGCGTCGGTACGCTGCGAAAGAAAGGAGGCGGAATGACGGAAACCCGGAGAAACGAACGCCAGGGAAATCCAAGCCTTGAGGAGATCGTCGCCCAATCGGGCGCGAGCCATAAGCGACTTGCCCACCGGGTGAACGAACTCGCCTCCCGAGAAGGACAGTCCACCCAGTACACGCACACGTCCGTGGCGAACTGGTGCCGCCGCGGCATGGTCCCGAAGTCGCCGACCCCGCGGCTCATCTGCATCGCCCTGTCCGAGCTGCTGGGCAGGCCGGTGTCCTTCGCGGAGATCGGGATGCAGAGCGCGGAACATGACACGAGCGGGCTGGGCCTGGAGTTCGCCCGTCACCAGGACGACGCAGTGAACGAAGCATCAGCCTATTGGAGCGCTGTGAACCGCCGTCAGTTCCTCACCAGCCAGACGTTCGCCATCTCCGCCTTCGCCACCCCGTTCACCCGCTGGCTCATCGATCCGGCGGATTCCACCCGGGCACGCACCACCGCCGGGCCGTCCGTCGACCGGGAGCACATCGCGGAGCTCAGGGAGGCCGCTGACAGCGCCCGTCTGTGGGACTCCCGCTTCGGCGGGGCGAACAGGAAGTCGACGTCCCTCACGGAGTACCTGTACGGGCGCGTCGCACCGCTGCTCCGCGGCAGTTACTCCGAGGCGGTGGGACGTGATCTGTTCCGGGTCACCGCGGAGATGGCGCGGCTGGCCGGCTGGACGGCCTTCGACGCGGGACAGCACAGCATCGCCCAGCGTCACTTCATCCAGGCGCTACGGCTGGCACGGGCCGGGGGCGACGCCGATCTGGGCGCGTACATCCTCACCACCATGGCGATGCAGTCGCTGATGCGCGGATTCACCTCGGAGGCCATCGACATGGCCCAGGGCGCGTACCAGCGCGGGAACACCCTCGATCCGCGGGTGGCGGGTTTCGCCAAACTGATCGAGGCCCGGTCGCACGCCCGCGCGGGCGACGAACGGGCGACGAGCGCCTGCATCACGCAGTCGGAGCGGCTGGCGGCACGCGGCGCGGACAGCGAGGGACCCGCCTGGATCGGGTTCTTCGACCAGCAGCGGATCATCACCGACGCGACCGAGGCCTTCCGCGACCTCGGCAACCACCGGGCCACCTTCGCCTGGAACGCCATCGGCCCCATGCCGTCGGACGCGTTCGCCCGCTCGCGGAGCGTCCGGCTGTCGGTCCTGGCATCGGCACACGCCCAGAACGGCGACCTCGCCCAGAGCCTGCACCTGGGGCGCGAGTCGCTGAACCTCTTCACCCGGCTGGGGAGCCTGCGCGGAATGGAGTACCTGCGCGTGTACGGCCGCTCGCTGGAGCCCTGGCGCAGGGACCCGCAGGTCGTCACCTACCTGTCGGACGTCAGAAAGGCGACGCGCTCGCTGACGGTCGCCTGAACCGGGATCGGAGTACGGGACCGGCCGGGACCGGAGTACGGTCCCGGCCGGTCCTGACGGTCCTGACGGATCTGACGGTCTGTGGAGCTACCGGGTCAGTGGAGCCACCGGGTCAGTGGTTGCTGGGGAAGCCCAGGTCCACGCCGGCCGGGGCGTCGGCCGGGTCCGGCCAGCGGGTGGTGGTGACCTTGCCGCGGGTGTAGAAGTGCACTCCGTCGTTGCCGTAGATGTGGTGGTCGCCGAAGAGCGAGTCCTTCCAGCCGCCGAAGGAGTGGTAGCCCACCGGCACCGGGATCGGGACGTTGATGCCGACCATGCCGGCCTCGATCTCCAGCTGGAAGCGGCGGGCGGCGCCGCCGTCGCGGGTGAAGATCGCGGTGCCGTTGCCGTACGGCGAGGCGTTCATCAGCGCGACGCCCTCCTCGTACGTGTCGACGCGCAGCACGCACAGGACCGGGCCGAAGATCTCGTCCTGGTACGCGTCCGAGTCGGTCGAGACGTTGTCGAGGAGGGAGAGGCCGATCCAGTGGCCGTCCTCGTAGCCCTCGACCGTGTGGCCGGTGCCGTCGAGGACGACGTCGGCGCCCTGGGCCGCGGCGCCGGTGACGTAGGAGGCGACCTTGTCGCGGTGGACGGCCGTGATCAGCGGGCCCATCTCGGACGCCGGGTCGTTGCCGGGGCCGATCTTGATCTTCTCGGCGCGGTCCTTGATCCGGGCGACGAGGTCGTCGGCGATCGCACCGACGGCGACGACCGCGGAGATCGCCATGCAGCGCTCGCCGGCGGAGCCGTACGCGGCCGAGACGACGGCGTCGGCTGCGGCGTCGAGGTCCGCGTCCGGCAGCACCAGCATGTGGTTCTTCGCACCGCCGAGCGCCTGGACGCGCTTGCCGTTGGCGGAGGCCGTGGCGTGGATGTAGCGGGCGATCGGGGTCGACCCGACGAACGAGACGACGGAGACGTCCGGGTGGTTCAGCAGCCCGTCGACGGCGACCTTGTCACCGTGCAGGACGTTCAGGACGCCGTCCGGCAGACCGGCCTCGGAGGCCAGTTCGGCGAGCAGGTTGGCGGCCGACGGGTCCTTCTCGCTGGGCTTGAGCACGAACGTGTTGCCGCAGGCGATGGCGAGCGGGAACATCCACATCGGCACCATGGCGGGGAAGTTGAACGGCGTGATGCCGGCGACGACACCGATCGACTGACGGATCGAGGAGACGTCGACGCGGGTGGACACCTGGGTCGACAGCTCGCCCTTGAGCTGGGTGGTGATGCCGCAGGCCAGCTCGACGATCTCCAGACCGCGGGCCACCTCACCCAGCGCGTCGGAGTGCACCTTGCCGTGCTCGGCGGTGATCAGCGCGGCGATCTCGTCCCGGTGGGCGTCCAGCAGCGCACGGTAGCGGAACAGGATCGCCGTGCGGGCGGACAGCGACGACGTGCCCCACGTCGCGTACGCGCCCTTCGCCGCGGCCACCGCGGCGTCGACCTCGTCCGGGGAGGCAAGCGCGACCTGGGTGGTGACGGCGCCGGTGGCCGGGTCGGTGACCGGGCCGTAGTTGCCCGACGCGCCCTCGACGGTCTTGCCACCGATCCAGTGGTTGACGGTCTTCATGCTGTGACTCCTTCAGAGGTGGCTGCGTCGGTCGGTGACGTGACGTTCGTACTCTTCCCGGGCTCTTGCCGCCGACGGGCGAGTGGCCGTCTCGGCCACGGGAACATCCCACCACGCCTGTGCCGGAGGGGGCCCCGACACTGTGTCTGCCGTTTCGGTCTCGACGTAGACACAAGTGGGACGGTCCGCCGCCCGCGCCTCGGCCAGGGCTTCCCGCAGGTCGCGCACTGTCCTCGTACGCAGTACCCGCATGCCGAGGGAGGCCGCGTTCGCCGCGAGATCGACGGGGAGCGGCGGGCCTGTGAAGCCGCCGTCCGCCGACCGGTGGCGGTAGGCCGTACCGAAACGTTCGCCGCCGACGGACTCGGAGAGCCCGCCGATCGACGCGTACCCGTGGTTCTGCAGGACGACCAGTTTGACGGGCAGGTTCTCCTGGACCGCGGTGACGATCTCGGTGGGGTTCATGAGGTACGTGCCGTCGCCGACGAGCGCCCAGACCGGGGTGCCGGGGGCGGCCAGCTGGACGCCGATCGCGGCGGGGATCTCGTATCCCATGCAGGAGTAGCCGTATTCGACGTGGTACTGCCGCGGCGACCGGGTCCGCCAGAGTTTGTGCAGGTCGCCGGGGAGCGAACCGGCCGCGTTGATGAGGATGTCGTCGTCGGTGACCAGTTCGTCGAGGAGACCGAGTACCTGGGCCTGGGTGGGACGGGCGTCCGGGTCGGGGGTGGCGTACGCGGCGTCGACGCGCTGCTCCCAGCGGGCCTTGGCGCCGGTGTACTCGCTCTCGTACGCGGTGTCGGCCCGGTGGCCGTCGCCTCCGGCCAGGGCGGTGGTGAGGGCTTCGAGCCCGGCGCGGGCGTCGGCCACGAGCGGGAGTGCGCCGAGCTTGTGGGCGTCGAAGCCGGTGATGCTGAGGTTGAGGAAGCGGACGTCCGGGTTCGCGAAGAGGGTGGCCGACGCGGTGGTGAAGTCGGTGTAGCGGGTGCCGGCCCCGATCACCAGGTCGGCGGTGCGCGCCAGGGCGTCGGCGGTCGCGGTGCCGGTGTGGCCGATGCCGCCGACGTCGGCGGGGTGGTCGTGGCGCAGGGAGCCCTTGCCCGCCTGGGTCGTGGCGACGGGGATCCCGGTGGCGGCGGCGAAGGTGGCCAGGGCCTCCTCGGCCGCGCTGTGACGGACCCCGCCGCCTGCCACGACCAGCGGCCGGCGGGCGGCCCGCACCGCCCGCACCGCCCGGTCGAGTTCATCCGGGTCGGGGGCCGGTCTGCGTACGTGCCAGACGCGTTCGGCGAAGAACTCGGCCGGCCAGTCGTACGCCTCGGCCTGGACGTCCTGCGGCAGTGCCAGCGTGACCGCACCGGTCTCCGCCGGGTCGGTGAGGACCCGCACGGCCCGGAGCGCGGCCGGGATCAGCGCCTCGGGGCGGTTGATCCGGTCGAAGTAGCGGGAGACGGGGCGCAGGCAGTCGTTGACCGAGATGTCGCCCTGGGAGGGGACCTCCAGCTGTTGGAGCACGGGCTCGGCGGGGCGGGTCGCGAAGGTGTCGCCGGGCAGCAGCAGGACCGGGAGGTGGTTGATGGTGGCGAGGGCCGCACCGGTGACGAGGTTGGTGGCGCCCGGACCGATGGAGGTGGTGACGGCGTGCGCGGAGAGCCGGCCGGACTGGCGGGCGTACCCGACGGCCGCATGCACCATGGCCTGCTCGTTGCGGCCCTGGAGGTAGGGCATGGCGGCCCCGGCCTCCAGGAGCGCCTGCCCGACGCCCGCGACATTGCCGTGGCCGAAGATCCCCCAGGTGGCGCCGATCAGCCGCCGGCGGATGCCATCGCGTTCGGTGTACTGCACGGCGAGGAAGTCCACCAGTGCCTGTGCGGTGGTGAGACGGCGCGTACTCACGCGTGATCCTCCGGTCCATGGAACGGGAGCCTGGGGTCCATGGGCTGGGACGGCCAGGTGTCGCGGATCCAGCTGTGGTCGGGGTGGTCGCTGATCAGCCACTGCCGCTCCTGCCCCGGGCCCGCCATCACGTTCAGGTAGTACAGCGTGCGGCCGGGCGCGGCGATGGACGGGCCGTGCCAGCCGTCCGGGATGAGGACCGCGTCGCCGCTGCGGACCTCGGCCAGCACGTCCGTACCGCCGGGGCGGGACGGGGACACCCGGTGGTAGCCAAGGCCGTCGTCCGCCACCTCGAAGTAGTAGATCTCCTCCAGGACGGACTCCTCGCCGGGGCGGTGCTCGTCGTGCTTGTGCGGCGGGTAGGAGGACCAGTTGCCCCCGGGGGTGAGGACCTCGACGGCGATCAGCCGGTCGCAGTCGAAGGTGTCGGCGGCGGCGAAGTTGTGGACCTGGCGGGAGCAGTTGCCGGAGCCGCGCAGCTCGACGGGTACCTCCGGCGCGGGGCCGTAGCGAGCGGGGAGTCGTCGCTCGCACTTCGCTCCTGCCAGGGCGAAGCGGCCGCCTGCGCCGGAGGCGATCTGTGCATGGGCGTCACGCGGTACGTACGCGAAGTCGGATACCCCGCTGAACACGCTTTTCCGGCCCAGCAGTTCAAAGATCTCATCTGAGGTGTGCACCGTACAGGCACCCGCCAACGGCAGCACGATCCACTCGCTCTCCCCGGTGACAAGTGTGTGAACTCCTCCCGGTTCGAGCTCCACCACACGCAGGCTCGACCGTTCCCAGCCGGCCTGTTCCGGACCGATGTCGAGGGCGTAGGGACCGCGCGCCGCACTGCCGGCGGTCACGTGGTGCCTCGGGTTTCCGTGCATGGTCATTCCCCTTACCTACCCGTTTCCCCGCCCGTCGTGCCCGGTTCGAGCAGTGATACGGCCGTGTCGACCGCGGCGCCCACGTCCCCGTCGGACGGGTAGAGCAGCGACCGCCCCACCACCAGCCCCCGGACGGTCGGCAGTCGCAGCGCGGTGCGCCATCTCTCGTACGCGCCGTCCTGGTCCTCGCCCACCTCGCCGCCCAGCAGCACGGCGGGCAGCGTGGAACTCTCCATGACCTGCGCCATGTCCTCGGGCTTCTCGGTGACGGGGACCTTGAGCCAGGTGTACGCGGAGGTGCCGGCGAGTCCCGAGGCGATGGCGATGGAGGTGCTCACCGCCGCGGCGCTCAGGTCGTTGCGGACCTTGCCGCCGGTGCGGCGGCAGAGGAACGGTTCGACGAAGACCGGCAGCCGGTGCGCGGCCATGGCGTCGATCGCACGTGCGGTGGTGTGCATCGTGTCGAGGGAGCCGAGGTCGTGGTAGTCGATCCGCAGCAGGAGCTTGCCCGCGTCGAAGCCGAGCCGGGCGAGGTCCTCGGGGCGGTGGCCGGTGAACCGGTCGTCCAGCTCGAAGGCGGCACCGGCCAGCCCGCCCCGGTTCATCGAGCCGATGACGACCTTGTCCTCCAGCGCGCCCAGGAGCAGCAGGTCGTCGAGGATGTCGGCGGTGGCGAGGACCCCGTCGACGCCCGGTCTGGAGAGCGCCAGACAGAGCCGGTCCAGCAGCTCGAACCGGTTGGCCATGGCGAGTTCGCGCTCGCCGACGGCGAGGGAGCCGCGGGCCGGATGGTCGGCGGCGATGATCATCAGCCGCCCGCTGCTGCCGACGAACGGCCGTCTGCGCCGCCGGGCGGCGGCCTCCGCGACGGCTTCGGGATGGCGCATGCGCAGGTGGACGAGGTCGGAGACGGAAGAGGCCGGGGCCGTCATGAGGCCGCCCCGGATTCGGTGGGGGTGGTTGCGCCGGGGCGTGGGGCCGTGGCAGTGACGGAGCCCGCGGCGAGGGCCGCCTCCACCTCGTACGGGAACGGCATCGCTGAGGAGCAGGCGAGCCTGGAGGCGACGATGGCGCCCGCGGCGTTGGCGTACCGCATGATGCGGTCGGTCTCCCAGCCGGCGAGCAGGCCGTGGCAGAGCGCGCCGCCGAACGCGTCACCGGCGCCCAGGCCGTTGACCACCTCCACGGGAAGCGGCGGGACATCGGCCACCGTGCCGTCGCGGTGGACCGCGAGGACGCCCCCGGGGCCCTGTTTGACGACGGCCAGCTCGACCCCTGCGGCGAGGAGCGCGTGGGCCGCGGCGTACGGTTCGCGCTCGCCGGTCGCGATCGCGCACTCGTCGAGGTTGCCCACGGCGACGGTGGCGTGGGCGAGTGCCTCGCGGTAGCGGGCGGAGGCGAGGGGGTGGGGCGGGGTGTGGGATGGGGCGGCGGGTGGGGTATCCGGTGGGGCATTGGTTGCGGTGTCCGGTGAGGTGTCCGGTGAGGTGTCCGGTGAGGCATTCGTTGCGGTGTCCGGTGGGGTGTCCGGTGGCGCGTCCCAGAACATCGGGCGCCAGTCGAGGTCGAAGACGGTGATGCCCGAACGGTTCCTGGCCCGCAGCGCGGCGAGCGTCGCGGAGCAACTTGGTTCGGCGCAGAGTCCGGTGCCGGTCATCCAGAAGACCCGGGCGGATCCGACGGCCTCCAGATCGAGTTCCGACGCGTGGATCTCCAGGTCCGGGGCCTTGGGCTGCCGGTAGAAGTAGAGCGGGAAGTCGTCGGGCGGGAAGATCTCGCAGAAGGTGACCGGCGTCGGGTACTCCTCGACGGCCGTCACCCATCGGTCGTCCACCCCGAACTCCCTGAGCTGCTGGTGGAGGTACTCCCCGAACGCGTCCTGCCCCGTCCGGGTCACCACCGCGGCGCGCCGGCCGAGACGGGCCGCCGCGACAGCGACGTTGGTGGGCGAACCGCCGAGGAACTTCCCGAAGGCGTCCACCCTGGCGAGCGGCAGGCCCGTCTGCAGGGGGTAGAGATCCACTCCGATCCGGCCCATGGTGATCACGTCGTACGGCTCAGGCATCTGTGTCCCTTCGACGACCGGTACGGCAGTTGGCGGACGCAACTGTCGCCCCCGGTCTAACTTCTCCCCCGAACACTGTCAACCATTGGTCCGGACATACGGACTAATGCTTGACACTCATCTCCCCGGACGGTGAGGCTGGACCGCATGACCACCTCCGCATCCGCTCCGGCCCGCATCCGCATCGGCTCCGCGCCCGACTCCTGGGGGGTATGGTTCCCCGACGATCCGCGGCAGGTGCCCTGGCACCGCTTCCTCGACGAGGTCTCCACCGCCGGATACGAGTGGATCGAACTCGGCCCGTACGGCTACCTCCCGACCGACCCGGCCCGCCTCGCCGACGAGACCCGCAGCCGCGGGCTCACCGTTTCGGCAGGCACCGCTTTCACCGGATTGCACCACGGTCCGGGCGTCTGGGAACGGACCTGGGCGCATGTCGCCGAGATCGCGGACCTCACCCGGGCGATGGGCGCGGACCATCTCGTGGTCATCCCGTCGTTCTGGCGCGACGACAAGACGGGCGAGGTGCTGGAGGACCGCACCCTCACGGCGGAGCAGTGGAGTGACCTCACCACCCAGACCGAGCGGCTGGGCCGCGAGGTGCAGGACCGCTACGGTCTGCGCATCGTCGTCCACCCGCACGCCGACACGCATATCGACAGCGAGGAGAACGTCAGCCGCTTCCTCGACGCCACCGACCCCGCCCTGGTCTCGCTCTGCCTCGACACCGGGCACTACGCCTACTGCGGCGGCGACAGCGTCAAACTGATCGAGACCTACGGTGAACGGATCGGCTATCTGCACCTCAAGCAGGTCGACCCGGAGGTCCTGGCCGAAGTGGTCGCGAACGAGGTGCCGTTCGGGCCCGCCGTGGCACGCGGGGTGATGTGCGAACCGCCGGGCGGGGTGCCCGCCCTCGCGCCCGTCCTGGACGCCGCCCGCCGGCTGGACGTCGACCTGTTCGCGATCGTCGAGCAGGACATGTACCCGTGCCCGCCCGACAAGCCGTTCCCGATCGCCCGCCGGACCAGGGAGTTCCTGCGCTCCTGTGGCACTGGTCAGCGCCGTGGCACGCCTGACAGCTGAGGACGACCGGCCCCGCGCCGCACCGTGCCCCGGCTACAGGGCAGGGCGGGGCGGGGCGCCGAAACGGGCCAGGCAGTGCCAGACCTTCTTCAGCGACTGCGTCGCGTAACGGCCCGTGCGGGCGGCGTCCCCGATGATCCGGGGATCGAGCAGGCCGCCGCGGGAGATCTCCGCGCCGAGATCGACGAACTCCTGTCCTCGGTAGTCCGCATGACGGCGCAGCTCCGCCACGGTCAGGCGGAATCCGCCGTGCCATTCCGTGCGGCAGGGCAGCCTCCGTGCGGCCTCCTCCACGGCGGTGCCGCGGAAACTCGGATCGAGGACCAGCGCCTCCAGATGGCAATCGAGCAGGACCGGGCCGTGCACCTGCGCCTCGATGTACGCGTCGAGCGCGTCCTGGCTGTCGGACTCCGCCACTTCGATCAGGCGCATCCGGTCGGCCACGCCGAAATCCGACGGCTCGGCAGCACTGTCCGGGTAGCAGAAGGTGGCACGCTCCAGCACCTGCGGGATCAGCCTGAAGTGCGCCGATCCGAACCGTGGCGCCGCCCCGGTCTCCTGACGCCGGAAGTTCAACGCCCCGTACACCGGCCGCTGCTCGCCGGGCACGCTGTCGTACGCGCCACCGAAGATCCGGCTCTCCCAGCGCCACCGGTCACCGCCCGGATGGGCGGTCAGCCCGCCGTTTCCGGTGCCGGTGACGAACTGCGAACGGTAGGCCCCGTCCTGGGCGAGCCCGACCAGGATCGGACGATCGCCCGCCATCCGGTCCGGGTGGAAGTTGAGCGTCAGCGGTACGGAGCGGTCGAGCGGCTGCCCGGAGGAGCGGGCGGCCACGTGTCTCAGAGCGCGCGCCTGCGCCGAGTCCGGCGGGAGCCTGAGCGGAAGCAGTGGCGAGTCCGACGGGTACGGGAGCCGGAGCGGAAGCAGCCGCGCGTCCGACGGGAGCGGAAGCAGCCGCGCGTCCGACGGGAGCGGAAGCAGCCGCGCGTCCGACGGGAGCGGAAGCAGCCGCGCGTCCGACGGGAGCGGGAGCAGCCGCGCGTCCGACGGGAGCGGGAGCAGTGGTGGGCGCGGCTGGTCAGCGGTCACCGGGGCAGTCTGGTGCAGCGCGGCCCGTCGTCGCCTCCGGTTTACGGGGCAGCCGGCTCCGCTGCCCGGATGGCCTCCGCTTCCTTCGACAGGTTCACCGCCTGGAGCAGGCTCAGTCCCCGCTCGGCCGTGCGCAGTGCCTTGACCGCGGCCACGGTGTGGGGCGGCCCGTCGTAGCCGGTCGACGCCATCCTTCGCAGGGCCCAGCGGCCGCGCAGTTCCGCGTCCGGAACCGCACCGGCCTCGGCGGTGAGAGCCACGGCCCTTTCCAGGCCGGGGCGTTCCTCGGCGGGCGCGGTGTCCAGAGCCCGCCGGAGCACGGTGCTGATGTCGTCCGCCTCGCGCAGTACGAGGACGGCCATGTTCTGCTTCCCGAAACCAGTCATGGACCGATCGTGCCCGGAGTCGGCGCCGGTATGAACGGAGTTGAGGCACATCTGAGGTGGGGAAGGCGGAACGCCTTCCCCACCAGGGGCAGGCGGCCCCGTTTGCCCCAGTGCGCTCTTTCCGTCACATAGATCACTCCCTCGTCACACATATCTCCATTACGCAGGTTTTCCGTCACAGGCGCTCGACAGCCCCTCCCCGTCTCTCACTGCCCTCGTTCACCGGACACAGGCTGAGCATTCGTCAGCGTCCGTTCCGCAGCTCGCCCGGCGGCCCCCGGGCTGCCGCTGCGGTGCAGAGAGGTGTCACTCATGACGGACAGAAGACTCTGGTCCTACAAGGACATTGCCGCGCATATCCGGGTACAGCCGGACACCGTCCGCTCCTACCGCAAACACGGTCTCCTTCCGTCACCGGATCATGTGGAGGGCGGCAAGCCCTACTGGTACGCGGACACCATCCGTGCCTGGGTCGCCACCCGCCCCGGCAACCGGGGCCGCCGGGACTGACCCGCCGCCTGCGTCCCGGGCGCTCAGCGCGGAGGTTCGATGACCGTCACGCCGGCGGCCGGTGCCGCGCCCATCGCCGCGAGCGCCGCCGGGGCCGCGTCCAGCCCGATGGTGGAGGTCACCAGCAGGTCGGGGCGGAGGCCGCCGGACCTGACCATGTCCATCATCGGCGGGTAGGCGTGCGCGGCCATCCCGTGGCTGCCGAGGAGCTCCAGCTCCAGGCCGATCACCCTCGCCATGGGGACGACGGGGTCACCGGCCGCCGACGGGAGCAGCCCGACCTGCACATGGCGCCCCTGGCGGCGCAGGCTCCGCACCGAGGCGGCACAGGTGACCGGCGACCCCAGGGCGTCGAGCGACAGGTGGGCCCCGCCGCCCGTGAGCTCACGCACCGCCTCGCCGGCGCCCGCCGGGTGTGCCGAGGCGTCCACGCACTCCACCGCTCCGAACGTCCGGGCCAGCCGCAGGGCGTCGGGCGAGACGTCGACCGCGACGACCCTGGCGCCGCAGGCCACCGCGATCATCACGGCCGAGAGCCCGACCCCGCCGCAGCCGTGCACGGCGACCCATTCGCCCGGCGTCACCCGGCCGCGGGCCACCACGGCCCGGAACGCCGTGGCGAACCGGCATCCCAGACCGGCGGCCGTGCCGAACGACATCCCGTCGGGGACGGGGACCAGATTGACGTCGGCCTGTTCCAGCGCGACGTACTCGGCGAACGAACCCCAGTGGGTGAATCCCGGCTGGGTCTGCCGCTCGCAGACCTGCTGGGCCCCGGCCGCGCAGGCGGAGCAGCGGCCACAGGCACAGACGAAGGGCACGGTGACCCGGTCACCCGGTCGCCGATTGACCACGTCCCGGCCCACCGCTTCGACCACACCGGCCAGTTCATGGCCGGGTACGTGCGGCAGGGTGATGTCGGGGTCGTGGCCCATCCAGCCGTGCCAGTCGCTGCGGCACAGCCCGGTGGCCTCCACCCGGACCACCACGCCCTGCCGGGAGGGGCTGGGATCCGCCACGTCCTGGACCCGGGCTTCCTTTCCGAACTCCTCGAACACCACTGCCCTCATACGTCCCGCCCCTCGTCCGCGCCCCCGTTTTCCGGACGGCCGAATCTACGCTCTGCCCTACGCTCTGCCCGCCGTCACCCTGTCCCTCTCGTGGGCGGGCTCCGGTATCTCCTCGGCCGCCGGCTGTGCGGGCTCACCCTCGCTCAGGCCGAATCTCCGGTGGAACGCCCGCAGCGGTGCCGGGGCCCACCATGTCGCCCGGCCCATCAGCTTCATCACGCTCGGGACCAGCAGGCTGCGCACGACCATGGCGTCCATCAGCACGGCCAGCGCGATGCCCAGGCCCAGCATCTTGGTGTTGGTCACCCGAGACGTGCCGATCGCGACCATGACCACGGCCAGGATCACGGCCGCGGCGGTGATCAGACCGCCCGTGTGCCGCAGCCCGAAGGTGACCGACCTCTCGTGATCGCCCGTCCGGTCGTACTCCTCCTTGATCCGGGAGAGCAGGAACACCCCGTAGTCCATGGAGAGCCCGAACGCGACGCAGAACATCAGCACCGGGAGCGTCGTCTCGATGTCCCCCGTGCTGGTGAAGGAGAGCGGCCCGGAGAGATGTCCGTCCTGGAAGACCCAGACGACCGCTCCGAACATC
This sequence comes from Streptomyces sp. NPDC050423, assembly GCF_040655445.1. Lineage (NCBI taxonomy): Bacteria > Bacillati > Actinomycetota > Actinomycetes > Kitasatosporales > Streptomycetaceae > Streptomyces > Streptomyces sp. NPDC050423. The sequence continues at coordinate 18,100 of NZ_JBFAJY010000065.1, forward strand.
GCCGTGAGGCTCAGGGCATTGAGCACGACCGCTTGGAGGGGGATCAGCACGCTGCCGGTGAGCAGGAAGACCAGGAGCAGCGTCACCACGGCAATGATGCCCAGCGCCCAGGGCAGCCGGTCCGCGATGGCGGTCTTCGAATCGACCAGCACGGCCGCGGTACCGGTCACCGAGGTGTCGAAGGGAGCGGGCTCGGCCCGGAGGTCCTTCACGAGTGCCTGGGACTCCTCCCCCACCGACTCCTCCTTCGGCAGCACGCTGAAGTAGGCCGAACTTCCCTCGACGACCGGGCCGTCGACCCGCAGGGCGCCGGGGAGCGCCGCGATCCGGCTGCGGTACTCGGCGTACTGGCCCGGTGTCGCGGCCCCTTCCGCGAGGACCTCGAGGGCTCCGCCGGGGCTGCCGGGGAAGCCGTCCCTGATGTGCTGCTGGACCACGCGCGACTCGGCGGAGGCCGGGAGCTGGCGGTCGTCCGCGGTACCGAACTTCACCCCCAGGAACGGCAGCCCGAGCAGCACGAGCCCCGCGCTCGTGACGACGGCGAAGAGCGGCGCCCTGCGCATCACCAGCGCGGCGAACCGGCCCCAGCCCTTGCCCGACCCGTTCGCGGCGGACGGCTCCGCACGCCCCCGGCGCAGCAGTTTGCGCAGATCGAGGGAGTTGACCCTCGGGCCGAGCAGCATCAGCGCGGCCGGGAGGAGAATGAGCGCGGCAGCGGCGGCGAGCAGCACCACGGCGATCCCCGCATAGGCGAACGAGCGCAGGAAGTACTGCGGGAAGACGAGCATCGCGGCGAGCGAGACCGCGACGGTCAGCGCGGAGAACAGCACCGTCCGCCCCGCGGTGCGCAGGGTCGTGCCCACCGCCGCGCGGACCTCCGCCCCGGCCGCCAGCTCCTCGCGGAACCGGCGCACGATGAACAGGGCGTAGTCGATGGCGAGCCCGAGGCCGAGCGCGGTGGTGAGGTTCTGGGCGAAGACCGAGACATCGGTGAATTCGGTGATGCCGCGCAGCACGGCGTTGGTGCCCAGGATCGCGACGATGCCGACACCCAGCGGCAGCAGAGCCGCGATCGCGCTGCCGAAGACCATGACGAGCAGCACGAGCGTCACCGGCAGGGCGATCATCTCGGCCCGCAGCAGGTCGTCCTGGATGATCGTCTGCATCTCGTGCTTCACCGCCACGGAGCCACCGACCGAGACGTCGACCGGCCCGTGCGCACCGCGGTATGTGGGGGCTATCCGGTCCAGGACCTCCCCCACCGCCTTGTCGTCGCCCTCTATCCGGGCCGCGATCAGCGCCTCCCGTCCGTCCTCGGCGCGCAGCGCGGGTGCCTTGCTCTGCCAGTACGAGCCGACACCCGTGACATCCTTCTCGCCGGCCAGCCGCTCGGTGAGGCGCGCCGCCTCGGCGGCCACGGCGGGATCGTCGACGGAGACACCGCCACTGTCGAGGAGCAGCAGCAGGTTCGGCTGGGACGCCGGGAACTCGCGCTCCAGCGCCTTGGTCGTATAGGTCGATTCGGCATTCGGGGACTCCCAGCCACCGCTGCCCATCCGGTCGGCGACCCCGCTGCCCGCGAAGACCGCGAGCGCCGTGATGACCAGGGCCGCCAGCAGCGCGAGCCGTGGCCGCGCGGTGACGAAGCGGGTCCAGCCCCCGATGCGCTCCGGGCTGTTGACTTGAGGCATGGTGCGGCGTCCCCTTTTCCCCCGGATCCAGGCACCCGGGCGGCAGCGCGAGGCGGCCGCACAGGGCAGCATGGATCAGTCGTTGCCACTTAGACTGGCAAACACGAGTCATCGCTCGCGTTCCACAAGAATGCGAGCGGCCACTCGCGTTTGTCAACCGCGCACGAAAGCTGGGGATACACCGTGTCGGAGGCCAGAACCGAGGGCACCGGAGGCGCAGGGGCCACAGGAGCCGCAAGAGACACAGAGGTCACGGGAGCCACAGAAGGCGCAGGGGCCGAAGCGGCAGCGGGAGCCGCGAAGGACGCGAAAAGAGCGGGAGACTCGGTGCCGGCCACCACAGGCGCGGCGGCCGGCACCACCCCCACCCGCCCGCGCCGCCGCCAGGCCCGTGGCGAGGCGCGCATCGCCCAGCTCCTGAAGGCCGCATCCCGCGTCTTCTGCACGAACGGCTACACCGCCGCGAGCACCAACGCCATCGCCCGGGAAGCCGGGGTCTCACCGGGCACGCTCTACCAGTTCTTCCCCAACAAGGAAGCCATCGCGGTCGAGCTGGGCGACCAGCTGCTGAACCGCTGGCGCGAGACATACGGGGCCGCGTTCCTCCCGAACCACCTCGAACTCCCGCTGGACCGGATGCTCGACGCCATCCTCGATCCGCTCATCGAGTTCAACTGCGAGAACCCGGCCTTCACGGTCCTGATGCACGGCTCCGAAATCCCCGGCACGATCACGCAGGACCACGACGCCGTCCACACCACGATGCTCAGCCGGGTCGAGACGATCCTCACCGGCTACCTCCCGGACACCCCTCCCGCCGAGATCACCCGCGTCGCCACGATGATCTTCATCCTCTTCAAGGCGGGGCTGGACGTGATCATGGCGCACGAGGGCGCGGAGCGAGAGGCGTACACCAAGGAGCTGAAGACGGTCCTCTTCCGCTACATCGAACCGATGGTCTGCGATGCCACCCCCCTCACGACCCCCCTCGACGCACCCTCCACCGCACCCCCCACTCCCCCGAATGGCCGTTAGCGACCTCGGACCGCTCGCATTTATACCCCCTAGGGGTATAGTCTGATGAGTGTGGAGGCGCACCGGCCTTTCCGGAAGCCTCCTGGGCCCCTGCCTCCACACCCACATGTGCCCGTCGAAGAGGAGAAAACGATGACCGCCGAGACCCAGCTCCCCCAGGCGACCGGCTCCTGCTGCTCGCCCAGCGGCTCCTGCCACGACGGCGCGAGCGCCGACGCGACGACGCAGGACGGCGTGACCACGGTCTACCAGGTGACCGGCATGACCTGCGGCCACTGCGAGGGCGCCGTTTCCGCCGAGATCTCCGAGATCGAAGGGGTCACCTCCGTGAAGGCTGTCGCGTCCACCGGCCAGGTGACGGTGACCTCCCAGGCGCCGCTGGACGAGGAGGCGGTACGCGCCGCCGTCGACGAGGCCGGCTACGAGCTCGCCGGCCAGGCCTGAGCACCCCGGGATCCACTCCCACCCGCATCACCCCCTTCGCCGCCGGGCCGGACCGACCAGCAGATACTGGTGGGGTACGGCCCGGTCGGCGTTTCAGGAGTTCGGACATGCACAGCGCGACAGAGACCGAAACCCCGGCAGCGGAGAGCTCGGAGGCCGAGCTCACGATCGGCGGAATGACCTGCGCCTCCTGCGCGGCCCGCGTCGAGAAGAAGCTGAACCGGATGGACGGGGTCACCGCCACCGTCAACTACGCCACCGAGAAGGCGCGGGTCGTCTTCGGCCCGGAGACCGGTGTCGCGGATCTGATCGCGACCGTCCGGAAGACGGGCTACACAGCGGAGCCGGTACACCGCCCCGCACCGACACCGCCGCCGACGTCCGCACGGACCGCACCGGCCCCGCCACCGACGCCCACGCCGCCCGCACCGGTGTCGGTCACGGACTCTCCAGACTCTCCGGACTCCGCGGACGTCCCCGCCAGCCCCACGAGCCCCGACGGCCCCGCCGCCGCCCTCGCCTCGCTGCGTCAGCGGCTCATCGTGTCGGCCGTCCTCGCCGTCCCCGTCGTCCTGCTCGCGATGATCCCGGCCCTCCAGTTCGACACCTGGCAGTGGCTCTCCCTCACCCTGGCCGCCCCCGTCGTCATCTGGGGCGGACTGCCCTTCCACCGGGCGACCTGGACCAACCTCCGGCACGGCGCGGCCACCATGGACACGCTCGTCTCGGTCGGCACCCTCGCCGCCTTCGGCTGGTCGCTCTGGGCGCTGTTCCTCGGCAACGCCGGGATGCCCGGCATGCGGCACGGCTTCGACTTCACGGTCTCCCGCACGGACGCCTCGTCCACGATCTATCTGGAGGTCGCCGCCGGAGTCGTCACGTTCATCCTGCTGGGCCGCTACCTGGAGGCGAGGTCCAAGCGGAAGGCGGGTTCCGCCCTGCGGGCACTGATGCATCTGGGCGCCAGGGACGTCGCGGTCCTGCGGAACGGCACCGAAGTGCGTATCCCTGTCGCCCGGCTCGCCGTCGGGGACCGCTTCGTGGTCCGCCCCGGCGAGAAGATCGCCACCGACGGCACCGTCATCGAGGGCGCGTCGGCGGTGGACGCGTCCATGCTCACCGGAGAGTCGGTCCCGGTCGACGTGGGTGCCGGCGACTCCGTCACCGGCGCCACCGTGAACGTCTCCGGCAGGCTCGTCGTCGAGGCCACCCGCGTCGGCGCCGACACCCAGCTGGCCCGGATGGCCCGGCTCGTCGAGGACGCCCAGAACGGCAAGGCCGAGGTGCAGCGCCTGGCCGACCGGATCTCCGCGGTCTTCGTCCCCGTGGTCCTGCTGATCGCCCTGGTCACCCTGGTCGCCTGGCTGCTGATCACGGACGACGTGACGGCCGCGTTCACCGCCGCCGTCGCCGTACTGATCATCGCCTGCCCCTGCGCCCTCGGCCTCGCCACACCCACCGCCCTCATGGTCGGCACC
>NZ_JBFAJY010000066.1:0-20901 GCF_040655445.1 Streptomyces sp. NPDC050423
GACCCTAGACAAGTCCCATCGTTGCAGGTCAGGAGCACTCTCCGCTTATTTGATCAAGGCATGGACGAGCCCGCTCGTGAAAGCGCGAGGCTAGGTGTGGCACGCCAGCGACAGGACTGCGAGCGGCTGGCCGACATCCGGTCTTGGCAGGCCGTGAAGGTCTACGAGGACAACGACGTGTCGGCGTTCAAGCGGAACGTCGTCCGCGACGAGTTCGAACTGATGTTGAAGGATCTCCGCGCGGGCCTCATTGACGGCATCGTCGCGTATGACCTCGACCGGCTCGCACGACAACCACGCGACGTGGAACGACTGATCGAGATCTTCGACGACCGGCCTCGACTGACGTTCGCCACTGTCACCAATGACATCAACATCGCGACACCGGACGGCAGGACCATGGCACGCATCATGGTCGCCTTCGCCAACAAGTCGTCACACGACGCGTCACGCCGGATCAGGCGCAAGCACCTGGAGCTAGCGCAGCAAGGCAAGGACAGCGGCGGGCCGGCGCCGTATGGATGGCGCAAGGACGCCCGCAACAAGGTTGACCCGAAGGCCGCCCAAGCTATCCGCGAGGCTCAGCGAGACCTCCTGGCCGGCGTGCGCATCGGAACCATCCGGCAGCGCTGGTGGGAAGAGGGCTTGGGCAATCCGCGCGCCGGGACCAAGCGCATGGCCCACCATCACGTGGAACACATCCTCACGAGTCCCCGGCTTGTTGGTTATCGGACCTATCACGGCGAGGTCCTTTACGGGGAGGACGGCAAGCCAGTAACGGGCGAGTGGGAAACCATCAATACACTCGAAGAATGGGAAGCCGTTTGCGCTGTGGTCACGGAACGCAAGCTGGACTATCCCAACAAAAACCGAGCCCGAAAGTACCTGCTTTCCGGCATCGCCCGGTGTTCCTTGTGCAAGACGAAGATCCGCGGCCAGACCAACCACAAGTGGAAACCAGAATCGAAGGCATCGCGGTACAAGTACCAGTGCTCAGTCGTCAATGGCGGCTGCGGCAAGGTCGGGCGCGTCGGCGAGCCAGCGGACCGGCTAATCGTCCAACTAGTCCTTGAGGAGCAGCGCGAGCGGGCAGCAACGGCCGCCACACCTGGGGATCAACGGTGGCCACAGGAAGATGACTTGGAGCTTGTTTCGCAAGAAATCGCCCAACTCATCGAAGCCGAGAAGGCGAAGCAAATCTCTGTTTCCACGCTTCTTCAGATGTTGCCCGCCAAGGAGCGCGACCGGGATGAATTGAAACTTGCCCGCGCACGATTCCACAAGGAGCGGAAGCAGGCTGAGGCAAAGACAGGAGCCGGTGACCTCACCGTTGAGGAGTTCTTCGACCTACCCATTGAACGCCAGCAAGAAATCGTCCTGCACAGCCTGTCAGCCGTAATGATCCATCCGGCAGGCCGAGGCAGGCGGGTTTTTGACCCCAGCCTCATCGAGCCGGTTTGGCGGTAGGAGGGACGGATCGCCCCTGAAGCAGGAGCGCACGCCGTACCCATTCCTCATCGCGTGCAGGCGCTCGGCGAAGATGCATACGCATCCATTCCTCCGTGGACATCACCGCCGGCTTCGACTCCCGTTGCCGAGGCCGCGAACTAGTCGTCGTACTCATCGAGCACACCTCCCAATCGGGCTTCACGGGCTGCGTCGCGGTTGTGTTGCAGGTCGCGGTGGATGTTGGCGGCGAGCCAGGATTCGCCGGGGGTGTGGCCGTGGCCGGCGTAGGTCCAGTGCGCGAGCGTGAGGGTCGTGGCCTCGGGGTGGTCATCCCGGTCCGGGAGGCCGAGGGCGGTGCGTTGCTGGGCGGCTCGGTAGTCGGCGCGGACCTGTCGGAGGGCGCCGAGGGTGGTGGAGTAGCGGCGGGATTTGGTGGAGAAGTGGCCGCGGAAGCCGAGCATGTGGGCCCAGTCGCGGAGCTTGCGATCGGGGTAGGCGTGGTGGAGGTCCAAGCAGGCTTCGATCAGCCGCCGCGGATGCTCGGGCACGTCGAGGAGGATCAGCGCTTCCTTGTTGCCGATCCGGTGGTCTACGGTGCCGGTCGTCTCGGCCGCCTTGGTGGCGTACTTCGCAACGTAGGAGGCCACGGCCTGCTCTGTGAGGTCTTCACCGTTGCCGAACGCGCCGATGGGCTGGACGTCGAGCTGCGTGCCCCAGCGCAGCACCCAGTCGCTGGGGAAGCCGGCTTCCTCGTTCGCGGGCACGGTGACCTCAACCCGGGCGGCAGCCGCGCGAATCGCGTCGTCGAGCAGGTCGAGGGTGGCCCAGGCCGGCGGCGGTGAGTCCGGGCCGTCGGGTCCGTCGAAGCGGATCACGGCGTGGAAGTGGACCGCCCCGCGCTTCTGGTACTCGGCGACCTTCCCGAAGGAGAGCCGGGACTGTTCCCGGGCTGCTTTCTGGGTGAGGCCGGCGCGGCGGGCGATTTCGCGGCGGAGGTAGATCGTGAAGTAGCGCCACAGGTCGGATGCGTGGTTGTTCCACAGCACCGCACCGGCGTAGTCGTACCTGCCCGGGTCGAGCGGGGTGCCGAGTTCGGGGGCGTTGTCTGGGTGGTGGGTGCCGCACCGGCAGGGCCGGTTCCCAGGCCGGTTGTGCACCGCGCCGAACGACGGGGCGGTGAGCGTCGCGAAGACCCGCGGGTGATCCCGGATGGTGTGCGGGGTGCCTTTGGCCGGGTCGCCGGTGAGGCCGGCGCGGATGAGGTGGTAGGTGTCGCCGGCGTAGGTCCAGGCGCAGGCGGGGCAGCGGGAGGCGCGGCGGTTGCCGCAGGCGATGCGTAACCGGCCGCCGGGCTCGGTGTCGGTCGTGTAGTGGTGCAGGAGGGTGCCGGTTGCCCGGTCGGTGGTCTTGGTGGCGCCGGTGAGGTGGATGGGTTGTGCGCATCCTCCGGTGCGGCGGATCTGTTCGTTCCAGCGGTCGAAGCCGGTGGACCCGGCCACCCTCAGCACGTCGGCGAGGGTCGTCGGGTCCAGGCCCGCCGCGGTGGCGGTGTCCGTCACTGGTTCTCCTTGGGCGGGTGGTTGTCGATCCAGTCCTCGGCACACACCTTGTGGACGGGCTTGCCGCGGTCCGAGCGCAGCGGGGTCGGCCTGTCGCACAGGACACAGGGCTTGTCGCCGGTGGGGTCGAAATGCTTCTTGTCGCTCCAGTCCAGGAAGGCCACGGAGATCACACCCCGGTACGGGCGTAGGCGCGGGCGGGAGCGGTGTGGCCGGTGCCGTTGCAGGGGTGGCAGGTCGCGATGACGGTCTCGCGGTGACCGTTGGGGGTGGTCTGGCCGGTGGTGATGGCCACCCGGGGGAAGCCGTCGCAGTGGGCGCAGATCGGCCGGGGCAGGGTGTTCTCGGGCATGATGGTGTCTCCCTTTCGGGTCCTTGGATCTGGAATGGGTTGGGCGCCCGGGGCGGCGGAAACTTGGCGGTTGAGGCCGCCCCGGGGGCTGTTAGCGCTGGGCGTTGTGGCTGTTGAGCAGGGAACGCAGGACGACCGCGCAGATCGCGACGGATGCCGCGGTGATCGCGACCGCGAGGAGCATCGAGACCAGGACCGCACCCACGACCAGGACCACAGCGGTTCCACCGGCGACAGCAACGGCGAGGGTCCCGGGGGTGAGCTGCACCGCGGACCGAGTCACCGGAGCAGGCGCCAGAACCAGAGCCGGGGCGGTGGTGGCGGGGGTGTGGTGGCAGTCGCAGGCCGGCGGGTGCACGAGGCCGGTGAGCGGCGGGACGAGGGACGTTGCTGCGGTGGGGGCGGTGTCCGGGTGCGGGTATTTCGGGGTGAACATGTCTTGCTCCTTTCAGGCGTTGCAGCGGTGGGTACGGGCGGCGAGTTCGGCGGCGGCGCGACCGTGGTAGTCGGCGGAGAAGTTGCAGCCGGGGGCGGTGCAGGCCGCGGTGTGCTTGGTGCGGCCACGGCCGTCGTAGTGGGTGCCGACCCTCACGGGGCCGATACGGATCACGTCGGTGAAGCGGTTCGGACGCGGCATGATCAGCCCTCCTGACGGAGGCTGTTGCCGGGGAACTCGTTGCGGATGCGGTCCGCTTCGGCCGGGTCCGTCGTACGGTCGGCCGCTTCCTCGGCGAGCAGTCGGGCGAGGGTGGGGCGGCCGGAGTCGGCCATCTCTCGGGCGGCGGCGACGTAGTCGGCGGGGCGGTTGAAGTTGAGTAGGGCCATGAACGGAGTTCCTTTCTGATCAGGCGAGTTGGGCGGTGATGGCGTCAGCGAGCAGGGCAGGGACGCCGAGGCGGGCGCGAAGGGTCGCGGTATCGATGCGGTTGCCGGTGGTGGCGTGGTGGGTGTCGGCGAGCTTCCGGGCGTGGTCGAGCAAGGCCGGAGGCACAGCGACCGCCGGGGCAGACACCGGAGCCGGAACAGGCGTCGGGGCAGGTGCGGCCGGAAGTTCGGGGGCCGGTTCGGGTGCGCGCTCGACCGTGACCGCCGGGACCGGTTCGGGGTCCGGGGCGGTGAGCGGTGCGGCGACCGGGGCAGGTTCGGTTACGGCCGGCGCGGCGGGGCTGTGGGCGAGGAGTGTTCCGCCGAGGAAGGCGAGGGCGGGCCAGCCGGCAACGAGGATGCGGAGCCAGGGCGGTACGTCACCGAGGTCGAGCATTCCGGCGGTCGCGATGTTCGCGCCCAGTGACGCGGTGAGGGCGATGACGAACCAGACCCAGGCCGGGCGGTTGTCGGCGTGGGTGCGCATCCGGCGCCATGCGGCGACCAGGAGCAGGTCCACGCTGATCGGGTAGGCCCAGGCTTTCCAGCCGTCCTGTCCGGCCGCTTCGGCGAGATCGTGCAGGTGGGAGAAGGACAGGGCGCCGGCGATGACGGCCTGCACCAGCACGGCATCCAGTCGGATGGTTCGGGACATCAGGGTTCACCTCCAATCTGTGGTGGTGCCGGGGCCGGGCGGGATATGGGGTTCACCGCCCAGCACCCGGAGCGAAAGGAGTCAGGCGTCCGGGTCGGTGCCGGAGCCGAAGCAGTTCAGGCAGAGCCCGTCCTGCTGGCCGACCGGGCGGCGCTTGCGACCGACCCGAACCGTGGTCGGGACGTTGCCGGTCCCACCGCACGGCTTGCAGTCGCCGGGCTCGGCCGCGGGCGGGGGCGTGGGCTTGGTGGTCCGTTTGGTGGTGGCCATGGCGGTGGTTCCTTCCGGTTCCGGGCATGGGCGGGGTAGGGACCCGGCGCGAAACGGTCACGCCAACCGGGGAAGGTGCGGTGTTACTCGGCGACCGGGACCGGCTTGACCAGCGGCGAAGCCGGAACCGGGACGGTGCGGACGACCGGGCGGAACGGCGCCAGCGCCTCGATGTCCGGGGTCATGTGCGCGTACTCGCGGCAGATCGCGACCGCTTCGGCAGCTGTCATCTCGGGGGTGCGAATGCGGGACCAGCCCCCGGAGGAGTCGCCGGCCACAGCCACACCGGGACGGTCAGGGGCGATCGCGGTCACGGCCAAAACCGCGTCCGGGGTGATGTCGCCCAGGCCCATATCGGCGGTCTGCTTGTCGTTGACCCGGTGCACCACACGGCCGGTGAGCTGGGCACGGAGCATCGTGGCACCCTTACCGAGCTCGGAGCCGAACCGCTGCCCGCAGACCTCCAGATAGATCCCGACCGCACGGGCCATCTGCGCGAGACGCACCAGGCGCATCACCATCTGATCGCGCCGTTCCTCGTCCTTCTTCACCGCGGTCAAGAACAGCTCGGCCACCTCATCGACCAGGACGACCAGCGGCACCGGCCGCACCTTCACAGGCAGATCCCATAGGTCCGAGACACCGTGGGCGCTCAGGATGTCGAAACGCTCCTCCATCTCCCGCACGAGGACTTCCAGCAGGCTGGACGCCTCATCCGGAGTGGTCGCGAGCGCGGAGAGCCGGGGGGCGTAGCCCCGCTGTTCCACACCGCGTTTGCAGTCGATCCCGATCAGGCCGACCGGGAGTTTCGCCAGTTCGGTGATCAGGTTGCGCTGATACATCGACTTGCCCGACTGGTTCGCACCCAGGGTCAGGCCGTGCGGGATCTTCTTGTAGTCCCGGACGAACGCCGTACCGTCCTCCCGCAACGCCACCGGCACCACCATCGGGCCGGACAGTTTGCGGGGCAGTCGGCGCGGCATCTTCACCCGACGCAGCACGTCATACCCAGTCATCCGAACTTCGACGAACCCGGGCTTGACCTCCACGACGTGGACGGAGTGGACGCCCCAGGCGTGCCGCAGTCGTTCCGAGGCGGCGGCCACGTCGGCGGGTTCCAGGCCGGCGGGAAGCCGGAGCGTGGCGCGCATTCCAGTGGACGAGCCCCGAACCCGGCGAACCTTCGGCGGGACCGGCTGCACGTCCTGGCGGCGGGCCACGTTGCGGACCATGAACGCCCGCAGGCGAGACGGCTGAACCGTCAGCCCACACACATCCATCGTCGATCGATACGTCGCCGAGAACCGGACCCGGGCAACCGGCAAGCCGACCAGCGACCAGAACACGCGAGGCGCGCGAGCCTTCGCGTATCCGAGGCCGCCGGCGGCCGATAAGGCCCCGGCCGCTTCGATCATCATGGTCAGGTCCGGCATGATCAGGCACCCGCCGTGATCGCTACCGCGCGGAAGCTGATCCCGTGCCGGGTCTGGCCGTTGAAGGTGTTCTCCCAGTCCCGCGCCTTGAGCCCGATCACCGTGACCGGCGTCCCCGGGACCAGGCTCTCCGGGACCCCCGTGCTCGGGACGGTCACCTGGTAGAGGTTGCCCTCCCCGTCGTCCGAGATCAGCAGACCCACGGTCGCGAGCGGGGCACCGGTCTCCCGGTCCATCGCGATCTCACCGGTCTGCTTGCTCACGAGCTTCGGAGTCGGAGGCGTCGCGACGAACACGACAGCGGTCGAAACATCGATCTTGAACGACGGCATAGCTGTCTCCTCGGTCGTACGGCCCAAGCCCTCTTAGACCGCTTGCTCAACTTGTTGGTACAAGCTGATACCTAGAGATTGCATCACCGAGGGTGAGGCGTCAAGCACTTCGGACGCACATGTACCAACAAGTTGACCGAGTGCGTCATGATGGAGTCATGAGCAAGCAGCCGAAGTACCGACAGGTGGCCGACGCACTGCGTCGTGAGATCGACAGCGGCGCCTACGGACCCGGCGCCAAACTCCCGTCCGAAAGTGAACTCTCAGCACGCTTCGATGCGTCCAGAAACACTGTGCGCTCTGGCCTAGGCATGCTGGTCAGCGAGGGCTTGATCACGTCAAGCCAAGGGCTCGGCTACGAGGTTCGCAAGCACGAGGTCTTCGAGCTGAACGCCTCGCGATTCGAGAACTTGAGCTTCCCGCAGACTGGCGACGCATACTCGACGGACGTGACGAACGCCGGCCGCAGACCACACCAGACGTTTCGTGTCGAGCTCACCACCGCCCCCGAGTACGTGTCCCAGCGCCTGGAAGTCGACGCCGGATCGCGGGCCGTCCTCAGGTTTTGCCATCGGTTCGTTGACGATGTCCCATGGTCCACCCAGGCCACTCACTACCCCGATTGGCTGGTCGAGGCGGCTCCCCGGCTGACTGAACCAGGGGATATCGCCGAGGGCACGACCCGCTATCTCACGAGTCTCGGCATCGAGCAGGTCGGATACGCCGACGAGATCGCCACCCGGATGCCGACACCAGAGGAGGCCCGGCTTCTGGACATGGGAGCGGGTGTTCCGGTCCTGCTCTGGACCCGAACCGGCTACTCCCCCGAGCGTCCCATTCGCTGCACGATCACGACATTCCGCGGCGACCTGAACCGGATGAACTACGAGATCGGCGACCTGTCCGCCCGAAGCGAGAACGACGCTCAGTGAAGATCACGACCGCGGTACCGGGCGACCTGGACCAGCTCCTGGCGTTCCGGGAAGAAGCCGCATCCTGGATCAGCAAGCTGGGCAGCGACCAGTGGAGTCGCCCTTATCCTGCCGATCGCCTGTTGTTGACCATCGAGGCTGGGACTGTCTTCATGCTTCGCGACGGGAGCCGGACCGCTGGGACCATCACTCTGACGCCAGAGGCGGAAGAGGGGTTGTGGACGCCCGAGGATTTGGGGGAGGCGTCCATCTTCGTCAACAAGCTGACGGTGTCCCGCAATTACGCAGGGAAGGATCTTGGAGGCAGGCTCCTTGATTGGGCGGGAGATCGCGCCTACCGATCGTCAGCCATGTGGCTCCGCCTTGACGCGTGGACCGACAACGCCGCACTTCAGCGCTACTACCTGTGGCATGGCTTCGAGCACGTTCGGACTGTCCGAGAAGGCGGCGCCATCAACGGCGGCCCGCGTGTCTCAGGCTGGCTTGCCCAGCGTCCCGCTTCCCCCGCTCAGCACGGATTCGAGGACCAAACGCCCAGCCCCAAGCCCGTTGGCAGCTGAGCTGTTACAGGTTTCTCTACCTCATCAAGGCACCCGGCTGCGCTCCGCTCCGCCGGGCGCGCTTCCCGGCTCTGGCTGCGCCCGCGCTCCTGCCTTCGGCCCGCTCGGCGCTGCCGCCGCCGACGCGCGCCCGCAGTGGATAGGCCGAAGGGCATGAGTCGAGACCGAGCCGCGGGCCAAAGACATGCCTCCGGCGGGGGCGCTCAGACTCCGGGATGGGAGGGGCGCCGTTCGCGGGTGCCGGCGGATTCGTGGTGAGCGTCGTGGGGCTCCCATCCCGACCACCTCCGACCCAGGCAGAGCCGAGCAGTCGCGGCCCAGGGCGTCAAGGTCGTTCGTACAGTGGCGCGCTCCACCTTGACGCCCTGAACCACGACCGCTCCACGGAGTGTGGGTCGAAGGCGGACGGGATGGGAGCCGGGGCGAGTGGTGGGTAAGGGGGCGACGCGGGAGGCCAGTTGTGCGTTATATCGACTGCTTTAAGGCCAATCAACAACTACGATCGTCGGCACGAAGGATTGGGGGTCCCGTGCAGGCGACCGAGCAAGAAAAGCAGGACATCCGGCTGTACGTGGAGGACCAGGCACGCGAAACGGTTGTGCATCTAGAGAAGGTCGCGAGCGAGATGGTGGGACCTGCTCGCCACGACATCTGGGATGTGCATTGCGCAGACAGCCGGTGGTGGGTTGTCACGAACGCGACCAAGCTGTATGACCAACGAGACTTCAAGAGCCGCGACGTCGTCCTCACGTTTCACATCGGCCTGATGATCCGCATGACGTATCTCCAAGAACGCGACGTGCCCTTCACTCCCGAGGCGGCCGACCTCCTCCCCGGTTCCTGGCGCCGTTGGGAGCAAGCCTTCACCGCTTACGACGGTGGCGATGAGGCCGAGGACTTTCAAGCTGTGGGAGTCCGTCTCCGGGAGTGCCTTGTCTCGTTCGTTGGGGAGACGAGCTCAGACGATCTGGTGCCGGACGGGAAGGAACGGCCGAAGAACGCCGATTTCCGGGCATGGACTGAACTGCTGGCCAATCGCCTTGCTGAAGGACCATCTGCGGCCAAGCTGCGGTCCTACTTGAAGAAGATCGCAACTGAGACGTGGGAGTACGTCAACTGGCTGACCCACGCCAAAAACGCTGTCCGGATCGACGCCGAGATCGGTCTCAAAGCCGTTGAACACCTGCTCGTGATGTTCACGGAGGCTCGCCTGCGCCTCGGGCAAGCAGCAACTCGCTGTGAGGCTTGTGGGTCGTACATGGTTATGGCTGGTGTCTGCACGCACTGCGAGTGGGAAGACCCGAGCTACGAACCACCTGAGCGCCGGCCCGTCTCAGAGGAGGAGATGGCGCGGCGTCTGGCAACCCCTTGCACCCCGAGCTCAGACATCTCAACCTTCATGAGCCCCCACGATGCCTGAACTAGACGAGGTGGCCGGGCAGGCCCTACTCCTGATCGCGGAGGGGTGTCAAGCCGTTCACTGATGTCTGACATCAGCGGCTGACACCAACAACGGCGGACCATGGCGGCAAAGGGCGAACCTCAGCGGCCGACGGCCGAAGGTGCGCGGGGGGTCGGTATAGGCGAACGGTCTCCCACGATCGACCTGATAAGGATGAGGCCACACGTTCAAGTCCTGCGCTCCCTGGTGGAGGACGCAGGCGCCTGTCAGGATCAAGCCGTGAACGAGCATTCGACTCCCGCGAGATTGAACAGGGGCCTCGACTGGGCAGGGCTGCCCCTGTCCACCGTCCTTCTTGCGATCGGCATCAGGGACTATCGCGGTGGCGGGTCCGTGGGCTGGCCAATCGGCGGAGCGGTGCTTGTTCTGGTCAGCCTCTGGGTGATCTACCGCGGGATGCCTCGCCGACACTGACCAATCCGGCGAGAGCTACGGATCAGAAGTTGCCGTGCCCCTCCGAAGGTGGGTAACGCGCAGATCCAGATACCAGCGCCCCCGCACGAGCCTCTGGGTCATGCGGGGGCATTCGGCAGAATTAGCAGGTCAGAGAGCTTCCTTCGAGGGTGTGATCGGCTTCCCCGACTTACGTACTGGAGGCAAGACACTCCAGGGGAAGTTGATCCAGCGATCGGTCTTCTTCCACACGTACTCGCATTTCACGAGCGACTGCGACTTCTCGTAGATCACGGCGGACCGCACCTCGGCGACATGATCGACGCAGAAATCACGCACCAGCTTCAGCGTCTTGCCGGTATCGGCGACATCGTCGGCGATCAGGACCTTCTTGTCCGAGAAGTCGATGACATTGGGCACGGGCGCCAGCATGACGGGCATCTCCAACGTGGTGCCCACCCCCGTGTAGAACTCCACATTCACCAGGTGGATGTTCTTGCAGTCCAGCGCGTACGCCAGCCCGCCCGCGACGAAGACCCCGCCACGCGCGATGCTCAGCACCACATCCGGCACGTACCCGTCATCGGCCACGGCCTGCGCCAGCTCCCGCACGGCATGCCCGAAGCGGTCGTACGTCAGGTTCTCCCGCATGTCACCGCCCACCGGACATCACACCTGCGTCCGATGGAAGTTCATGTACGAACGCGACGCGGTCGGACCGCGCTGCCCCTGATACCGCGACCCGTACCGCTCGGAGCCGTACGGGAACTCCGACGGAGACGTCAGCCGGAACAAGCACAGCTGGCCGATCTTCATCCCCGGCCAGAGCTTTATCGGCAGCGTCGCCAGGTTCGACAGCTCCAGGGTCACGTGCCCGGAGAACCCCGGATCGATGAACCCGGCCGTCGAATGCGTCACCAGCCCGAGCCGGCCGAGCGAGCTCTTGCCCTCCAGCCGCGACGCGAGATCGTCGGGCAGCGAGATGACCTCGTACGTCGACGCGAGCACGAACTCCCCGGGGTGGAGGATGAACGCCTCGTCCCCGTCCGGCTCGACGGTGCGGGTCAGATCGGCCTGCTCCACGGCGGGATCGATATGCGGATAGCGGTGGTTCTCGAACACCCGGAAGTAGCGGTCGAGCCGCACGTCGATGCTCGACGGCTGCACCATCGACGTATCGAAAGGATCAATACGTACGCGTCCGGCGTCGATCTCGGCCCGGATGTCCTTGTCTGAGAGAAGCACCCACCGAGGATACGCAGAACGCGCGGACCCACCCACATCGGGCCGCCCCGCGCGCCTGTCGCCACCTTCCCGGAAGCTCTACCGCTCCTCGAACGCCACCGGCACGGCATGCCGCAACCGGGCGCAACGAGGACAGCGGATAAGCCGCCCGGGACCGATCCGCCCGGACCCGAGCTGCTGCATCGGGAACGAGGCGGTAGCGAAAACGTGCCCTTCGGCACAGCGGACGACGGTGCGCTCCAAGGAGTCCATCAAGTCCCTTCCCCATCAAGCCGTGGACGAGAAAGCCACATTAGGGGATGAACGGGACGCCACTCCACGCGGCACTCCGACAACCCACGCTACGCCCCCAACTCCCGCCCCACCCACCCGCATCCACCCCTCAACCCGACACACCCCCACCACGCCCCCACCACGCCCCACACCTGGGCTCACGCATCGGGGAGCCTGCGATGGGGTACAGTGTGGGACGATGCGTCGCTGGTCAGCGAGTGCGTCACGCGGGTGTAGTTTAATGGTAGAACATGAGCTTCCCAAGCTCAGAGCGCGAGTTCGATTCTCGTCACCCGCTCCATGATGAAGGCCCTGGTCAGTGACTGGGGCCTTTCTTGTTGTCTAGACCTCTTGAGGGGCGGCGTGCCCTCCGTGTGCCCTAACTATCAGAAACGCCCCGCCCCAGGCCCCTGGCACACCACGTCGACAGGCCGCCGCCAAGGCAGGAAGACGGCCCGTGGCCCAGCGCCGACTGCGCGGGAACGCCGACGCTGTGCAACATACGGGGAACGCGGGCTGGGATGGTCTGGCGCGCTACTCGGGCTCGCCCCACTGGGATGTCGGCCCCCTCGCGGCACTGTCAAATTTGCCGCTGTCTGATGGAGCGTGATCCTCCTACTGCTCACCGCAGTCAGCCTGGTCGGCTTTTGATGGCTCTCGGCTCAGTCAGGTCCGTGCTTGTACCGTGCGTCTGGCCGGGGTGGAGGGGGAAGGTGTCCAGCCTTCCGATATGCAGCCTCTTCCGGATACCGAAGGACGCGGATCTCTCTCCATGCGACGTCGAAGGAGATGGTGTCGCCGCTAGCCCGGGAGAGCCTCCAGGCGAGGAAGCTGGTCCGGGGTGAAAGCGTCCAGTGCCAGAACGCGCTGGCTACCTTCACCACTGGACCTTCAAAATGCCACGGACCGTTGCAGTGTTCATCTGGCGCCTCCAGGTGGCGCCGGTTTCCCTGTGGCGGCCTCTGCGATCTCCTCAACCCTTGTCGCGTGGGCGGGCCGTTCGGCCTTATGCATTCCGGCACTCAACAGCCCGTAAACCATCCGCTTCTGTGCTGGCTCGGGAAAGGAGGCCAGAAACTCCCGAACCGCCTCTACAAGCGCATATTCGACGCCGTGGCGCCCCGGCGGACGATAGGCAGCGAACAGCTCGGCTAGTGCCTTGGCTTCGGCCGAGCGCTTGGCCCAGTCGGTTGCGTCGGTCGTGGCCCAACGCGCCATGACCCCGGCGGGGTCGGAGAGCTCCTCTGCGAGGTCCTCGAATTCCTGTCGCCGGATAGCCGTGGCCTTTGATTGCTCACGTTGAGCAGCCAACAGCGCCTCTACGGCAGCCTGGTCCCCCGTCGGTAACGACACGTGCACGCGAGCGTCGTACCGGACCTCTGGATCGAGCAGCGTATGGCTGCGCGCCATCTCGCGCGCCAGCAGGTCCTGAACGGAGTGGAGGTCGGTCGCGGGCTGCTGCCGAAGGAAATCTGCCGCCTCGTGCCTCAACGCAATGCGGACGGCACGCGCCGCCGCCTCAGCATCCGCCAAGAGTGCGGCCACGCTTCGAACTTGCACGTCGAACACCACCTGAAAGGCAATGCCCGCATGCACGCTTTCCAGCCGGGCCTCGAAGCTCTCCATCAGAGCTTGGAGCTCCTCCCGCAGATCAGGGGGGTCCTGCCTTCTCCAGCCCACGGCCTACGGCTCCCTGCTGCCCTCAGTTGCCGACCACGGGCCAGCCTGCGAAATGTGCCTCAGCTCAGCCCGCAACTCGATTACTGCAGCGTCATAGGCAACTCCCGGCTCGCCGATCAGCAGCGCGGAGACTGGCGCGGCGGTCAGATACCTGGAGATGACCCGCCCGAGGATCTCCGTGACATGCTCACTGGGCACTGTGCCGCCCGCTCTCGCATGCGCCCACCGGTCGATCAGCGCCCGACACTCCGGATCGACGGCTCGGTTCTCCAGCGCGGTGCTCCACCCGGTGACCAGTGCGTCCGCAACAACCGGGTCAGCCGCAGCCGAGGCAAGGGTGACCTGCAAGGCGTACGGGTCCGTCTGCGGGTCGATGACGGCCAGGAACGCCCGACTCCCGGCGGTGTTGCCTCGCTTGGCAGCCCAAGCGTTCACCAGGCGCCAGACGGTCGGCAACTGCTTCTCTGTGGCCGCCATGGCGCGCAGCGCCGCGTCCGCCTCCGTGACAGCGGTGTCCCGTTCGGCCCTCCCCAGGATGTGCTGAATGCGCACCAGCGCCTGCCGGGGGTAATGCTGGGCAAAGTCGGTCTGACAAACCAGGGCCACCACCCGGGCCACAGATTCCTCACCGTCCTGTGCCCAGTCGAGGAGCTTCGCCCGAACGGCAGGGCCCAGCCGGTCAGCCTGCGCCGTCCGGCTCAGGACGCTGGCGATCAATCGCAGGTGTCGGTCGTCGTTGCTGACCCCGATCCAGTTCTTGATGGTCTCCACCACGCGAATGTCATTCTCGGCGATGGCCAGCTCGACCAGCAGATCGCTGATCTTCTCCAGGCGTTTCGTTCCGAAGGCCCGGTCCGTCACCAGCCGGTCCAGCCAGCGCAGCAGAGGTGTGTGGATGTCGGGACGCTGGTGCCACAGGTGCAGAAGCACCGCCCTGGTGTACCCCGGCCGGTGGTCGAAGGACGCCTGCCGACCCGACACCTTTGCCTTGACCGATTTGAGTCTGTCGCTGAGGTCCGGACCAGTGAGGATCTCACGCACGCCGTCTTGCCCCTGGTCCCCTAGCAGCGCCCGGGCACCCTCCTGCATGGTGAGGGCGTCTTCGCCACTGAGAAAAACCGCAGCAATGAGCAACGCCCTGTCTTCGGGCATCTGTGTTGTGGCCGCAAAAACCGCGCTGACGTCGGTGGACCATTCCTGGAACCTGCTCACCGCCGTCTCGAAGCTCTCCGGTGAACCGTCTGCAGCCGCCAGAAGGGCGGCCAACCGGGCTCCGTCCGCCGGTGTGGACTCAGCAGTCAGCAACCGGGCGGCCGAGGCTGCCTCGAGGTTGGTGCGATCGGCTGTGACGAGGTCGGCCCGGCCGGGCAGGTCGTATACGTACTCCAAGTGAGTACGGGCCACCAACTGGGCCGACGGCCTGTTCTTCACGCGAACAAGGGCCGCAGTATGCGCGGCTACCTGAGGCCAGACTCTCTCGTCAGCGATCACCACCAGGCATGATCCGATCTTCGCCAGCTTCTCCGCGTGGACGGCTAATGCGCCGGCGACCCGGTCCGGGTTCACCCAACCGGCCATCTCGTCTTCGACGTCTAGTAGGTATCCGGTATTAGCTGCGTTAGGGAGTACGGAGCAGTCTGGTTCCGCAGGGTCTACCCAGTCGGGCTCGATCTCCTTCAGCTCCATCGATCCGTCCCTGGCCAGCCGCGAGCGCGCTGTCCGCCATAGGACGCGGATACTGGCTGTCCGCTTGCCGTGTTCCGGAGGGCCTGCGAGCACCGCCAACGCGCTACCTGGTACGGAAAGGACCTTGATTGCCTCGTCCGCAGCCGTAACCGGCAGATCGTCCGCGTCCTTGGACACCCACCCCTGGCTAGCCGTCCTCAGCTCGAACTCGGAGAGGTCGATGACGGTGAGCGGCTGCTTGCCCGTCGAAAGAAACACCGAGCCAAGAGCTGCCACAACGAACGCGTTGTGGTTACCAGAGACGTTCAGCCCAGACTGCGATGCTTCCGCGTCCTCCTCCGGCGCATCCGGGCCTTCGCCCTTGGCGTCGGCCGTGGACGTAGGCCCGGACAAGTCTGCGCCGTGCGGATGGACGGTGTCTTTCTCCGATGGGCCCTCGCGCTCAGTTGACTGAGCTGCATCTGCCGGCCGGTGCCTGGCGGGCTGAGGTCGCACCCAGTCCGGGATTCCATCGTCGAAGGCACTCGTCACTTGGACTCCTCCGCTCGGTAGGTGAAGCTGCCTCCGAAGATCGAATTGCCGGTCATGATGATCTGGCTGTTGCTGTTTTTCTCCGCCACCATTCGCGGCCCCGAACTAGCCTCACCGTTAGCGCGTTGCCGCTCACGCACAAGCGCCACGAGGTCAACGGCCGTTTCGGGGTACTTCGCAAGGAAACCCTTCAGCTGGATGAACAGCTCCTGGCAGATCTCTTCGCGTACCCGCTCGCGATCAGCTTCCGGCGTCTCCAACAGGCGCGCCTGGTGAAGATCCAGCACGCGGAGTTCGTCTGCGGCCGTTCCCTCGTTGCCTCCCCGAAAGAAGGACACCAACGCATCGCGCACCCCCTGCCAGCTCGACCTGGCCATCTCGGCCGCCAACACCCCTGCGCCGCCCGTCGCCACCTCGATGACGTTGAAAGCTTCTGTCATGCCCGCACCCCCACCTGATCCAATCGAATTCGAGAGATCAGCGTGCGGGGTAGAGCTACAGCGAACAATCGAATCGATGTTCTTGGCCGGTAATGGATGAAAAAGTGACCCGCTTACCGGCCAAGAACCAACCATCACTTCCGAAGATGGATCACGAAATGGCCTGGTGGAAGCGGATCGGAGAGTTAGATGCGGATCAATTTCGGCCAACAGATGCCGTTAACAAGTGGCTCGAAGGCTTCGAAATGCCAGAGACCGCGTTACGAAACCCCAACTCCGCGGCGGGCTGACACATGCAAGTATTGTCACTGCTATGGCGTGTCGCCCTGAACTCTATGACTGGTATGGAAGTTCGACACCCGCCCCTACCTACTTTCGAACGTGCGCACTTTCTGTCCCTTCTCTGCAGACCGAACGCCACCCGGCGCAATCGGCAGTGGAGCACAGGGGTCTGATCGCCCTGGAACAGCACCGCCTGCGCGGCGCTGCTGCGGTTTGGATGAACTGGCCAAAGTTACCGGAAAGCGAAGAGTGCCCCGTTATTCCTGCCGCCTCGCCCGAGCAGTCTGCTAAGTATTCGCTCACGGCGTCACCACCTCAGCCCCTGACTCACACCCCGAGTCGAACTGTTCGGACACCCATCCGGTAAGTAGCCTGCCCCAAGAGGCGGCGCCACCTGACGCGGCCAGCTACCTGAGTCTTCTGGCTGGCGCCGGCAAGTGGAACGCAGCTGTCCAGAGTGCTACCCCCGTGCGATCCACCGTGATGCTTCACCGGACCCCACCGCTGGTGAAGCATCACGCTCCCCGAAGACGCCTGGGCTACATGGCTGCTGCCTTCTCGCGGGCGGCGCAGACGCGCGTGTCGATGCTGCTGGCGATCTCCTGCTGACGTCCGTCGTCAGAATGCTGATAGATCAGGGCCGCCTTCTCCGAGGACTGGCCGGCGCGGACCATCGTGTCCTTGAGCGTGGCGCCCGACTGGGTGGACAGGGTATGGCCGGTGTGGCGGAGGTCGTAGAAGCGGAAGCCCTCCGGCAGGCCGACCTGGGCGCGGGCCCTGCGCCACTTGCGGCCGAAGGTGGACCGGCGGAAGGGGGCGCCCCTCTCCCCGACGAACAGGAGCCCGTCGGGTTCCTTCTCGGCGTACCAGTCGAGGTGACGCTTCACCTCGATGTGCAGGAAGGCCGGGAGGAAGACGGTTCGCCTTCCGGCGGCCGACTTGGTGTCGCCCTCGACGCGACGGCCGCTGGTCAGCTCGGGCGCGGCGTCACGGACCTTGACCGCGAGAGGTTCGAGAGTGACGTCGGGGCGCCGGAGGGCGGCCTGTTCTTCCGGGCGCATGGGCCCGTAGGCGCCGAAGTAGACCATCAGCCGCCACCTCGGTCCCATGGCGTCAGCGAGCGCGTCGACCTGTTCGACAGTGGCCGTCGGGCGTTCCTTGGCGTTCTCGCTGCCGGCGCCCCTGATCCGGCAGGGGTTGCGGCGGATCAGCTCGTCGTCGGCCGCCGTCTCCATGATGGCCTTGAGAAGGCGGTAGGACTTGGCGACAGTCGTCGCACCGGTAGCCCCCAGCCGCTCGACCCGCCAGGTGCGCACGCCCGGCGGCGTGATGTCATCCAGGTTCACCGAGGCGAATGCGGGCAGCAGGTGCAGACGCAGGAGCCTTCGGTACAGCTCCTCCGTGGTGGCGGAGAGCCCGCGTTCCTCGACCCACCTCATGGCGTACGTCTCGAAGTTGATCGAGCCGGCGTCGGGATCAACCCAGTACTTGCGCTCGATGTCGGCCTGGGTGAGCGTGAGCCAGGTCTGGGCCTCGGTACGCGTCTCGAAGGTCTCCCCGGGGCGGTGCGACGGCTGCCGTCCGGAGCCCAGTAGCGCGTCTGCCACCGCCCCGACGGAAGCTGACGAACGGTGCCGAATTCACGCCGCCGCTGCGGCTTGGGGGCAGCCATCAGGCGGCCTTCCCGAAACGGGAACGCGCGTCGCCGAGAGTCGGAACGGTGCGCTCCTCGATGTACGCGGCGATGGCGCCCTCGGGGATCCGTACGGGCTTGCCGAGCTTGACGTAGCGGATGCGGCGCTCCTGGATGAGGCGCCGGATGAAGCGCACGCCGGTGCCAAGGCGTTCGGCGGCCTGCTCCACGGTGAGGAGGGTGTCGGTAGTGGTCACCTCCCCCTGCGGTCGCGGGTGCTGAACGGGGGCGTGCGGTATCGCCGAAGGGCGCAAGTGAGTGCTCCGGTTCCGGCCGGCGGATGGGGCGGCAACCCCGTGCCTGGCCTCGTGTCGTTCAGGGATGGGATGGGCAGGACGGCCGCAGCGGGGGTTTGCGTTCCCGCTGCGTCAGGTGGTGTGGGCTGCTATGCGTCGGAGGCGGGCCCGTACTCTTCGTTGCTCTTCATCAGTTCGGTGGCGATGGCATTGGAGACCATCACGTCAGCCTCTTCTCGGATGTCCGGATGGTCGGCGAGATAGGCGTCGAGCTGGTCGCGGGCCTTCCGTGCCTCGTGGTTGGCACGGTTGGAGGCTCTGTAGGCGGCGACGACGTTGTCGATCAGTTCCATGGCCCGGCCCATGGTCGCCAGGCTGGGCGGCCCGACGAAGTTACTGAGCGGGACGCCGAAGATCTCGGCGAAGCCGATGGCCTCGTCGAGGTTGATCCGACGCTTGCGGTTCTCGATGCGCCAGACCGCAGACGGGTTCATGTCGAAGCCGACGTCGTTCATGCGGTCGGACAGCGTGGTGGTGCTCCAGCCGCGTTTCTCGCGCTCCAGCTTGACCCGCACAGCGGCGTTCTCCTCGCCGCTGAGGAGCACGCCCTCAGGGTTTCCCTCGTCATCCGGCATCGCCCCCTCCTCCCGTTCGCTGCGTGTACCGCCGGTTGTGCGGCATAGAACAAGATTAGCATCCGTTCTGCGGATCGCATAGCGCTATGCGATCCGCATAGTCCGTGGTACTGTAAAGCACCCCAGCAGACCGCACCGATCCGCCGAGGCATGCCTTCAGCCAGCCCCCGACATACAAAAAGCCCCCCGGTGACCCAACACCGAGGGGCTCAGAGCGCAAACCTCATGCCGCCCATCCCTGAACGACTGACCTGCGAGGCCGGGATTGCCGTCCCATTGGCCCGCAAGCGGAGGAGCTACATGTCCAGTATGGACGATCCCGCCCAGAGCACGCCATCCCTTCCGAACACCGCCGCCCTATGGCCGCCGGTGGCCATACCCGGCCGCCCCGCCGAGCCCGTACCGCCGCCGACAGAGGAGCCCGAACCTGCTCCGCCGTCCGAGGGCGAGGCGGTGCTCGCGGAGCTGCGGGAGCAGATTCGCCGCTACGTCGTACTGCCGAGCGGGGAGGCGTTCACAGCCGTGACCCTGTGGGTTGCGGCTACGCACTTGCAGACGGCGTGGCAGCACGCTCCTCGACTGGCCGTCGTGGGGCCGGCGAAGCGGTGCGGCAAGTCGCGGCTGCTGGACGTGATCACCGAGAGCGTTCACGATCCGTTGATCACGGTCAACGCGTCGGCCGCCGCGGTGTTCCGGTCGATCACCGCCACACCGCCCACCCTGCTGGTCGACGAGGCCGACACTCTCTTCGGCTCCGCGAAGGTCGCGGAGAAGAACGAGGAGATGCGCGGCCTGCTCAACGCGGGGCACCAGCGCAACCGCCCCACCCTGCGGGGTTTCCGGACCCAACCACGAGGTCTCGAAGTTCCCCACGTTCGCCATGGCGGCCCTCGCCGGCATTGGCGACCTGCCGGACACGATCATGGACCGGTCGATCGTGATCCGGATGCGGCGCCGCAGGCCGGGCGAGAAGGTGGCGGAGTTCCGTACTTTCCGTGACACCCCGCCCCTCCACGCGCTGCGTGACCGGCTCGTCGCCTGGCTGACTCCCCTGCACGCCGAGGCGATGGAGCTGACACCGGCCATGCCGGTCGAAGACCGGGCGGCCGACACATGGCAGCCGCTGGTGAGCGTTGCCGACCTCGCCGGCGGAGCATGGCCGGGCCTCGCCCGCACCGCCTGCCAGATCATGGCCAAGCACGAAGCCGAGCACGACCAGGACCGCAGCAGCCTGGGCATTCGCCTGCTGGCCGACATCCGCCGCGCCTTCACCACTGAAGGCAACCCGCCGGCGCTCCGCACCAGCCGACTCCTCGACATCCTCAACCAGGACGACGAGACGCCCTGGGCGGAGTACACCGCCAACGGCCTGACCCCTCGGGGCCTGCAACTCCTGCTGAGGGAGTACGGCATCAGCTCGGCCACCCGCCGCTTCCACGGCAACGTCCAGGCCAAGGGCTTCACCCGCGTGCAGTTCGCCGATTCCTGGGCCCGCTACTGCCCCGAGCCCACCCCCGAAACGGCGACCGGGGCCTGACCCGGCACGACCCGTCACGACCCGTCTCCGCGCAGGTCAGGGCGGTGACGAGTCGCGATCCGGTGACGAGTCGACTCGTCGCTACCGCCGCACTCGTACCTGCCCTGACCAGGCACGCGACGAGTCGTGACGGGTCCCCCGCCCTCAGAGCCACCTCAGCCGCACCCCGCACTCTGGAGCATTTCCCCTTGTCCTCCCCCGCCATCACCGCGGCACCGTCTGCCCCACTGCCACTGGCCACCGCGATCCGCACGGGCGTGTCGCTGCTGGCCGTGGCCGCCTTCGCACTGTCCTACGACGCGCTGCGTCAGAGTGCGGTACGCGATCTTATGCCCGGCTTGTCATCGCTCGATGGGGTGACGTTGGGGCATCGTTGCCGGTCAAGTGTTCGTGATTCGCTTG